>JAWNZB010000020.1:0-27862 GCA_038447835.1 Candidatus Igneacidithiobacillus chanchocoensis | reverse complement strand
TTCATCAGGGCATGCACAAAACTTTGCTCCTGCGCTTGTCGAGATTTTTGCTGCGGCGGTAAATAACCGGCAAGGAAATAGCCGAGCTTACCCTTGCTTCCACCTGCCAAGGTGCCGGTGCGGGGGTCGTAGCGCGCCTGCACCACATCCGGGGGCATAAAAAATCCATTGTCCGGCAGCCCTTGCAGGGCCGTTCCCATATAGCGAATCCAGATGGGTAAGGCCTCTCGCGCCCCCGCCGCCCAGGTACCCATGCTGTGGTTATCGTAGTAGCCCACCCATACCGAGGTGGTAATCTCTGGATTGTAACCGTTGAACCAAGCGTTTTCCTCGGCATTGGTGGTGCCAGTTTTACCAGCTAAATCGTGGCGCTGCAGGATCTGCGCCGCAACCCCGGTACCCACACGGATCACCCGCTCCATCATCCGCGTCATCAAATAGGCAACGCCCGGCGGGATGACGGTCTGCTGGCGCGGCGGTTGGTAGGCCAGCGGGCAATGGAGCAGCGCCACTTGCGTGCCATTGGCGGTGACGATCCTGCGGATGAGGTAGGGGTGGGGTAGGAAGCCGCCGCTGGAGAAGGTGGCGTAGGCGCGCGCCATTTGCAGGGGGGTGAAATCTCCAGCGCCGAGGACCATGGAAGGAGTTGCCGGTACCTGAGAGGTCGGGAACCCAAAACGCTGCACATAGCGTTTTGCGTAGGGGATACCCACATCCATCAGCAAGCGCACGCTCGGCACGTTGTGGGAATCCGCCAGATCCTCCCAAATGGGAAATGGCGTGTTGGAAAAGGTGCGGCTGTAATTGGTGGGCGCATAAATTTGCCCATTGCCGAGATGGAGAATCAAAGGCGTGTCGGCAATCAGCGAGACTGGGGTGTAATAGCCTTTATGGCCACTGGCCAACAAGGTAGGCGCGTCGATGGCCGAGCTGTACACAAAGGGTTTGAAGCCCGAGCCCGGCTGCCGATAGGCATAGAGGGCGCGGTCAAAATGGCTCAATTCGTAGCTAAAGCCTCCCGCCAGCGCCAGAATCGCTCCACTGCGACTATTGAGGGAGACCAGGGCACCCTGCACACGGGGAATCTGCGCCAGTTGCCAACCGCCATGGGGTACCGCATGCCAGACCCGGGTACCCCAGACGGGGTTGCCCGTGCCCGCCGTCGCCGCTGCCACATAAGGTCGCACCCAAATGAGATCCCCCGCCGCCAGCACTTGGTCGACGGCCTGCGGCCGCTCGCCATTGGGCTGCAAACGGGCCCAGGCCACATCGCGCGGGATCAGGGTCGCCTGGGTCTTGCCTTGTATGACGATTTCGGCTTGTCGAGCATCCGCCGTCTTGACCACTGCCCAGCGCAAGTTGGCGGGATCGAAATCGGGCAGCATCGGCGGTCGCTGCCCCGCCAAGGCAGCCTGCAACAGGTGTCCGCGCAGTTGCGCGATGGGACCATGCCAGGCCTTGGGATCCATGCTATCGAGACCCATGGCATAATTTTCGAGACCGATGGCCAGATCCCGGCTCGCAGCCCGCTGGTCCCGCGGGTCGATGCTGGTGTACACCCGCAGGCCGCTACGATAGGTGAAATCGGGGCCGAACTGCTTTTCCAGCCAAGTACGGATCCAATCCGTGGCATAGGGGGCCAGATTGCTGGCGGGGGCGTGGTAGTGCGCGACGATGGGCTTGGCGATTGCCTCTTCGGCCTCCTTCTGGCTGATGAAGCCCAATCTGGCCATGCGCCGCAACACATAGTCCCGGCGCACCTTGGCGGATGCCGGCGAGGCAATGGGATTGAAGGCAGATGGGGCCGCCGGCAAACCCGCCAGGGTCGCCATCTGGCTCAGGTCCAGTTGCCCCACGGTCTTGCCGTAGTAGGTCTCGGCCGCGGCCTGCACCCCATAGGCCCCCTCGCCCAGATAAATCTTGTTGAGGTAGAGGTCGAGAATCTGCGCTCGATCCAAATGATGGGCGAGTTTATAGGCCAGCAGGATTTCTGCCACCTTCCGGGTGATGGTCTTTTTGGGCGTCAGATAGAAATTGCGCGCCACCTGCTCGGTGATGGTGCTTGCCCCCTGCACCGGCCCCCAATGAATGAGATCGACCCAGGCAGCCCGGATGATGCCGGGAAAGCTCACCGGGTAGTAGATGGGGTCGTGACTATAAAATTTGGCGTTTTCGGCAGCGATGAACGCCTCTTGCAAGGGCTTGGGAATTTCCCGCAGCGGCAAGGCATAGCGTAACTGCGGACCGATCACCTGCAAGATTTGCCCATTATTGGCATAGATGCGCAGAGGTTCGGCAGGATGCCAATGTTCGAGCTGCGCCACCGGCGGCAACTCCTGCCAAATTCGATAGGTCCAGAAACCTAACCCCACCACTACATCAAGAAGGACGAAAAGAACAATGAACAGGAGCCAAAACCGCCAACTGCGGTTACGCAGCGTCATCGCTCAGTTCACGCTTTGCGCAGTGACCAAAAAACTCACAACGCCCCCCGCACGCGATGCCAGAGCCGGGCAAACCAACCCGCCTTGGTCACAGCGTTGGCGGCGAAGACCGGTTCTGTCTTCAAGACCTTGCCTTGCGCTAGAAGCTCGAGGCTACCCACCGCGGCGCCAGCGGCAATCGGCGCCCGTAAGTGCGGATCCGGCACAAAGCGACTGCTGATTTTTCCACTCCCCGGCGTCGGCACTGCCACCTGGATCGCCCGCAGGGTATGCACCGAGAGGGTCTCCGGGCTCCAATCGACGTGATGGAGACGCGCCACCACTGCCTCGGCAGGGAAAACCTGTACCTGCTTCCAGCCGTGGAAGCCATAGTGCAGCATGGCCGACGCATCGGTGCCGGCCACCGCGCGCGAACTCGCACCCAAAATCACCGCCACTAGACTCCGCCCATCTTTGCTGGCGCTCACTGCGAGGTCCCAATTATTAGCGGCGGCGAGCCCCACTCCCAGCCCAGTGATGCCCTTTTGTCCCGCCAAGGGGTTGTAGTTGTATTGCGTGATGTTGTTGTAGCGGTAGCTCGCTTGCCCGGCTATTGCAGCCACCTGCGGAAATTTCACCAACAGCGCACGGGCAAGATGCGCCATGTCGAGGGCGGTGCTGCGCTGCCCGGGGGTTGGCATGCCGTCGGGGTTAACGAAGTGGGTTTGCTGCAAACCGAGTTGTGCTACCTCCCGATTCATCAGGTCAACAAAACCGGAAGTGCTGCCAGCCACCGACTGAGCGATGGCGATGGCGGCATCATTTCCGCCATCGATGAGTAGGCCGTGGGTCAGTTCGTCCACCGTCACCGGCAGCCCCGGTTGGATGAACATACTCGAGCCCGGCGCATGCCAAGCCTGCACCGAAACCGAGATTTTTTCGTCTGGATGTAACAGCTTTTGCTGTTCTGCCTGATAGAGCAGATACGCCGTCATCAGTTTCACTAGCCCCGAGGGGTCGTAACTCGCCTGACCGTTTTGGTCGAGCAGCACTTGGTTGGTGTTGACGTCGAGGAGCACCGCCGCCTTGACGCCAGAAATCTGCGGCGCTGGCATGGGTGGCGGCGCCGGCAGCGTCGGGGTGGGAATGACGGCGTAGGCGCTGCTGGAGAGTAAGAAAACGGCAAAGAATGCGGCAGTTTTTTTCATTGCGGCGGCAATACTCATGGGGAAATGTTCCCCTTTGGAAGGACTGCCGCCGGGAAAAGTTCCCGTTAGGGGTTACGAACCTGCCGATAACGCGCAATCAGACGCTGGGTCGAGCTGTCGTGGGGATGCGCCGCCGCACCACGGATATCCTCGTCTACCCGTGCGGCGAGAACCTTGCCCAATTCCACCCCCCACTGATCGAAAGAATCGATGCCCCAGATTACTCCCTGGGTGAAGACGCTGTGCTCGTAGAGCGCCACCAAGGTACCGAGGGAAAAGGGCGTAAGTGCGTCGACGAGGAGTAGATTATTGGGACGATTGCCCGGCGAAACCCGATGCGGAATCTGTACCTCCGCTACCCCTAAGGCACGAAGCTCGGCGGCAGAGCGACCGAAGGCCAGGGCCTCGGCCTGAGCGAAGAGATTGGCCATGAGCAAGTCGTGCTGTTCGGTGAAGTCGCTCAGCGGTTGCAGAAAGCCAAGGAGGTCGCAGGGTGCCAAGCGCGTACCCTGATGCAGTAGTTGGTAAAAGGAATGCTGCCCGTCGGTCCCCGGCTCGCCCCATATGACCGGACTGCTGTCCACCGATAGGGGTACGCCATCGATATCCACCCGTTTGCCGTTGCTCTCCATTTGTAATTGCTGCAAATAGGCGGGAAAACGACGCAGATCGTGTGCGTAGGGAAGAATCGCCTGACTCTGGGCCTGCCAGAAATTGTTGTACCAAAGGGCGATCACCCCCAGTAGTACCGGCAGGTTCTGCTCCAGCGGGGCGTGCAGAAAGTGCTCATCCATGGCGCGAAAGCCGGCTAGCAAGTCGCGGAAACCGGCCGCACCAATGGCCAGCATAGTGGCCAAGCCAATGGCAGAGTCCATGGAATAGCGGCCACCAACCCAATCCCAAAAGCCAAAGCTATTTTCCGGGTGGATGCCGAAGGCCGCTACCGCCGCGTCGTTGGTGGAAACCGCCACGAAGTGGCGTTCCACCGCTGCCTCGCCCAGAGCCGCGACCAGCCAACGCCGGGCAGCCTGGGCATTGGCCATGGTTTCGAGGGTAGTAAAGGTCTTGGAGGCAACCACAAAAAGTACTTGCTCTGGGTCAAGCTCTGCCAGCACGGCCTCCAGGGCGGCGCCATCCACATTCGCGACGAAGTATTCCTGTACCCCCGGCACGCGATGGCGCCGAAGCGCATGGTAGGCCATCTCTGGTCCCAGGTAAGAGCCACCAATGCCAATATTGACAATCTGACGCAGCGGTTTGCCGCTTGCCCCGCACCAGGTCCCAGCGTGGACGCGATCGCAAAAGTCCGTCATGCGCTGTAAAACCGCATGGACCTCCGGCACCACATTGACACCTTGGTCAAAGATCTCTTCACTGGCGGGCGCACGCAGGGCAACATGCAACACGGCACGATCTTCGGTACGGTTGATGTGCTCTCCCGCAAACATTGCCGCTCGCTGCGCTTCCAGACCGCGCTCCCGGGCGAGTTCGAGGAGCGCTGCTAGGGTCTCGGCGCGTAACCAGTTTTTGGAGTAGTCGAGGGTAATACCGCAGGCCGCGGCGACCATTCTCTCGCCGCGCTCGGGATCATCGCGAAAAAGCTCGGCAAGGGTGGTTTCGCCCCAAACGGCACGCTGCGCCAGCAATTGCTGCCAAACCTGAGAATCTTGCAGTTGTGAACCGCCCATGTCTTTCTCCCTGTCAAAATGGCAATCGCCTTGTGATAGTCTCTTGCAAAGCTTAGGAGAAGGATCATCGTCCTGCAAACCGAGAAGAGAGTGCAAAAGCGCTTATCTAAATATATAAACATCTGAATATAGTGGGTTATTTCACAAGAATTGGTGCAAAACACCCATCTTGTCCGGTGCTTTTGCACCAACCCTGCCGGGGAATATCAGTAACGTCTTATTTTTGTTGCGCCCGGCTGTACGCTAGTTGTGGCATGACCCTTGCTCCATTGTCCTCGTTACAACCCAACCCATCGAGGAATCAGAGATGATCATCGAAAATAGCTTACCCGTCCTGCTCAGTCGGCTGGACTTTGCATGGATCACTACCATGCACATTCTGTGGACGCCGTTGACCATCGGCATGTCTTGGCTGCTTTTCTTTATGGAAGTGGCTTGGCTGCGCACGGGCGACGAGCGCTGGTACAAACTCAATCGCTTCTTTGAGAAGATCTTCATCATCAACTTCGGCGCCGGTGTTGCCACCGGTGTGACCATGGAGATGGCCTTCGGCATCCTCTACGGTCCCTTCTCGCAAGCCGTCGGCCCCTTCTTTGGCAATATCCTAGGCTTTGAGACCATCACCGCCTTTATGTACGAAGCCGGCTTTATCGGTCTTATGGTCTTTGGCTGGGGCAAGGTTAGTAAGGGCATGCATGCCTTTGCCACCTTCAATGTCGGCCTTTCCTCCAGCCTGTCGGCGATGTGGATTTTGGTCGCCAACTCGTGGATGCAGACTCCCAATGGTGTCGTGTTGAAGGATGGTCTTTTCCAGGTCACCAATTGGTGGCATGCAATTATCAACGATAATTTCATCTGGGGCTTTCCGCACATGTGGGTGGCCACCGTTGAGCTTTCTCTCTTCGTCATGACTGGCGTGAGTGCGTGGTTCATCCTGAAGAATCGCAATGCCGAGCTCTTCACCAAGATGCTCAAGCCAACTCTGCTTGCCTTGCTCATCGTCACTCCCTTGCAGATTTTCATTGGTGACAGCGCGGGTAAGGACGTAGCGGATACTCAGCCGACCTCTTTGGCGGCTATGGAAGGGCACTATCACACCTACCTTCCTGACGGCAAGCCGAACACCAGCTGGAATCTGATTGCCATCCCCAATGCCAACAACGATGGTAACGTCTTTCAGATTGCTATCCCCCATGTTTTGAGCTTGCTCGAAACCCATACTTGGAATGGCGTGGTGAAGGGACTGGATCAGTATCCCGTGCAGGATCGGCCGGATGTTTGGGTGCCTTTCTACTCCTTCCGCGCCATGGTTGGCATCGGCTTCTTCCTTTTCTTTGTAGCCCTCTGGGGGAACTGGTTACGGCTGCGCGGCAAGTTTACTGCCCAAGCATTACGTCAACAGTCTTGGTTCCTGCGCGCCGTTGTCTTCGCCGCCTTCCTGCCTTACCTGGCAATTTGGACCGGCTGGTGGGTGCGTGAGATTGGCCGTCAGCCCTGGGTGGTCTATGGCTTGATGCGCACCTATCAAGGGGTCAGCAACATGTCGATGACCCAGGAAGTCGTCTGGTTTGCTGGCTACATCGTATTCGAGCTCGTGGTCTGGGCCGGTGCCTGGTACTTCTTCAGCCGGGTCATTGCCAAGGGTGTTGATGGCATTGCGCCCTCGGACACACTCTTCCACCACGAAGAAGAGGGCAGCCAGGCAGGTGGCGGTCATGTGCAGACCACTTTTGCCAAGCCTACCCTCAAGCCCGAGCGCTAAGCGCCAGCGGGGCGGGTGATCCCGCCCCAGATTTACGGAGGTCACCATGGATTTTACCCACGATATCGTTCGTATCACCTCGGCCTTGTCCACCTGGTGGTGGCTTCTTTTGGCCTTGATGTTTCTCTTTTACATTGCCCTTGACGGCGCCGACCTCGGCGCCGGTGTTTTTGCTCTCTTCTCCAAGGATGAGGACGAGCGCGGCGCCATCATGGCGTCAATGGCTGGTTTCTGGGACGGTAACGAGACCTGGCTGGTAGTGGCTGGCGGTGTTCTCTTTGGCGCCTTCCCCCTGGTCTACGGGTCTGCCTTGAACTATCTGATGATTCCCCTGATGTTTGCTTTGTGGGCGATCATCATGCGGGCGGTGGCTTTTGAGTTTCACATCCATGCTCGTAGCAGCCGCAAGCTCTGGGGCTGGTTCTTTGCCCTGGGGAGTCTGATAGCCCCCTTCTTCGCCGGTGTTGCCCTCGGGGCGACCCTGCAAGGCTTCCCCATGAAGTCCGGGATGGCCGCGCAAATTGCGTCTACGGGGTATAATACTCCCGTGTTGCATTTTTCCGGCGGCGCCCTGGGATTTCTTACTCCTTTTAGTCTTTGGACCGGTGTTGGGGCGGTAATTGCTGCCAGCCTGGCGGGCGGACTTTATCTCTGTGCTCGCTTTGTACCTGGCGACGTCATCCACGAGCGCGCCAAGCGTTGGACCTCGGTGGTTTCGCTATTGGCCTTACTTGCCATCGTCATCACCTTGGTCTGGTCTTATGCCATTTTCCCCTGGGCTGCCGCCAAGTGGACTGGCCCCAACTGGTGGGTCTGGGCGGCATGGATGATCATTGTGCTGTTCTTCGCTTTCAAGTCGATGAGCAATCACTCGGCAGGGCATAACTTTGTTGCCCTGCTTTGGGGCGAAGGCGTGGTAGCACTACTCTGGGCCGCCATGTGGGCAACCATGTTTCCCTACATCGTTCCCGGTACCTGGACCATCGATGCAGCAGCCAATCCGGCGAACTCCCTTGCCGTGTTCACCCTGTTCATGACCGGATTTGTGCCGGTAATGATCATGTACAACTGGTACCAGATTTGGGTCTTCCGCGGCCGCTTCACCAAAAAGAGCGTCTACGGGAGTCACTGATATCTGTTTTGTTAGTACGTAAACGACCGGGGCAATGCCCCGGTTTTTTATGCAACTTTTGCTTATTGCCTGTGTCTGAATCCACAGTACAGAAATACTTTCCGCAAAGCAGGTCGCCATGGACAGCACGCAAATCCTCCGCAAACTCTGTAACCCCAACGAACCCAATACCCCGGATTGCATCAGCATTCTCGACGCCTTACTGGTTAGCCAAGAGCGTATCGACGAACGCTGGCAGGCGTTTCTGCGCCATTTGCCCGAGGCGAGCCCCGCCGAAGCGATGGATGAGGTACTCGCTGTAGATCAAGAACTCCATCGCTACCGCCGTGCCATGCTCTTTTTGCGCGCCAATCTCAGCGAGCGAACCCCGGGCCCGCAAAGCGCTTTTTTCATTGACAGCAAGGATGCATCCGGGTAATCTTTCGCGCCTTGACAGTAGAGACGCGTATAGCGGAGTGCTCCATGAAAACCTATTCTGCCAAATCCCATGAAGTGCAAGGGGATTGGTTTGTCATCGACGCCACAGACAAAGTCCTCGGTCGCCTGTCGACCGAAATTGCTCGCCGTCTGCGCGGCAAGCACAAGCCGGAGTTCACCCCCCATGCCGACATCGGTGACTACATCGTCGTCATCAATGCCGACAAAGTGGCGGTGACCGGCAACAAGGCCAAGGACAAGATGTACTATCATCACACCGGCTATGTCGGCAACCTGAAGAGCGCGTCTTTCGAGAAGATGATGGAAACGCACCCAGAGCGCGTCATCGAAATCGCCGTTAAGGGTATGCTTCCCAAGAACCCCTTGGGGCGCGCCATGTATCGCAAGCTCAAGGTCTACGCGGGCAGTCAGCATCCCCACACGGCGCAGCAGCCGCAACCTTTGCAATTTTAAGGCGGATTTGGCATGGAACAATATTACGGAACCGGTCGTCGCAAGAGTGCTACTGCGCGGGTCTACCTGCGTCGTGGTAGCGGCAAGATCAGCATCAACAAGCGCAGCTTGGAAGAGTACTTTGGCCGCGAAACCTCGCGGATGATCGTGCTGCAGCCCCTAGAGCTTACCGGCAACGGTAGCCAGTTCGACATTCTTGTCAATGTCAGCGGCGGCGGTGCCAGCGGGCAGGCCGGCGCCATTCGCCACGGCATTACTCGCGCCCTCATGGTCTACGACGAAACCCTGCGACGCCCTCTGCGTAGCGCCGGTTTCGTTACCCGCGACGCGCGCGAAGTGGAGCGGAAGAAGGTTGGTAAGCACAAGGCGCGGCGTAGTCACCAGTTCTCCAAGCGCTAAGAAGGCCCTTGTGCCACAGCGAGCCGCCTTCGGGCGGCTTTTGTTTTGGATCCAGATTCTGGGAGAATCGCAATGATTCGGGTGGGCATTGTTGGCGGTACGGGATATACCGGGGTGGAGCTTCTGCGCTTGCTCCTTCCCCACCCCGAGGCAGAGATTGCTTTCGTAAGCTCCCGCGGCGAAGCCGGTGAGCGGGTCGATACACTCTTTCCTAACCTGCGCGGCCTCACGGATCTCTGTTTCTCGACCCCCAGCATCGAAGAACTGTGCCAACTTGATGCCGTCTTCTTCGCCACTCCCCACGGCGTTGCCATGGAAATGGCACCGCGGCTCCTCGCTGCGGGGGTACGCGTTATCGACCTGAGCGCCGACTTTCGCCTCAAAGACCGAGAACAGTTCCGCCATTGGTATGGACTTGCGCATACCTGCCCCGATCTTTTACCAACGGCAGCCTACGGATTGCCGGAATTGTTTCGCGAACGGATCCACGGCAGCAGCTTGGTTGCCAACCCCGGCTGCTATCCTACCGCCGTGACGCTGGGGCTCGCGCCTTTGCTCAGCGCCGGCTGGATCGCACCGGAAGGCATCATCGCCGATTGCAAATCGGGGGTAAGTGGCGCCGGTCGTAGCGCCCGCGTCGGCCTCATCCTACCCGAGAGCGCCGACAATGTAGCGGCCTATGGTGTTAGCGGACACCGCCACCGGCCGGAGATTGAGGCTACCCTGAGCCAGGTTAGCGGTAAAGACATCGAGCTGCAGTTTACCCCGCACCTGATGCCAATGATTCGTGGTATTCACGCCACCCTCTATGCCCGCCTGCAAGCCCCCCGTGCCGATGCCGAGCTCCAGGAGCTCTTCGCCCAACAGTACCGGGAGGAGCCCTTTGTCGATCTCCTGCCCTTCGGTAGTCACCCCAGCACCCGCAGTGTGCGCGGTGCCAATACCTGCCGGCTGGCGATTCACCAACCGCGACCAGGGCAGGTGGTCGTGCTCAGCACCATAGACAACTTGGTCAAGGGAGCGGCTGGGCAAGCGGTGCAAAACCTGAACCTGCTCTTTGGCTGGTCAGAGACCCTAGGCCTCCAACAGATTGCGCTGGCTCCGTAACGGACCCTGGCAAGCTTGCTGATTTGCGTCGTTGGTCTATATTAGTAATAGGAGACAGCTACTACGTAAAATGGGTGCTGTCCGCTGTGCCCCAGGAGAACAGCACGACCCATGGCCAAAAATTGTAGCAGTTTTGCTCCAGTGCAGGGAGGCATTTGTGGCAGCCCCGTTACCCAGGTAGTTTTTGGTCTGCCGGATGAGCCCTGGCGCTTTCCAGAGGGTGTCATCGCCTTCTTCCAACCCATCTATTCGATCTTTCAGCAACGGGTAGTAGGATTTGAAGTATTGGCCCGGGTACGCACGGATACCAGCAACTTACTACAGCCGCGGCAATTTCTGCCCTTCCTCACCCTCGAGCAGCGTCGCGAACTCAGCCGCCTGATGCTGAGCGCCGGCCTACAGCTCCTCGAACAACTCGATGCCGAGGGCTATTGCCTGGAGATGTCTTTCAATGTCGACCCAGACTTTATGGAAGATCGCGACTGTGTGCCCTGCTTTTTGGGAGTACTGCAAGGAAGCCCCATTTCTGCGCAGCGCATTACCCTAGAATTGCTCGAAAGTGGCGACTTTCTGCAGGGGGATATCGCGGTACAGCGCCTCGAGCACCTGCGCGAGACCGGCGCCCAAATCGCCCTTGATGACATTGGCAGCGCCTATTCTTCCTTACTGCGCTTAAAAAAAACCTTCCCATCCAAAAAATCAAGCTCGACCAAGAACTGGTCAAGGATTTGGCGCGAGAACCGAAGATCTTGGCTTTTGTGCAGAGCATGAAATTCCTCGCCGATGGGCTCGGTGCGACACTGATCGTGGAGGGGGTCGAAACTCTCTCCATTCTCGATGCCATGGGCAATCTCAGCCAGGATTTGGTACAGGGATATGCCATTGCGCGCCCAATGGACGCTGCTGCCTTCCTGCAATTCTTGCGTTCAGACCCCACCTTTCCAACGCCAAAATTGCCAATCTCCCTGCTCGGCGCCTATGCAGCGCACGTGCTGCGCCGACCCCTGCTCTACAGCTTACACGCCGAAATGAGCGATCTTTCTGCCGTCGAATTTCTCGAGCGCAGTCCGCTATTGCAGTACCTGCGGCTCTATCCCAGCCTGCGGACGAAGCCGATTTTGGAAGCCTATGGCAAGCTTCGAGAACTCGATCAGCAATCCTCCCAAGGCGTCAAACAACGCCTGCAGGAAATCGAAGAGAATCTGCAGCCCCTCGTTTTTGCCGCCATCCGCGCGGCGGACGAGGAAAGCTGAGTATGCGTCGCTTCCTTTCCAACATGCCTTCCTAGGCGACAGCAACATGACCGCCGTAGCCTATCTGCCCGCTCCGGTGCAGATCTCCCTAACCGATACCGTTACGCACTGGTCAGGCGCCAAATGGCTGCGGGTGAATATTGGATTGTTTTTGGGGGTGCTACTTGCCAGTGGCCTCAGTAATTTACTATTTTCACCGCACCTTTCCAGCCAATTCTGGCCGATTTGGGCAGCTCAGGGCGTTGTCGCCTATGGTCTACTAGTCTGGGGGCCACGCGTTCTCCCCGTGCTTTTTCTCGCGCGCCTGTTGGAAAATGGCTTTGGTGGACATCTACCTTGGGGCATCAACCTCTGGGCGAGCCTGGTGCTGGTGGGTGCCCCCTGGCTCGGCTGCTGGCTCTTGCACCGCTTTTCACCGCATTGGAGCGGCTTTCAGCAGGTACGCTCCACGCTATTTTTTCTGCTTTTCGTCGTTTTTGTTCCAGCGCTTCTCAGCACCCTCTTGCTGCTGCTTGGCGCGCGCTTACTGACGCACGCCCAGGGCCCCAATACCGCACACCTGATCCTCTACTGGACCTTGGCGCATAGTGCCGCCTTCCTCAACGTCACAATCCTCCTTCTTGTCTTGCTGCGCGGGCATGGCGACGGTCTGCAGCGCTGGCGCTCTTTTTTGGTCTATGCGCTGCTCCTCGAAGGGGTCATCCTACTTCTCTTCTTTCAACATTTTCCTCGCGAAAATCTTGCCGAAGCCGCGGTCATACTCCTGATCTTCCCCTTTTTATGGTTATTGGCGACCTTCTCCGTAAAACTGGTCTATCCACTAGCTCTGCTCGGTTTCCTGACTGCCTTGCTGGCTACCAGTCGCGGCTTCGGTCCGTACGCAAACCCGCTGTTCATTTTTCCAGAGACCACGGTGCTGTTGGTCGGCATGGTCATGGAGACCATTGGCTTGATTGCCGGCGCCATGATGACAGAGCGCAGTAGCGCTATCCTGGCCCTGGAGGATAGCAAGCGTGGCTTGGAAGATCGACTTGCGGAGCATTCCCACGATCTGCAGGAACGCAACCTCGAACTGCAAATTCGCGACAGTTTTTTACAGTCAGTAACGGAAATCAACCGGCTCTTTGCCAACGCCAAAGATCTCGAAAATGTCGAGACTGTACTCGCGCGTTTTTGCCAGATTTTGGTTGAGCGCATGCATCTGGCCGCCGCCTGGATCGGCCACAATGGCGCCGGAGATGTCATCCAGATCGCTGCCCATGCCGGCCCTTTGGGAACACCGCTAAGCCAACTACAGATTCGCGTGCAAGGCGGCACGGATATTCCCCCATCTCCCTCTGGTCGGGCCATTGCCGAACAGCGCACGCTACTTTTTGAAGCTGATGACCCGCTATTTGCTCCCTGGGCTCCCCTGATCCGGGAATACCGGATGGGTGGCAGTATCTACACACCCTTTTCTTGGCCCGATGATAGTCGGGGCGTCCTATCCCTCTATCGTTTTGCCAATACTGCCTTTCCCACCGAAATTGTCGATCTCCTGGAGCGGCTGGGCGATGATCTAGCGGCATTTCTGCGTCAACGCCAAGTCACCCAGACCCTGCACGCCATCCGTACCCTGCAAAAAACCATGCTCAGTGCCGGCGATATCGCCCTACGCGCCCGCGACGGGGCGCAGATGTTGCAGGAAATTTGCGACGCCTTGGTGCATAGTGGGCTCTTCAATGCCGCCTTCATCGTCCGCCCCAATGCCGAGGGCGTCTTTGAGGCCCTCGCCATGGCTGGCCCCAACGTCGATTGGATCCTGGCTCGGCGCTGGACGATTGATCCACAAGACATCCCCAATGGGCAGTCTCTTACCTCCCGCGCTTGGCGAGAAAACACCCATTTGGTCATCGGTGATTATCTCGGTCTCTTTACCCCCCATACCCCCTGGCACGAGCAAGCCGCAGAAAACCACTGGCGTAGTGTCGCCACCCTACCCATTGTTCATCTCGAGGAGCGCTGGGCCATGCTCAATGTCGTGAGTGATCGGGTCGATTTCTTCGATGGCGAGATCATGGAGGTAATGCATCGTATCGCACTGCTTGTCGGCCACGGCCTCGACGAAATCCATCTCAAGGCTGCTCTTTCGGCCGAGCGGCAACGCCAGAGCCATCTCGCTCAGCACGACGCCCTCACCGGCCTGCCCAATCGTCGCGGCCTCAGCCAATTTTTGCAGACTGCAATAGCTCGAGCGCAACGCAAAGGGCATCTGCTCGCCGTCGCCATGCTCGATCTCGACGATTTCAAGCCAGTGAACGATCAATATGGCCATGCCGCCGGCGATGCCCTGCTGCAGGAGGTGGCCAAGCGCCTGCGCGAGGCCCTGCGTCAGAGCGACCACGTCGCGCGTTTGGGAGGCGACGAGTTTGTTCTGGTTTGGGATATGCTGCAGTCTCGGGAGCAAGTGCCAGCATTATTGCAGAAAGTTGGACATCTCTTGGCACAGCCCTTCGCCCTCGCCGAATTGCCCGCCATTCGGGTGCGCCTCAGCGCCGGGGTGACCTTTTATCCGCAGCCGGAAATCGAACCCGGCGATGCCGACCTGCTGCTACGCCAAGCCGATCATGCCCTCTATCAGGCCAAGGAGGACAAGGCGACACGCTCCCAGTATTGGTGCTTTTTTGCCGATCAGGGACCAGGCTTGCGACAGCAAATGGTCGAACTGTTGCGCGCAGGAAAAGTGGTCTTGCAGTACCAACCCATCGTTGATGCGCTGCAAGATCGCACCGTTGGCGTCGAGGCTTTGGCACGGCTTGCCAATGGCGAGCGAGCCATTTCTCCCGGCGATTTTCTTCCTTTTCTGTCCTCGGAAGACCAATGGACGCTGAGCGAACAGGTACTACAGCAGATCGCTCAAGACTGGCACCTCTGGCAGGAACAAGGTAATGAGATCTGGGTTTCCTTGAATATCCCGCCAAGCTTTTTGGCCAGTCAGCAAAACCTCCAGCGCTTGCGCAAGTTGTTACACGACTGCCAAATGCCACCGGCGGCTCTGCTCCTCGAGATCCTCGAGAGTGATGAGCTCCTTTCCCTCGACTTTAGTGCACTCTCCATCCGCCAGTTGCAGGAGGACGGCTATCGCGTTGGTCTCGATGACGTTGGCACCGGTTACGCCTCCTTGCTCTACATGAAAGAACTACCGGTAGATGAAATCAAGATCGATCAAGCCTTCGTGCTGCATTTAGGCGAATCTCCCAACGATCTGCATTTTCTCCATGCCCTGCTCGAACTCGGACGGTCCCAAGGCTTGCAAGTAGTGGTTGAAGGGGTGGAGACTCGATCCATCCGCAGGGTCTTGCTGGCGATGCAAGCACCTTTTCTGCAGGGCTTCGCCATTGCCCGACCGATGTTTGCCGAGGCCATTCCCGACTGGCTGCAACATCGCGAACTACACCGTGACCGTCGCGAGGATGAGACCGCCGATCTGCTGCAGCTCTATGCCGAGGCACTGGATTATCAGACTACGATCCAGGCCCTGCTGCGTACCAATCCGCTGTGGTTTCAACAGATCGGTTCCGGCGATGCCTTTTCCTGTCCGCTGGATCGGAGCATTTCCGGCCTGTCTCCCGCACTGAGAGACGAAATTTTGCACGCTCATCAGCAATATCATCAGCAGATCGAAATCTGCGCAACCAACATTGCAGCCGGCAAGGGTCCTGAGCTCTTGACCTTGCAGGCCGCGGGAAAGGCACTCCTACAGAGCATTTCGACGGCGCTGCAAGCCGAAGGTACCCGACCAAGAGCAGCCCATGCCCAGCGCTGAAGCCTTCTTGCCTGGAGTAAACAGTAGCATCTCCGCTCGGGTTCGTCGCCAGCAGCGGCGTCTGCAGGGAATGTTACGCCTGTTTTTTTTGAGCATTGCGGCGCTGTTCCTGCTGCTCTATCTCTGGCAAGTCCATACCGAAATCGAACGCCAGCAAGAAACCCGAATGGATGCCCAGTTGCTGAAACTGGAGAATCTGGCGCAATAGATTCGCACCCGCATCGATGGGAATTTTCATGATCTGATCTTCCTAGCCCAAGTCCTCCAATACCAAGCGGGACAGGCACCCTACCCCAATGCACAAAGCCGCGCCGCCCTGCATAGTTTTCAGCAGAGTCACCGCGGCTCCCTCGCCATCAATGTGCAAAGCGCCGACGGCAACACGATCCTGTGGTCTACGAACCGACTGCAAGGTCCGATTCCGCTAGCCCTGGCCAAGGAATTTGCCCCCATCGACCGCCGCAGCGACTGGCTTCTCGCCGATCCCCGCTATGCGCCGCATTTTCATCGCTGGATCATTCCCATGCGCATTTCTTTACATGATGCCAACGGAAAAAGGATTGGCTATCTGGGACGACCCACCCCTCTCCAAGAGATCCGCATCAACACCCCCAGCAAATACACCCAAGTGTATCTCTACAGGCACCAAAAGCTCCTGGTGGAACTGCACCAGGATGGCAGCTGGGGCCCAGTACACGGAATCGTGCCCACATCTCATCTATTGCGTCTGGCAATGCCTGGGTATCCCTGGACCTTGGAGATGCATTGGCAGTCTCTTCCCTGGTGGGCTCTGTTGCATCCCCTGTCGTGGTTACAAGTGAGCCTGCCGTTTCTGGCCATTCTCCTCCTGCTGTACTTTCTCGATCGCGGCGCCCAGGGCGTTTTGCGCGAGATGTTTTCCCTGCGCGAATTGCAGGCTGCAGCTCTTGCTGTGCAGCACCGAATCCTGGGCGAGAGCCGTGCGGATGCCCTGCCAGGGACCTTTTGCGACGCGCTCCTTGCCGAAACCACGATCGCTATCGCTTTTCTTCTGCAGTGTAGGGATGGACGCACTATTTTGGTTGGTCGCGCGGTTCCCCAGGCTGAGCAGGTAAGATTTGACGCGTGTTTGCTGCCACACCAGGCAGTAACCTTGCCGCCCACCATCCAAGCTGCCCTAAGCGAGGCGCTACGCTCCGGTCACACCCAGTACCTGCGGCAACCAGCAGTGCCACTCTGTGGATCGATACTGGGCGCAGAACTAGAGCAAAACGGTATCGATACCGCAGCGATCCAACCCATCGAAAACAGCGAGGGCGGCTCGGCCTGGGGCGCCCTACTGTGCCTGTATAGCGCCAAACGGATCAGCGCAGACAACCTCACCCCGTTTCTGGAACAAAGCAGCCATGGCTTTGCCATGATTATTGGCCTGTGGCATCGCCGCGATGCCCTGAATAGGGCCGAAAATCGCTTGCAGGTGCTCGAGGATTTCGATCCTCTGACCGGTGCCGCCAACCGTCGTCGTCTTGAGCAAGTCTTTGCCGACCGGCACCAGCGACTTGGCGAGGGCGGCCAGTCCCTTGCCGTCGCCATTCTCGATATCGACGACTTTGCACAGATCAACAAAATCCACGGCCGTGCCATTGGCGATCAACTTCTCATCCAACTCCGCGAGCGCTTACAGGCGCTTCTCGGCCCCACGGATCTCCTCGCCCGCCCCGGCGGCGACGAATTTGTCCTGCTCTTTTCCTACCCTGGCGACCGCAAGACTCTCGCCGACCGCCTGCAAGTCTTCGCGGAGGCGCTGCAGACAGGGTTCGCCCTCGGCCCACAGGCAATCTTGCACGTCCAGGCAAGCATTGGCGTCGCCGCCCTGACCGCAAACAGCGCTCCCTTTCTCGATGGGGTATTGCGTGAGGCCAATCAGGCGCTGCTGGAGGTAAAGGCACACAAACAGGATCGAGAACAGATTTGGGCCATTTACGGCGAAAAAACGGCAAGCCGTGCGCAGTCTCGCGCCCAACGACTGTTGGCCGAAAAGGCTGTGGAGGTCTGGTATCAACCGATTATCGATGGTCGCAATGGACATACAGTAGGGGTCGAAGCATTGGCACGCCTGCGCGATGACGACGGCAGGATTCTGACGCCCGGGGAATTTCTCCCGTACCTTCATCTCGACGAGATACAAGAGCTTAGCTGGCTAGTGCTCGCACGCGCCCTGGAGGACGTTGCCGGACTGGAAAAGGAGGGCTGGCCCCTCTGGTTCTCCTTCAATGTGCCTGCGGAATCCTTTACCGAGTTTTGCCTACCTTGCCTGGAAGGCGCCCTAGCGAACAGCACGATTCCGGCCGATCGCATTACCGTCGAAATCCTCGAGAGCAGCGATTTTCTCGATCAGACCCAGGCTGCTCAGGTCATGCAGAGGATTCGTGCCCTTGGCATCAACTTGGCCTTGGACGACGTCGGTACCGCCTATGCATCGCTGCAGCGTTTGCGCGACCTGCCCATCAATAAGATCAAAATCGATCAGGGCTTTGTGCGCGAACTGCCCGCCCATCCGGAGGACTTGCATTTCATTCGTACCCTCCAGGATCTCGCCCTCGAAACCCATGTGGAGATCGTCGTCGAAGGGGTGGAAACCGCTGAGATCCTCGACATGCTGGTCACCATCGGTATTCCGCAACTGCAGGGCTATGCCATCAGTCGACCGGTGCCCTTTTCCCAGCTGCGTCGCTTCCTCGAAAATCCTTTTTCGCTGCAGGCCCAGCGGCCGGCAACCCTACTGGGACTCTATGCCGGCATCATGTCTATCCACTCGGTAGTCAAAAAGACCCTACAGCCCATGGGGCAACAAATCCTAGTGCTCGGTAATGTCATCCAGCGCGAAGGATTCTACGATCAAGCCTTGTCGCGTCTCGGCTACAGCCCGGGCGATCCGCTGCACATTGCCTATCGAAGCTATCAATCGCGGCTCAGTCGCGCCTTGGCTGTGCAGGTAGATTCCTTCCAGAGCGCCGTCTGGCAGGATGTCGAGGATGCGCTGCGCCAACTACAAAAAGCCATTCTCGCGGAGCGGCAGCGAGAGATCTCGGTCGAGGCAGATAGCTCCGCGGCAAGCCTGTAGGGCCAAGCGTAGACGCCGGGCTACAGGCAGACTTTGCCAAACTGCGCCACCCTATTGATTTTTTGAGGATCACATAAACCGGCACAGATCATGCTAACACTGCGACAAGAGCGGAAAAGGAGAACTTTCATGAAAGGCTTTTGTCGAATTTCAAGTATTGCTGGGGTCTTGTTGGTTGCGTTTTTGGTAGGTGCCAGCCCCGCGGTCTTTGCCGATCGTTTGTCGGTAGGCGTGGGAGTACCAGGATTGAGCGTGTACCTGGGCGATAGTCCGGGCTATATCGTCGCCCCCCAAGTAGTCTATCCCGCTCGCCCCATCTACTATGCGCCACCACCAGTGTATTACGCACCGGAACCGGTCTGGCGCCCGTGGCGCCCTGGCCCACCGCGAGGACCACATCCCCATCCCTGGGGCGGGCCCCGCTGGCACCGTGGTTGGCACGACCACGATTGGCATGATCATGATTGGCACGACGATGATTAAGTCGGACATTGGATTGAGGCGTTGACTATGAAGGTTCTTGATTATCCTGGGCGGAGTTTGCTTCTTTTGGTCGTTGTCGCCAGCCTCGCTGGCTGCGCCAACATGAGTCCTACTGGGCAACGTACCCTAAGTGGCGGCGCCATCGGTGCTGCCAGCGGTGCGGTACTGGGAACGGTAGTGGGCGGCAGCCCGGCCCTCGGTGCCGCAGTCGGCGGTGCGGTGGGTGCTGGCATTGGTGCCACCCTGCCACAAATTAAGCATGCCCTAAATTAGCCATATTCTGCGGCTGCTTGACGCTGGCGAGAAGCCTTTGCGATCATGCCTACATCATACGATCATGATCCAGGGGGAATATGGAAGCCAGCGATCAACAACGCCTGTTGCGGGAAATGCTCTTCGCTCGTCGCTTTGAAGAGCGCTGCGCCCAAGCCTACCAAGAACGAGAGATCGGTGGCTTTCTGCATCTCTACCCCGGTCAAGAGGCCTGTGCCATCGGCGTGCTCGAAAAGGCGCGCAAGGGCCAGGATTATGTGGTTACCGGCTATCGTGATCACATCCACGCCATTCAGTGCGGCGCCGATCCCAAAGAGGTGATGGCGGAGCTCTACGGCAAGGAGACAGGATCCTCGCGTGGCCGCGGTGGCTCCATGCATATCTACGACGCCGACCACCACTTCATGGGTGGTTACGCGCTGGTCGGCGGCCCCTTTCCCCTTGCCGCTGGTTTTGCCAAGGCGATAAAGCTGCGCGGCAGCGATGAGATCTCCATCTGCTTTCTTGGCGATGGTGCCAACAACCAGGGTACCTTCCACGAGACCATGAATATGGCCAGCCTGTGGAAATTGCCGGTGCTCTTCGTTTGCGAAAATAATCTCTATGGCATTGGTACGGCGATCGAACGCGCCTCCTCCGAAATCAACCAGTATTTGCGGGTAGCGCCCTATAAAATCGCTGCCTCCCAGGTTGATGGTCAAGACATCGACATCGTCATGGCGGAAGCGGAAAAGGCCATCCAGCATGTGCGGGAAAAGCGGGAACCATATTTCCTCGAACTCATGACCTACCGCTTGCGCGGGCACTCCATGTCCGACTCCGGCGCCTATCGCAGTAAGGAAGAGGTAGAACGCTGGGCACAGCGTGATCCCATCGGCATCTACAAACGCCGCCTGGAGGCCGCCGGCATCGTGGATGAAGCCGCTTTTCAGGCGATGGATCATGAGATTCTGGAATACATCGAAAACGAAATCGTGCGCTTTGCCTTGGAGAGCCCGGAGCCGCGGGTCGAGGATCTCGAGCGCTATGTCTATGTAAGCGAGGGGGCGTAAGTATGGCGGAGATGATGTATTGGCAGGCCATTTTGCGTGCCCACGATGAGGAAATGGCCCGTGACCCCCTGGTATTTGCCATGGGCGAGGATATTGGCGTTGCCGGCGGTACCTATAAGGCGACCAGCGGACTCTACGCCAAGTATGGCGAGGAACGAGTCATCGATACGCCAATTTCGGAGAACAGCTACACCGGGATTGGGGTAGGTGCGGCCATGCTCGGCTGTCGTCCCATCGTCGAGATCATGAGCGTCAACTTTGCCTGGCTGGCCATGGATCAGCTCATGAACAACGCTGCCAAGATTCACTATATGTCTGGCGGCAAGATTCGTTGCCCCTTCGTTATGCGCGTTCCTGGCGGTACAGCACACCAACTGGGTGCCCAGCATTCGGCGCGGATGGAAAAAGTCTTCATGGGCATTTCCGGCTTGCGGGTGGTCACCCCGGCCACCCCCCGCGATGCCTACGGCCTGCTGAAGAGCGCCGTGCGTTCCGATGACCCCGTCGTCGTTATCGAACATGAGAGCATGTACAACCTCAAGGGCGAGGTGCCAGACCAAGAGTTCTTCACCCCCCTGGAAGGCGTGGAAATCGTTCGGCCAGGGCGTGATCTCAGCATTTTTGCCTACAACATCAGTGTGCATTGGGCCTTGCAGGCGGCCGAGCGTCTCGCCAAGGAGGGCATCGACGCCGAGGTCATCGACCTGCGCGCCCTCAAGCCCCTCGATCGCGCTGGCATTGCCGCGAGCGTGCGCAAGACCCATCGCGCACTCGTCGTCGAGGAAGACGAGGCACCCGTTGGGGTGGGGTCCGAAGTGATCGCCATCCTCAACGAGGAAGTCTTCTTTGAGCTCGACGCCGCACCGGTACGCGTGCATGCCCGCGACGTCCCCATTCCCTACAATCGGCGCCTCGAAAAAGCGGCCATTCCCAATGCCGACGAAGTGGTTGCGGCAGCGAAAAAACTGCTTGGCAAGTAATTCCAGCGCCCCGCGCGCCCGCCTTTTCCTGAAGATGGTGAGATATGGCTGAAGCGTACGTCATCAAGATGCCCCAATTGTCGGACACCATGACCGAGGGCGTGCTCGTTTCCTGGGAAAAGAGGCCCGGAGAGCGCGTCGAGCGCGGTGACGTGGTAGCAACGGTGGAAACCGACAAGGCCATCATGGATGTCGAGGTCTTCCGCAGCGGCTATCTTGCTGGCCCACTTGCCGCCGTCGATGCCGTCATCCCGGTTGGCGAGGCCATTGCATACCTGGTCGATAGCCCCGATGCGCAGGTCGAAGCCTCACCAGCGGCTCCCAATGCCGCGGTACCGCTGCAGCCTGCGGCGGAGGCTGCTGACCTCGGCTATGCCATCAAGATGCCGCAACTCTCGGACACCATGACTGAGGGCGTACTGGTCTCCTGGGAGAAAAAGCCCGGCGAGCGCATCGAGCGCGGGGACGTGGTAGCAACGGTAGAAACCGACAAGGCCATCATGGATGTCGAGGTCTTCCGTGCGGGTTTTCTCTCCGGTCCGCTGGTGGCGGTGGATAGCGTCGTCCCCGTCGGCGAGCCGATTGCCTATCTGGTAGACAGCGCCGAGCAGGTGCGCAGTGACGCGGCTACGGTCGCCAGCAAAAGCAGCGACACAAGCGCGGTACCCGCCCCTGCCGCGGCGAGTAAACCAGCAGCTCCCGCCGTGCCGAGCAGTCAGCCCAGTCGCACTGCCGGTGCCCAGCCGGCACCGCGTCCACAACAGGGTAGCGCCTCGCCCTATGCCCGCCAGCTTGCCGGCGAACGCGGGCTGTCGCTGGAGGGATTGCGGGGTAGCGGCCCAGGGGGGTGCATCATTGCCGCCGATGTCCTTACCCAGGGCACAGCAGTGCCTGCCGCTATACCGGCGGCACCAGCGGTTCCGGGCGAAGGCCGACCGATGACGGCCATTGAGAAGGCCATCAGCCAGTCCATGACTGCCTCCCTGAGCATTCCCGTATTCCACGTGACTATGCACGTGCAGCCCGAGGCGCTCATGCGTGCCGCCAAAGCGGCGGGGGTTTCGGTGACCGTTGCCCTGGCCAAGGCCGCCTCTGCCGCCCTCGAAAAACATCCACTGATCAACGCCGCCTATCAGCCCGGCGACCGCATCGCCGACAATCGCCCCCACGACATTGGCATTGCCGCCACGACCGAGGACGGCGGTTTGGTCGTCCCGGTTTTGCGCGACGTCGCCAGCAAATCTCTGACAGCACTGCAGGCGGATTGGAAGCCACTGCTGGAAAAGGCGCGCAAGCGTCGGCTCAGCCCCGCCGAGTATCAGCATCCGACCTTTACCATCTCCAATATGGGGATGTACGGCATTAGTCAATTCGATGCCATCGTTACCCCGGGCACCGCTGCCATCCTCGCCATTGCCGCCACCGGCCCTCAGGGAATGCCGATCACCATCACCGCCGACCATCGCGTGGTCAACGGTGCCGAGGCAGCGGCCTTCCTGAAGGATCTGCAAAGCGCCATCGAGCATCCGGAAACTTGGGCCGAGAGCGCGGCATCGCTCATTCCCGAGGGCGACTTCGATACCCAGGTGCTGGTCATTGGCGGTGGTCCAGGGGGCGAAGACTGCGCCCGGGAACTGGCAGAACACGGCATCCGCGTGACCTTGGTTAACAATGCCCCCTACCCCGGTGGCGAGTGTCTATGGCGCGGCTGCATTCCCTCCAAGGCTTGGCGCGCCGCGGCTGATCGTATTCGCGACCGCGCCCACGATGCCGCCATGGGCATCGAGCTCAGTAGCCCTAGCCTCGACTGGGCCCAGCTCGAGCGGCATCGCCGCGGCATTCTGCAAACGCGAGGCGAAATGGCCCTAAAAACCGATCAGGGCATGAAGATCCAGGTCTTGGAGGGTTTCGCCCGCTTCCTCGACGAGCACACGGTGGAAATCAGCGGCAAGGATGCCCGCACCCTACGCTTTGGCGCCTGCGTGATCGCTACTGGCGCTCCCGCCTTCGTGCCGCCTATCCCTGGCGCCAAGGAGGCCTTGGCGGCGGGAGCCGCGGTCACCTCCGACACCGTCTGGGACCTCGAGACCCCGCCCAAGCACCTTTGCATCATCGGTGCCGGCGCCATCGGCATGGAAATGGCGCAGATGTTCCACGATTTTGGCGCCGAGGTCCTCGTTCTCGAGGCCTTGCCGCGGCCGGTTGCGGAAATGGAGAAGGAAGTCGCCGAGCAACTGATGGCTGCCTTGCGCAAGAACAGTCCGCGTCTGACCGTGCTAACCGGGGTACAGACCCAAGAGATCAAGGGTAGCAAAGGCGATTTGACGGTGCGCTACCGCGATGCCGAGGGGCAGGAACACAGCCACAGCGCCGACCTACTCCTCATTGCCACCGGCAAACGACCGGATACCAGCGCCCTGCAGCTGGAACGAGCAGGGATAAAACTTGGTGAGCGCGGCGCGATCAGCGTCGATAGCCGCTGCCAGACCAATGTTCCGCATATCTTTGCCGTTGGCGACGTGATTGGCGGCTATATGCTCGCCCACACGGCGGGCCAGCAGGGGCGGGTGGCAGCGGCCAACCTTCTTGGTGAGCGGGCACAGTACGACCCTCGCAAGGACAGCGGCGTTACCTTCACCCGCCCGCAGGTGGCCTTTGTCGGCCTCTCCGGGGAGCAGGCCAAGGCGGCGGGGCTCGACGTGGCCGAGGTCAAGGTACCCCTTTCCATCGACGCCAAGGCGATGATGACCGGGGAAACCGAGGGGCTGATCAAACTCGTCGCCGACAAAAAGACCCATCGCATCGTTGGCGTGCATTTCCTCGCCGACCATGCCGATACCCTGGTCGGCGAGGCGGTGCTCATGGTCAGCGCCGAGCTCAGCCTAGAGCAGGTGGCCAGCGCCATTCACCCCCATCCTACCCAGACCGAGCTCTTCGGGGAGATGGCGCGGCGCTTGCTGTCTCGCCTACGGCGCTCGGCGCGTAACAGCCAGTAAAGGCGCGTGCAAGAAGAAGCGAGGCGCGGTAGCGACTACAGCAGCCATGACGGCCTCCGCGGCCGGGTGCTGCGCTTTTATGGAAAGATGTTGGACTTGATCATTGCCGTTCTCATCTTTCTCATGCTCATCACCTTGCTGTACGCCGTCTGGGGCCTGCTCCGCGACGTTTACGATGCCTTCTTCAACCTGCGTCAAGAACAGGTGATCTCGAGCCTGGTAGCAGATGTCTTGTCGGTTTTTGTGCTCATCGAGCTTTTTCGTACCTTTACCGATTATCTCGAATACCACCGCATCCGCCTGCGAGTGCTGGCAGAGGTAGCCATCGTCTTCATTCTGCGCGAGCTTTTTATCGGGCTTTACGCCCATCGCCTAGGACCCTTGGATTTGCTAGCGACGGCGGCGCTACTTGCGGTACTCATTGCCGCTCGCATTGCCGCCATCCAATTCGTGCCCCATCACGACCGCTAGCGCTTGACGCGCCGCGGCAAAGGCGAGCAAACTAATCAAGTATTGGCTGATGCAGTTGCGCCCGTGTGCGCGAGGAGAATGCAACGATGAGTACGGCGACGGAAACTATGACCAATCTCGACACCCTGCCCCCGGTGATGACCCTCACCGACAGTGCAGCGGACAAAATCAAGACGCTGATTGCCGAGGAAGGCAGCCCCGACCTCAAACTGCGCGTTTTTGTGACCGGCGGCGGCTGTTCAGGATTTCAGTACGGCTTCACCTTTGACGAAAACGTCAACGAGGGCGACACTGAAGTCGAGCAGTTCGGTGTCAGCCTCTTGGTCGACCCGATGAGCTA
Source organism: Candidatus Igneacidithiobacillus chanchocoensis (assembly GCA_038447835.1). GTDB lineage: Bacteria > Pseudomonadota > Gammaproteobacteria > Acidithiobacillales > Acidithiobacillaceae > Igneacidithiobacillus > Igneacidithiobacillus chanchocoensis. The sequence continues at coordinate 2,496 of JAWNZB010000020.1, read as the reverse complement.
CCAGTATCTGGTCGGTGCCGAAATCGACTACAGCGAGGGTCTGGAAGGCGCCCAATTCGTCATCAAGAACCCCAACGCCACCACCACCTGCGGTTGTGGCTCTTCCTTCTCTGCCTAATTTCCGGTAGAAAAATGCAAAGAACAGGGAGACACCCGTCTCCCTTTCTTTTTTTCGGCGCGGTATGATGTTTTAGGTCCCCTCGTCGCCCAGGAGAAAGCCATGACCGATACCACCGTCGTCCCCGGACTCGAGGGCATTGCCGCTACCCACTCCGCCATTTCTCACATCGACGGCGGCGCCGGCCAGCTTTCCTATCGCGGCTATCCAATTGCGGATTTGGTTGCCAACAGCAATTACGAGGAAGTGGCGCTCTTACTCCTCGACGGCGAGCTACCTCGCGCCGCCGATCTGCAACGCTTCGATGCCGGATTGCGAGCGCATCGCCAGGTCAAGTACAACGTCCGCGAAATCATGAAATTTTTGCCGGTGACCGGGCATCCCATGGATATGCTACATTGTGCTGTCGCCAGCCTCGGAATGTTTTATCCTCAGCAGGAACTCTCCGATGCCGAGCGCGACAACGCCTCGCACCTCGACGCCATGGCCATGCGCATCATTGCGCGGGTGCCGACCATCGTTGCCATGTGGGACCAAATGCGCTTTGGCAATGACCCCATTCCGCCGCGCAAGGATCTTTCCCACGCCGCCAATTTTCTCTACATGCTGCATGGACGCGAGCCCGATCCCCTGCATGCGCGCATTCTCGATGCCTGCTTTACCTTGCATGCCGAGCACACTATCAACGCCAGCACCTTTTCGGTATTGATCAGCACCTCGACCCTCACCAACCCCTATCACGTAATTGCCGGGGCCATTGGCACTCTCGCCGGCCCCTTGCATGGCGGTGCTAACCAGCGGGTGGTGGAAATGCTCGAAGAGATTGGCACTGTCGATAATGTCGTCCCCTTCCTTGAGGCGCGCTTGGCCGCCAAGGAAAAGATCTGGGGCTTTGGACACCGCGTCTACAAGACCACCGATCCGCGGGCGGCCATTCTCAAAAAGATGATGGAAGACTTGGCAAACGCTGGGCATTTACGCCAGAGCAAGCAATTTGCGATCGCCCTTGCCCTCGAGGAGGCCGCCGCCGAGCGCCTCGGCCCCAAGGGGATCCACGCCAATGTCGATTTCTATTCTGGGGTGCTCTACCACGAAATGGGCATCCGCAGCGATCTCTTTACCCCCATCTTTGCCATGGCGCGCAGCGTCGGCTGGTTGGCCCACTGGCGCGAGCAGTTGAGCAATAATCGCATCTTTCGCCCGACCCAGAATTACATCGGTGCCCCCCTCCGTAGCTATGTACCCCCGGAGCAACGCCCGGCATGATTTCCGTCCTTTCCCATCCACCGCGCCTGGTCACCGACCAGGTCGCCCCTTTACACGAGCTCGAGGAGCATCTGATCCGCAGCCAGTGCGCCATCGAGCGCTGGTTTCGCTGTCAGTGGCAGGCAACGCCGCCGCCCCTCTACGGCTCCGTGGACTTGCGCAATGCTGGCTTCAAGCTCGCGCCCATTGATACCAATTTGTTTTCTGCCGGTTTCAACAACCTCAATCCGGAGCACGCGGCGCTGCACATTACGGCGATCCAGCACTACCTGGATCAGTATCACCCTAGCCTCGAGCGCCTCTTACTGCTGCCCGAAAATCACACCCGCAATCTCTTTTACCTGGAGAATGTCGGCCGCCTGGCTGGCTTGCTGCGCGAGGCGGGCTTGGAGGTACGGCTTGGCTCCTGGGCAATCAGCGAACCTCTGGTGCACCGCCTCGCCTCGGGGGAGGAGCTGCGCATCGAAGTGCTGCAGCGTGAGGGATCTCGCCTGCGCCTTGCCGACTTCGACCCTGAGTTGATCCTGCTCAACAACGACCTCTCCGGCGGCGTCCCGGAGCTCTTGCAGGGGCTGGAACAGGAGATCCTGCCACCCCTGGCGGCAGGTTGGCAGCACCGGCGCAAGAGTCAACATTTTGCCCACTATCGGCGTTTGGCAGTAGAGTTTGCCGAAGTTATCGAAATCGATCCTTGGTTGATCGATCCGTTCTTTCGCCGCTGTAGCGACATCAATTTTCTGCAATCCGAGGGGCTCGACTGCCTGGTACACAATGTCGATGCCGTGCTGGCAGAAATTCGTGAGCGCTATCAGCACTATGGCATCACTGCTCGTCCCTTCGTCATCGTCAAGGCCGACGCCGGCACCTATGGTATGGGGGTAATGACCGCCTACTCCGGCGCCGAATTGCGCGAGCTCAATCGCAAGGCGCGCACGCGCATGGCCAAGAGCAAAGAAGGACTGCCGGTGAGCGATGTCTTCATCCAAGAGGGGGTATATACCTTTGAGCAGACCCCCGAAGATTTTGTTGCCGAGCCGGTGGTCTACCTCTTTGGGCAGCAGGTGCTGGGGGGCTTTTTCCGCGTCCACCGCGAAAAGGGGATCGACGAGAGT
>JAWNZB010000112.1:0-5472 GCA_038447835.1 Candidatus Igneacidithiobacillus chanchocoensis | reverse complement strand
ATGTTCCATGTTCTCGACCATCTGCTGCCGGAAATGCCGCAACAGAAGCCGCGCTACCTGATGGGTGTCGGCACCCCAGAAGACTTGGTGGAGGGCGTTTGGCGGGGTATCGATATGTTCGATTGTGTGATGCCCACGCGCAATGCCCGCAATGGGTGGCTGTTCACTCGGCACGGCACCCTCAAGCTGCGCAATGCCGAATATGCGCGCGATCCTTTGCCGCCGGATCCGCAATGTCAATGCTATACCTGCCGCAATTATAGTCGTGCCTATTTGCGGCATTTGCAACAAAATCATGAAATTCTTGGAGCGCGCCTCAATACTTGGTATAACCTGCATTATTACCAAGAGCTTATGCAGTCCTTGCGGGCAGCCATTGCCGCCGGTAAGCTGGCAGAATTTCGTGCAAAATTCTATCGAGAAAGAGATAGGGAACTCCCGGAAACAGTGGGATGACGGGAATTTTGTACAAAAAATTTGACGGCACGGAATAAAGTTTCTACTCTGCACAAGCATCGAATATTTCGATGGCACAACAGCAATTGCCACAGAAAAAAAGGAGTCTGGTCATGATCATGCATCTCATCGTTTTTCTCATCATTGGCGGTATTGCCGGTTGGTTGGCAGGGCTGCTGATTCGTGGGCGCGGTTTTGGCATTTTGGGTGATATCTTGGTCGGTATCATCGGCGCCTTCATCGGCGGTTTTTTGCTGACGGCATTGGGTGTGGTCGCCCTGTTTGGGGCAGGAATCATTGGCTCGGTCATCGTCGCCTTTATTGGTGCGGTGGTGCTGCTCTTCATCATTAAATTGATCAAAAAGGTCTGAATCCTAGTTTCCGCTATCCCGGCGATGCAGCGCTTCGCCGACTAGCAGCCTGCCTCGCCTTTCCTGCCTGAGCGCGAGCGGCTACAATGGCCGCCTTCGCAGTAACCCGGAGGGGTTCATGGATTTTTCACCGATTGCCACTGCCCACGCTGCGACCACGGCGGCAGGCGGCGGAATGGACAGCATGGTCTTTCAGTTTTTGCCGCTGATTTTCATTTTTGCCATCTTCTACTTTCTGTTGATTCGCCCGCAAAGCAAAAAAGCCAAGGCGCAGCGCGACCTGATTGCTGCCATTGCCAAGGGCGATGAGGTGGTCACCTCCGGAGGCTTGGCGGGGCGGGTGATGCAGGCAGGCGAGGAGTATCTCCACGTCGAAATTGCCGAAAATACCGTGGTGAAGATCCAGCGCAGCGCCGTAAGTATGGTCCTGCCCAAGGGGACCCTGAAAAAACTGTGAAGGCGTTGGCATGACCCGTTATCCCTGGTGGAAGTACCTAATCATTCTGGCGGTGGTCATTCCCGCCGTGTTCTATGCTCTGCCCAATTTCTTCGGCTGGCATGCGGCCATCGATGTGCGCGCACCCGTGGGTACGCAGTTGCCACCGGTGAACACCCTCGTCAGCTGGCTGCAGCAGAGTAAGATCCCGGTGAGCCGCTACGAGAGTAACAGCCAGGGAACGACTTTCTTCTTTCCCAATGACAATGCCCAGGGGCTTGCTGAAACGCTGCTGCAGAGTCGTTTGCCAAGCAACGCGCAAGTCATTCTCTCGCAAAAATCCGCAGAGCCGCGCTGGATGAGCGAACTGGGTGGCCGCCCGGTGAATCTGGGCCTCGACTTGCGCGGTGGGGTCTATCTCCTGCTGCGCGTCGATACCTCCGTCCTCATCCACCATCATCTCGAGGAATATCAAAACGGCATTCGCACCCTACTGCGTCACCATGATTTGCAGTATCTCAAGGTCGAAATGACCGGAGCGCAGCAAATCGGTGTGGAGATGGCGCAGCCCGGCTTGGTGGCTGCGGCCATACAGGCAATCAGTAGTGCCTATCCAGAATTGCAGGCGAGCGACAAGGGAAATGGCCAGATCGTCGTCGAGATGCCACCGGCGACGATCCAAAAGCAGACCGACGATGCCTTGCAGCAAGCCATTGTGGTCATTCGTAATCGCATCGACGAACTCGGCGTGGCGGAGCCACAGATTCAGCGCCAGGGCAAAGATCATATCGCTGTGCAGCTCCCTGGAGTGCAGGACACCCAGCGTGCCAAGGCCATTATCGGCTCCACGGCGCAGTTGGAATTCAAGATGGTGGCCAATGAAAACGACCTGGCAGCGGCCCTCAAGGGGCAAGTGCCCGAGGGGGATGCCCTGTACTATGGAGCCAATGGCCAACCCTACCTGTTGCACAAGGAAACCGTGCTCACCGGTCGCTACCTGAATGGTGCGACGGCGGGGGTAGACAACAATACCGGTGAGTCCATCGTCAACATCAGTTTCGACAGCGTCGGGACGCGGATCTTTGGCGACCTAACCAGCAAAAGTGTGGGCAAGCGCATGGCTATCCTGCTCGACAACAAGGTGGTCACCGCGCCGGTAATCCAGGAAGCGATTACTGGCGGCCGGGCGCAGATCAATGGCTTCGCGAGCCTCAAAGATGCCAGCAATGTGGCGATCGAGCTGCGCGCCGGCGCTCTGCCGGCGCCGGTGCATGTATCGGAAGAGCGCACCGTGGGCCCAACCCTGGGGCAGGATTCGATCCACGACGGGGTCATGGCGGTAATTTTCGGCATGATCTTCGTCGTTGCCTTTATGACCCTGTACTACCGGCTCTTCGGCCTGATTGCCGACCTCGCCATTCTCGTCAATGTCCTCGCTATTCTGGCGGTGCTCTCGATCATGGGTGGCACCCTGACCCTGCCGGGTATTGCCGGCATTGTGCTCAAGATTGGTTTGGCCGTGGATGCCAACGTCCTGGTTTTTGAGCGCATCCGTGAGGAGTTGCGTCGGGGCATGAGCCCGCGCGCCGCCATCGACACCGGCTTCAAAAAGGCTTTCGCCACCATCGTCGACTCCAATATCACCGTGCTCATTGCCGCTCTTACCCTGTTCCAGTTCGGTACCGGGGCAATCAAGGGCTTTGCCCTGGTGCTGACCATTGGGGTGCTGGTATCGATGTTTACCGCCACGATGATGAGTCGCGGAATTGTCGAGCTGGTTCTCGGTAAGCGCCGCATCGCCAAGCTCTGGATCTGAGGTACACATGCAATTCGTTAAATCTGGTACCCATATCGATTTCATGTCCCGCCGTTGGATCTTCCTCGGCATTTCCCTGTGCTTGATTATCGCGTCTATCGCCGTCTTTTTGATTCGCGGGCTCAATTACAGCATCGACTTTACGGGCGGCACTCTGGTGGAACTGGCCTTTAGCAAGACGCCAGACCTAGGCACCGTGCGCGATACCCTGGGCAAGGCGGGGTATGCCGATGCCGTGGTGCAGACCTTTGGTGGCGATCATGATCTCTTGATTCGCCTACGCACCCGGCCCGGCGAGAGTAGTGCCGTTTCCAGCAAAATCCTCGCGGTCTTTCAGAATGACCCGCAGGCCTATCCCGGGGTGCAATTGCGGCGGACGGAATATGTTGGGCCCGAGGTGGGCAAGCAGCTGCGGAACAAGGGTATCCTCGCCCTCATTGTGGTAACCATTGGGATTTTGATCTATGTGGGTTTCCGCTTTGAGTGGCGCTTTGCGACCGGCGGTGTGCTCGCCATGCTCCATGATCCGATTTTGGTGGTTGGCTATTTCGCTATTTCGCAGCAAGAGTTTTCCATGACCGTGATTGCCGCGCTGCTGGTGATCATGGGCTACTCCCTCAACGACACGGTGGTGGTTTTCGATCGTATGCGCGAAGACTTGCGTGCCGCGCGCAACGGTAGTGTGGCGGAGATTTTCAACATCGCCATCAACGAGACCCTGTCGCGAACCGTCATTACCAGTTTCATTACCTTTATGGTTGCTTTGGCGCTCTTCCTGTTTGGCGGCCCGGTGATCCACGGCTTTGCAACCGCCCTGGTGATTGGCGTGGTGGTGGGTACCTACTCTTCGATTTTTGTCGCAAGCCCCATCGCCCTGTGGTTGGGCCTGAAGCGCGAGCATGTACTCAAGCGGCAATTCATTAGCGCCAAAGACCGCAAGGACGGCGCCACGCTGTAATACTGCCTATTGAGCCCAGGCGGTCGATGCTTTACTGTATGCCTCGCCTGGAGAGGTACCGAAGTGGCCATAACGGCGCCGACTCGAAATCGGATGGGGGTTAATAGCCCCACGTGGGTTCGAATCCCACCCTCTCCGCCATTCCTAATCTGATTTCCTCTATCGTTGTCGCTCAACTGCCGGGTTCGAGGAACCCACCGGCGCGAAAAGTCAGCACCAGGGTATCCCGCCACCCGGCATCGGGTTTGCCAGCAGGTTGAATGGGGGTGCTCTCGTGGATGACCCGGGTGTCGTCCATTAGCAAGACGCTGCAGGGCTCCTCCAAGGTAAAACGCACGCCGCGCATGCCCTCCGCCTCAAAGACCCGCGTTTCTCCCCCAATGATTTGGTGCCGAGCGATCATCAGCACCGCGATAAAATCGACACCGTCCCGATGCGCACCCTCTGGCGTTGGCCGCCCAATGCCTTCGTGGGTATCGATACGGAATTGGTGCGCTTCGATAAACCAAGTATGGGTGGACCGTACCGAGGCAAAGAGGCGCCCGAGCCCTTGCAAGAGTTGCCGAAAGGCAGGGGCAGTGCTGAGCTCTGCAGACAATGGCGCAAAGTGTCGGAACAAACCGCCATGGAGGGCGTTGTAGGTTTTGGGCTGCCAGTGGGGTCGCTGCGGCACGTTGCGCAACTGCGAGTCGCTGGGATCGTCCGCGTGCTCCAAAATAAAACTTCCATGCCGCCGCCGTCGATAGTGGCCACCATCGAGTAGGTAGGGGTCGGCGGGGAGATCCTCCCAAAGCGCAAAGAGCGGTGCGCAGGCCTCTAGAGGTGCGCCGATTTCGGCAGTAAGCGCGCGGGGCGCGAGGACGGCAAAGCCGGTAGTTGCAAGTCGTTGCACCGGCGTGGAGTCATTGATGTTACTGTCCCAAAAAGACGGGATTTCGGCTGTGGGCATACGTCGTCATTCCCTGCGCAGAGGCTTTCTACATCATACAGGTAGGGCGAGCGAAAGAGCAGACGCAAATTGTGCCCCGCCAATTGTTTGCCGTACGGTAGCGTGGCATGCTGGCCGCATGAGCCGTCTCGCCTTGGTTTGGTTTAAACGCGATTTGCGCTTGGCAGATCACGCCCCGCTTCTGGCTGCTGCGCGCTGCGATGCGGCGGTGGGGCTCTATGTGCTGGAGGACGAGTGGCTCAACTCGCCGGAGTGGGATCCCCAGCATTGGGCCTTCGCCCGAGAGAGTCTACGTGCGCTGCGCGCCGATCTGACCGCGAGAGGCTTGCCCCTTTTGCTGCGCCGCGGCAATCTCCCAGAGGTTTTGCAGGAATTGCGCAGGGAATTCCCCTTTACCGAGCTGCTTAGCCATCAAGAGACCGGACCCGGTTGGACCTACGCCCGCGACAAGCGGGTAGGCGATTGGTGCCGACAGGCCGGGGTGCG
>JAWNZB010000306.1:0-1000 GCA_038447835.1 Candidatus Igneacidithiobacillus chanchocoensis | reverse complement strand
AGGAAACGACTCCGCAATCGCCGCGTTTTCGCGGCCTGCACGCCCTGCGTCGCTATGAGAATGGTGAAGAGCGCTGCATTGCCTGTAAACTCTGTGAGGCAGTCTGCCCCGCCCTGGCAATCACCATCGAAAGCGAGGAGCGCGGCGACGGTACCCGGCGCACCAGTCGCTACGACATCGATCTGAGCAAGTGTATCTTCTGCGGGCTTTGCGAGGAGTCCTGCCCGGTCGATTCCATTGTCGAGACGCGAGTCCTGAGCTACCACGCCGAAAATCGCAGCGAATTGCTCTACAATAAGATTCGCTTGCTCGGTAATGGCGACCGTCTGGAGCCCGAACTGGCACGCGACCGACAGGCCGATAGCGCCTACCGTTAAGAGAGAAAGTAAACCACCATGTTGCTCACCACCACGCTCCTCTTTTACGTTTTCTCGGCAGTGCTGCTGTTGTCGGCGCTGCTGGTGATTACCGCGCGTAACCCGGTATATTCCGCCCTCTATTTGGTGCTGGCATTCTTCAATGCTGCAGCGCTTTTCTTACTGTTGGGTGCCGAATTTTTGGGTCTGATTTTGATTTTGGTCTACGTTGGTGCGGTAATGGTGCTTTTCCTCTTTGTGGTGATGATGCTCGACATCAACCTAACGCGCCTGAAAGAGGGTTTTTTGCGGTATCTGCCGCTGGGTTTGGCGGTGGCCATTGTTGGCGTATTGGAAATGGTGTCGGTTTTTTGGGTGGCACCCTTGGGTCGGGTGCCGGCGCCCGGCCCCATTCCGGCCGATGCCGACAACACCCGTGCCCTCGGGCAGCTACTCTATACCCACTATCTATATCCCTTCGAGATTGCGGCGGTAATCCTCTTGGTAGCGATCATTGCGGCTATTGCCCTGACCCTGCGCCGCCGGCCGGATACCAAATCGCAAGCGGTGGGTCGGCAGGTGGCGGTGGTCGTCAAGGATCGTTTGCGTATGGTCGATCTGCGAGGGCCGCGGCAATGACGGCG
>JAWNZB010000111.1:0-5682 GCA_038447835.1 Candidatus Igneacidithiobacillus chanchocoensis | reverse complement strand
CAAAGGAGCGCACCCGCGTGATCGGTACCAACACTCTGCGCATGTTGGGTGATGCTGAAACCTTTTTGGCCGCAATTGAGGCAGCGGTGGGGGTGCCGGTAGAAATCGTTGCCGGGCGGGAAGAGGCGCGCCTGATTTATCTGGGTGTCTCCCATAGCTTAGCCGTTGCCCCGGAAGAGCGCCGTTTAGTGGTAGACATCGGTGGCGGTAGCACGGAAATCATCGCTGGACGGGGCTTTCAACCGGGCATTCGCGAAAGCCTGCACTTTGGCTGTGTGGGCTCGACACGGGAATATTTTCCTAATGAAAAAATTGATCGCGATGCTTTCCATGCCCTGCAGCAGCGGGTGCGTTTGGCCATTGAGCCGTCGCTTGGCGATTATCGCCGCTTTGGTTGGGACCAGGCCGTGGGCTCTTCTGGCACCATCAAAGCCATTGCACGAATTCTGCAAGAAAATGGCCGAGGTTCACGGATTAGTGCGGCCGGACTCCGTTGGCTGCAGAACGAAGTACTCTCCCTGGGGAGTTTTCGCGCCCTGGCGCGTTTACCCGGCTTAAAGGCAGACCGCGTGCCCGTGTTTCCAGGTGGGCTTGCCATCCTCTCGGCAATTTTTGATGCTTTTCAATTGGAGGAGATGCGTTTTTCCGAGGGAGCCCTGCGCGAAGGCGCCCTCTACGATCTCTTAGGGCGTATCCACCACGAAGACAGCCGCGAGGTGAGCGTTCTTGGTCTCCAGGAGCGCTTTCATAGCCAGCGGGAGCGCAATAGCCAGGTTTGGGCTCGGGCAGACCGCCTTTTTGCCAGCACCCGCAATGAGTGGGCGCTTACGGATCATCACGGTGCCTGGCTGCGCTGGGCTGCTCTCACCCACGATATCGGCCTCGACATTGCGCACCCCGGTTTTCACAAGCACGGCGAATATATCTGGCGCAATGCCGACCTCGCCGGGTTTTCCAATCGCGAACAGAATCTTCTGGCCCTGCTGGTGCGTATGCAGCGCAAAAAGCTTCTGAACATTGCACAGTTACAGTCCATGGGGGTGAGTATAGACGACGCGCCGATTTTACAGCGCTTGGCGGTGCTCCTGCGCCTTGCCATCCTCCTGCAACGCGGCGCCGCGGAGTTGCCTTTGCCCGATCTGCAAATTCTTGGGCAGACTCTGCAGTTATGCTTTGCTTCGGGCTGGCGGGAAAAGGCTCCGCTCCTGCACGCCGATTTGGTTCACGAACGGGAGTTGCTGGCGTCCGAATTTCAGTTGCTGTTCTAACGCTCTTGGAACTGCTTAACTGGATTCTTGCGCATCTTGGTGTTGCTCCGCTAACGCTCGCCGACGTTGGCGAATTTTTACGACGCTACGGCTACGGTATTCTCTTTCTCGGCACCCTCTTTGAGGGCGAAGCGGTGGTGATCATTGCCGGTGCCCTGGCGCATACCGGCATTCTTTCGTGGCCCGGTGTGATTTTGGCGGCCTGGGCCGGCAGTACCCTCAACGACCAGATTCTCTACCTGCTCGGCTATCGCTACGGCACCCGTCTGATTGGTTGGCTGCCGCGCTTTCTGCGCCGGCACGTAGAGCGCGCAGAAACCCTGATCCGCCGCTTTGGCGATTGGATTACCGTGCTCTTTCGCTTTATCTACGGCACCCGTACCATCACCCCGATTCTCCTTGGCGTGCATCGCTATCATCCGCGCCGCTATTTCTGGGTCAATCTCGTTGCCGCCTTGCTCTGGTCGGTGTTGATCAGTGCTGCTGGCTATCTGCTGGCCGCTTCGCTGCCAGTGATTCTGCGCGAGCTGCGCTACGTGCAGATCTTGTTTTTGGTCTTGCTCTTGGTGGGCGCGGCCTACTTTCTCTGGCGGCAGTGGCGGCGCGGGCGGCAATAGCGCGGTTTGCTGTCGGCGGTCTTTTTTGCTATAACGCGCCGCAGGCCCGCTGGGGCCAAATTCACACACCGATCCAAACCTGCTTGCCGGGTGTCCTGCGGGATGGCAAAGCGGGGGTCGGTGGCGGAAATCAACCCGAATCTATGGAGTTATTATGACCAGTCCTGTTGTGAGTATGCGTGCTCTTCTCGAAGCCGGTGTGCATTTTGGCCATCAATCCCGTTATTGGCATCCGAAGATGGCGCCCTATCTCTTTGGTGAGCGCAATCGAATCCACATTATTAACTTGGAGCATACCCTACCGATGCTGCGCACCGCGCTGGCATTTCTGGAGCAGCTGTCGCGCAAGCACGGCCGGGTACTCTTTGTTGGCACCAAGCGGCAGGCCCGCGATGTAGTTGCCGAAGAGGCCAAGCGCTGCGGCGCCTTCTACGTCAATCAGCGTTGGCTAGGCGGCACCCTGACCAATTTCAAGACCATTCGTCAGTCTCTGCGCCGTATGGAAGAGCTCGAGCAGATGCGTAGCGATGGCACCATCGAGAAACTCACCAAGAAAGAGGCCCTTGATCTGCAGCGCGAGCTCGATAAGTTGGAGCGCAGCTTGGGCGGCATCAAGGACATGACCGGGGTACCGGATGCGATTTTCGTTATTGATGTCGGCCACGAAAACATCGCCGTTGCCGAGGCCAAGAAGCTGGGCATTCCGGTGATTGGCATCGTTGATAGCAACTGCAATCCGACCCTGATCGACTACCCCATTCCCGGCAACGACGATGCCGCGCGGGCGCTGCGTCTCTATGCCAGTCTTGCCGCGGATGCGATCCTGGCGGGCCGGCAAGGCGTTGAGGCAGACCTTCTCGACGAATTTGTCGAGGTGGACGAAGAGATTATCGAAATCGACGCAGACTAATCAGCTTTCCATTCCAGAATTCAGGAGCAAGCAATGGCAATTACGGCACAGCAAGTCAAGGAACTGCGCGAGCGTACCGGCGCTGGCATGATGGAATGCAAGACGGTGCTGAGTGAGGCGAATGGCGACATGGATGCCGCTATCGACCTCCTGCGTAAACGGGGTTTGGCCAAGGCCGACAAAAAGGCCGGTCGCGTTGCCGCCGAAGGTGTAGTGATGGTGGCGACGAGTGCCGATCAGCGCCGAGCGGTGGTCCTCGAGCTCAACTGCGAGACGGATTTTGTGGCCAAAAACGAAGATTTCGTGGGCTTTGCCAAGCGCTGCGCCGAGGCATCCTTGCAGCAGGGTGGCGATCTTGCGGCGCTGGCCTCGGGCGCCCTCGAGGAGGAGCGTAAGGGCTTGGTCAGCAAGCTGGGCGAGAACATTGCTCTACGCCGCCTACAGCAGGTGTCTGTCGATCAGGGGCGAGTGGGCAGCTATCTGCACGGCAGTCGGATTGCGGTGCTGGTGGCGGTGCAAGGAGAGGTTACGGAAGAACTAGGGCGCGACTTGGCCATGCATGTTGCCGCCTCGCGTCCGGAGGTTGTGCATCCACAAGATGTTTCGGCAGAGCGGGTAGAGCGGGAGAAGGAAATCCTCATTGCGCAGGCCGCCGACTCGGGTAAGCCGCGAGAGATCATCGAAAAAATGATATCCGGACGGATGAATAAATTCCTCAACGAAATCGCCCTTACGGGCCAACCCTTCGTGAAGAATCCCGACCAGACCGTAGGCGATTTGCTCACGCACTCGGGCGGCGCAAAGGTGCTTGAGTTTGTGCGCTACGAAGTGGGCGAGGGCATCGAGAAGGCGCCGGTGGCGGACTTTGCCACTGAGGTCATGGCGCAAGTACGGGGTAGCTAATGGAGGCCCCGCTGCGCTACCAGAGGATTCTGCTCAAGCTGAGCGGCGAGGCCCTGATGGGCGACGGGCAGTATGGCGTCGACCGGGCTGTGGTGCAGCGTATGGCCGCCGAGATCAAGGAGGTAGCCGACACCGGGGTGCAAGTCGCTCTGGTGATTGGCGGCGGTAACATCTTCCGCGGCATGGCGAAAGCTGCCGAGGGTATGGATCGCGCCACCGCTGATTATATGGGGATGTTGGCGACGGTGATGAACGCCTTGGCGGTGCAGGACGCCCTCGAGCACTTGGGCCTTCCTACCCGGGTGCAGTCGGCTTTGCACATTGAACAGATAGCGGAGCCTTACATCCGGCGTCGCGCCATTCGTCATCTGGAAAAAGGGCGGGTAGTTATCTTTGGAGCGGGTACTGGTAATCCGTTCTTCACCACTGACACTGCTGCCAGCCTGCGTGCGGTCGAAATTGGTGCCGAATTGGTACTCAAGGGCACCAAGGTCGATGGCATCTATACCGACGATCCGGTCACCAATCCCGATGCCATGCGCTACCGCGAGCTGAACTTCGATCAGGTTTTGGAGCAGGGATTGCAGGTAATGGATGCAACCGCCATTACCCTCTGTCGCGACAACGATATGCCGATCATCGTCTTTTCCATGAATAAGCCCGGGGCCCTACTGCGCGTGTTGCAAGGCGAGGAAGAGGGGACTCTGGTGCGGGGTACACAAGCATGAGTATTGCGGAAATCAAGAAAGACGCCGAATTGCGGATGAAGAAGAGCATCGAGTCGCTGAAGAGCGAGCTTTCACGGCTGCGAACGGGGCGTGCGAATACGGCCCTGCTCGATCCCGTGGAGGTGGACTATTACGGTACTCCTACGCCTTTGTCACAGGTTTCTTCAGTCAGTGTAGCGGATGCCCGCTCTCTGCTCGTTACACCTTGGGAAAAGAACCTGATCCCGAAGATCGACAAGGCTATCCGCGATGCGGGCTTGGGTCTGAATCCGGTAGCGGGCTCCGAAAATGTCCGGGTGCCCTTGCCGCCGCTTTCCGAGGAGCGCCGCAAAGAGATGGCGAAGATCGTTCGTTCCGAGGGCGAAGGGGCGCGGGTCGCCATCCGTAATATTCGTCGTGATGGCATTACCCAGGTGAAGAGTTTACTCAAAGATAAAGCGATTTCCGAAGATGAGGAGCGGCGCGCGGAAGAGGAATTTCAGAAGCTGACCGATCGTTTTATCGACGAAGTAGAAGCGGTAATCGAGGCCAAAGAATCGGACCTGATGGAGGTCTGAGTTGAGCTCCGTTCTGGCGGCAGAGACCGCCAACAAGCATCCCCGGCATATTGCCATCATCATGGATGGCAACGGCCGTTGGGCCTATCGTCGGCACTTGCCGCGTGTGGCTGGCCACCGGCGCGGCGCCGAGGTGGTGCGGGAGATGGTGCAGCGCTGCGTCGACTTGAAAATTCCGCATCTCACGCTCTTTGCCTTCAGTACCGAGAACTGGCGCCGTCCCCCTCTCGAGGTGCGGCTGCTGATGAATCTTTTCCGCCTCCTCCTGCGGCGGGAGGCGCGCAAGCTGCACGAGAATGGCGTGCGCCTGCGCATCATCGGCGAGCGAAGCAACCTTGCCGCGGATTTGCAGACTCTCATTGCCGAGGCCGAGGCGCTAACGGCAGAGAATCGCCGTCTCACCCTCAACTTGGCGGTCAACTACGGTGGTCGCTGGGATATTACCCAAGCGATGAAGCGTGCTGCCGCCCGGCATTTGGAATCGGGAAAGAGCCTCGACTCCTTGCGCGACGAAGACATTGCCGCAGAACTCTGTCTGGCCGATAGCCCGGAGCCCGATCTTCTCATTCGTATCGGTGGCGAGGAGCGGATCAGTAATTTCCTCGTCTGGCAGTTGGCGTACACCGAGTTCTATTTTACCGACACCCTGTGGCCGGATTTTGACGGCAATGCCCTGGAGTTGGCGCTAAAATCCTTTGC
>JAWNZB010000305.1:0-1017 GCA_038447835.1 Candidatus Igneacidithiobacillus chanchocoensis | reverse complement strand
CTTGCAGATATTGCGCGATAGCGGACTGGTGCAATCGCGCAAGGAAGGCTTGAAGGTTATCTACCGATTGACCGACGATGCCATCCCAACCGTAGTGGGCAGTATCTGCGGCCTAGCGGAACGTAATCTTGCGGAGGTGGAGCGCATTGTCCGGGAAAACTTCTGCCACCGTGACCTCCTCACCCCGGTACGCCGCGACCAACTGCTGCAGATGGCGCATTCCGGCGCGGCGATGGTGATTGATGTGCGCCCTTCCGGCGAGTACGAGGCTGGTCATATCCCCTGCGCAATCAGCATCCCGCTGGACACCTTGTCTGAACGCCTGGCCGAACTGCCGAAAGAACTGGAGATCGTCGCCTACTGCCGTGGGCCCTACTGCATGCTGGCTTTCGAAGCGGTGGAGAAATTGCGGCAGTCTGGCTATCAAGCTCGCCGCCTGGAGGATGGTTTTCCAGAATGGAAGGCTGCGCAATTGCCGATAGTGAACAACACCCAATAATTTTGGCTATGTCACCGCAAACGCGGCGTAGCAGGATGACAGGAATGTGTTCATTGAACCGCCGTGTATGGTCCCGTATGCACGGTGGTGTGGGAGGGGTAAGATTGCGAGGTCTTCCCTCCCCTATCCCGATTAGATTTTAGATGCCCGATCTCACAACGTATTATAATCCCCTTGACGCGCTACTCACCCGTGTTCGCCATTGCGAATTTTGTGCCGAGCACCTGCCGTTTGGTGCGCGTCCGGTGCTGCAGATGGATTCGCGCGCCCGTATTTTGATCGCTGCGCAAGCACCGGGCAGGAAGGTGCATGAAACAGGCATTCCCTTCAACGATGCCAGCGGCGATAGGCTTCGTGTCTGGCTGGGTATCTCCCGAGAGGTATTCTACGACGCCCGACAGGTGGCAATCGTGCCCACGGGATTCTGCTACCCAGGCACCGGAACATCCGGAGACTTGCCGCCACGGCCAGAGTGCGCTCGTGCCTGGCATGGGGAATTACTGCCGCATTTGCAGCAT
>JAWNZB010000304.1:0-1022 GCA_038447835.1 Candidatus Igneacidithiobacillus chanchocoensis | reverse complement strand
CGCTGCCAAACTGCGGCAGGCGGAAGCCGCCACGCGGGCCAATGAGGGGATTTTTTATCCGCAGGTAAATGGCAATCTTTCGGCAACGCGCCAGAAGAACTCAACTGCTTCGTACAGCGGTCGTGGTCCTGGCAACATCTTTTCCGTCTACAACGGCAATGTCGCGGTAACTTATTACCCCGATTTCTTCGGCGTTAATCGTCTTGTCTACAAGGGCAGCCTGGCGCAACAGGATTTCCAGCGCTACGAACTCGAGGCAGCCCGTCTCAGCTTGACAGGCAATGTGGTTAACGCCTACCTGGGTGCGGTGGCGGCGGAGGCGCAAATAGAGGCGACGCGCGCCATCGTGGAGGGGCAGAAAAATCTCTTGGGCCTTGTCCGTGCCCAGTACCACGCGGGTGCCGCACCTTATCTGAATGTGGTCAACCAGGAGGCGCAACTGGCCTCCGCAGAGGCGACCCTCCCGCCGCTGCAGCAGAGCCTTAGTCAATACCGCCACCAACTTGCCGTGCTGGTGGGGGATCTGCCCTCCAATTTCCAGGTGCAGCCAGCGCAACTCGACAGCTTGCATTTGCCGGGACGCATCCCTGTCAGCCTGCCCGCGGAACTGGTGCGGCGGCGGCCCGACATTCGCGCCGCCGAGGCGCAGCTGCGTTACGCCAACGCCCAGGTCGGCGTGGCTGTGGCGCAGATGTATCCCTCGCTTAGTCTGACCGGTACGTTCGGGCAGAGCAGTCTGACTCTGGGCAAGTTTCTCGACTCCATGAGCAACATTTGGAGCCTGGCTGCCAACCTTACCGCTCCCATCTTCCGCGGCGGCACATTGGAAGCGCAGAAGGAAGAAGCCAAGGCGGCGTTTGACGCAACCCTCGCCCAATACCAACAGACCGTGCTGGGCGCCTTTCAACAGGTGGCCGACGCTATGCGCGCAGTGGAGCACGATGCACAAACCTTGAACGCTCAGGCGCGTTCCCTGCGGGCGGCCCAGGAGGCCTTGAGTCTGGCGCAAACGAGCTACCGTG
>JAWNZB010000303.1:0-1023 GCA_038447835.1 Candidatus Igneacidithiobacillus chanchocoensis | reverse complement strand
GAGCTGAAGGAAAACACCTACAACCTCACGCGCATGAACCTCGTCATGCGCGGCATCCTCCCCAGCAATATCGTCACCCGCAACGCCGACACCCTGGAAGACGATTGGCCGTACTTCGACGATCAAGACCCGGTCAATACCTACAACCCGCTCTATCTGGACGCGGTCGTCTCGAATCCTCCCTATTCGCAAAAGTGGGACCCGCAGCACAAAGACAGCGATCCCCGCTACGCCCGCTTCGGCCTCGCGCCCAAGTCTAAGGCCGACTACGCCTTTCTCCTGCACGACCTTTACCACCTCAAGCCGGGCGGCATCATGGCCATTGTCTTGCCCCACGGTGTCCTGTTCCGGGGCGGTGAGGAAGGCGCAATCCGCAAAAACCTCATCGAAAACGACCACCTCGAAACCGTCATCGGCCTGCCGCCCAACATCTTCTTCGGCACCGGCATCCCCACCATCATCCTCGTGCTCCGGCAAAAGCGCGTGGCAAGCGACGTGCTGATCGTGGATGCCTCCAAAGGCTTTGCCAAAGAGGGCAAAAGCAACAAACTCCGCGCCTCCGACATCAAGAAAATCACCGACACCGTAATCGGGCGCATCACCGTGCCGCGCTACAGCCGCCTCGTCCCCAAGACTGAGCTGCAGGCCAATGACTACAACCTCAATATCCCGCGCTATGTGAATTCCGCCGAGCCTGCCGAGAGCTGGGATCTCTACGCCTCCATGTTTGGCGGCATCCCGCTGAGCGAGTTGGATGCGCTGGCGGATTTCTGGCAGGCCTTTCCCAGCCTGCGCGCTGCCCTTTTTAGCAACAACGGCACGCCCTACGTCGCGCCACAAGTGGAAGACCTCGCACTAGTCACCCGCGAACATCCCGAGGTGAAGAACTACGGCCAAACATTCACCGCCGCCTTTGCCGATTTCACACCCTGGCTGCGCGGCGCGGTACTTGAAAAAATGCTCACCCTGCAAATCCCCCAGCAGGAGGCACTCATCAGCGAAGCGCTATTTGCCCGCCTCGCC
>JAWNZB010000302.1:0-1026 GCA_038447835.1 Candidatus Igneacidithiobacillus chanchocoensis | reverse complement strand
GGTGTAGGACGGCATGATGACTTCGTCGCCGGGCCGGATGTCGGCGAGGATAGCCGCCATTTCTAGCGCCGCGGTGCAGGAATGGGTGAGCAGGGCCTTGTGGCAACCGATACGCCGTTCCAGCCAGGCATTGCATTTTTTGGTGAACGCGCCGTCTCCGGCAAGGTGCCCGTTGGCGTGCGCCTGGGATATATACCCAAGCTCCTTGCCGGTCATGTAGGGTTTGTTGAATGGGATATTCATCATGATAAGATTTAAACCTTTTTAGCCACCACCAGCAGCGAGCCGCCGGCCGGCATGGGCAATCCGAGTCTGATAAATAGTAGCTCCAGATTCATTATCCTCTCTAAGGCCGCATTTGTTAAGCGTCCAAACCGCAACTCCGAGAGTGGATCAAAATCCGCCGCAGGGATACTCTTGCGTAAGCGGGAGGCCATCATGAGCGGGAGCAGCAAGGACATGAAAGAAACAGCCTTTTCAACGAGGAACCCCGCCCGCATTACTTTGGCCACCAGTTCCCTGCGGCTGTAGCGGCGCACGTGACAGGCGTATTCGTCCTGCCGGCTCCACAGAAAGCGGTGCTGGGGAACCGTGAGAATCACGCCTCCGCCCGGCACGAGCGCCTGATGCAGTTGGCGCAAAACAGCCTCGTCTTCTTCGATATGCTCCAATACGTCGAATGCGCCGATGACATCAAATTCGTTTTCAAAGGGGATTTGCCGCGCGTCCATCTGGAGCAGCATAGCCCCTTGCAGACGGCTGGATGCAAACTTGAGGCCTACGCAGGAGATTTCGCTGCCCCACAGCGCCATATTGGGAAGGGCCTGCTTAATCCCCGACAGCACAAAACCGGTGCCGCAGCCGATCTCGAAAAACCTGGATGCAGCAGGAAAATAACAGCACAGCGCCCAGATAATCAGGCGATTTCGCGCTCGAAACCAGAAATTCCCGGCTTCCAAGCGAGCAAGCTCGGCGAAATAATCTTGCTTGAAGCCGCTGCTATCCCGTGCCCTGGCAGGCGCAAAG
>JAWNZB010000301.1:0-1028 GCA_038447835.1 Candidatus Igneacidithiobacillus chanchocoensis | reverse complement strand
ACAAAATGTAGAAAATCTTAAAATAGGGTTCAAAACCGCGGCGAATATCGTCCTCTTCCAACAGCGCAAGGGCGCGATCCAACTCACTATCCGCTACCACCATACCCAGCAGTTTGCCACTTTCATCACGAATCGGTGCGGCGGCAGTCACACAAATATGGCCATTGGCAGAAGAAAGATAAGGTTCGGTGAGTACCGGGCTATTCGCCTCCAGCGTCAGCCGGTAATACGGCCGGTGGCTGCGATCCACGCCGTCCCCGCCCTGCGTACCCCGCCGCCGGGAGGCAGCGACGTTATCGCCAAGCTGCAAGCCCTCTGCATCGAGCAGATAGCAAAGGTCCAGGAAAGGATGCCGGGCAATGAGGCAAGCCAGTTTTTGTCGTTGTGCCTCACAGCCCTGCTGTAAAAGCAGCGGACTGGCTAGCGCATCGACCACTCCCCCCAGTAGGGCTGCAAGATCTTTGCGCACTTCACGAAAATGCTCGAAGCGATTCATAGGTGGTCACCTGTTGGGTCGAAGGCCGGAAATCCGCCGGGAATGGGCGCCCACTAACAGAGCAAAGGGTGTGCCACGTCGGGCCGAAGTGAGTCCTTTTAAGACATCTACGCGACGGCGCAGCAGTACATCAAGAAACTGGCACACTTCCTGCTATATAAACACTGATCATGGTTATGTGATCACTCCTCCTCAAGTGGCTTCCAGGGCGGTCCTCCCGCCCTTTTTTTTGCCCGCAAGCCGATTTAATTTCTATACATCACGTAAAAACAGCACGTTACAAAACGGCGCCATCCCCGCGCCGCCCGTCAAACCAGAGGGGTAGGGCGTCTTCGTTGCACTGGCGCCATCCAAGATTCTGCACCATACTTGTGTAACGGACGCACCATTCCAGCGCTCCGGGTTCGTGGCAATCCCTCTCGTCATCCCCATCGCAAAACGGCAGACGGCTGGAGCCGCAAATGCCAAACTGGCACAGGAAATGCTAGTTTCACGGTGCATCTTGCAAACGCGGCAGTGCCGCAAGGAGTGG
>JAWNZB010000110.1:0-5751 GCA_038447835.1 Candidatus Igneacidithiobacillus chanchocoensis | reverse complement strand
GTCTTCATCCAAGAGGGGGTATATACCTTTGAGCAGACCCCCGAAGATTTTGTTGCCGAGCCGGTGGTCTACCTCTTTGGGCAGCAGGTGCTGGGGGGCTTTTTCCGCGTCCACCGCGAAAAGGGGGTCGACGAGAGTCTCAACGCTCCGGGCGCCCACTTTGAGCCCATGGCCTTTGCCGAGCCGGGCATCAATCCTTGCCGTAAGTCGGCGCCCGATGCCCCGGTCAACCGCTACTACGCCTATGGAGTGATCGCCCGCCTCGCCCTGCTCGCCGCAGCACGCGAGGCGCAGGACTGGCGCCAGGCGGAAAGCTGAAGATGCGCGTTGCCGTGCTCATGGACCCCATTGCCGGGATCAAGCCCGCCAAGGACAGTACCTTTGCCATGGTGCTCTCGGCGCAGGCGCGCGGCCATGAGTGCTGGATCTTCACCCTCGATCAGCTCTCCCTGCGTGCCGGGCAGGCTTGGGGGCGGGTGCAGCCGGTACGGGTCGAGGATGTCGCCGAGCATTTTTTTCAGCTCGGCGAGGCCGTTGATCGGCCTTTGGCGGAGTTTGACTGCGTGCTGATGCGCAAGGATCCGCCGGTGGACATGGATTTTCTCCATGCCTGCCAGATCCTCGAACATGCCGGCACCTGGGTGATCAACGATCCCGCTGCCATTCGGCTGGCCAATGAAAAACTTTTTCCTCTGCAGTTTGCGCACTGGCTACCCCCGTACTTGGTCAGTCGCGATGCCGCGCAGCTACGGGGCTTTTTGCGTGAGCATGGCGAAATCGTCGTCAAACCCCTGGCTGCCCGGGGTGGCGAGGGCATCTTTTACCTGCACGCGGGCGACCGTAACTTGGGCTCCATCCTCGAGACCATCACCGGACGCGGTAGCCATTTTGTCATGGCGCAGCGCTATCTACCGGAAATTCGCCAGGGCGACAAACGCATTCTGTTGGTGGATGGCGAGGCGATTCCCGGCGCGATGCTGCGGGTGCCGGCCGCCGACGATTTTCGTGGCAATCTGGTGGCCGGCGCACAAGCAGTTGCGGCCGAATTGACCGCCGCCGAGGAGGAACTCTGCGCCGAG
Organism: Candidatus Igneacidithiobacillus chanchocoensis; assembly: GCA_038447835.1. Taxonomy (GTDB): domain Bacteria; phylum Pseudomonadota; class Gammaproteobacteria; order Acidithiobacillales; family Acidithiobacillaceae; genus Igneacidithiobacillus; species Igneacidithiobacillus chanchocoensis. The sequence goes on along the minus strand of JAWNZB010000110.1, from coordinate 4,672 downwards.
ATCGGGCCGGAGCTGCGCCGCATGGGGTTGCTTTTTGTGGGCATCGACGTCATTGGCGAGCGACTGACGGAAATCAATGTGACGAGCCCCACCGGGGCGCGGGAAATTCTCCGTTTTTTTGGGATCGATGCCACCGTCCGCCTCTGGGAGCGCATCGAAGCGGGACGCTGAGACTGCCCATTGTCGGGCAAAGCGGTGTATCATGGGGGCTATGGAATTCTCCTCGCTCAAGAATCATCTCCTCATCGCCATGCCGGGCTTGCACGATGGCATCTTCGACCGCACTGTCATCGTCGTTTGCGAGCACAACGAGCAGGGGGCGATGGGGGTGGTCGTCAATCGTCTCCTCGATCTCAATATGTCCGAGGTCCTCAAAGCCGTCGACATCACCCCTTCGGAAGAGATGATTCGCCGTCCCGTCTATTGGGGCGGGCCGGTGAGCCCACAGCATGGCTTCGTCTTGCATCAGCCGGTGGGCGAGTGGCAGTCGAGCTTGGTGGTCAGCGAAAGTCTGGCGCTGACCAGCTCGCCAGACATCCTCGGCGCCATCGCCGAGCATCGCGGGCCGGAGCAATTCTTGCTAACCCTGGGCTACGCCGGCTGGGGCGACGGGCAGCTGGAGCGAGAAATTGCCGAAAACTCCTGGCTGCATGGGCCCGTCGATCCGCTCGTGCTATTTCAGCTACCCCCCGGGGAGCGCTGGCAGGAAGCGGCGCGGGTACTCGGCATCGACATGCGCCTGTTGAGCGGCGCTGCTGGTCATGCCTGACGGCATCGGTCCCTGGCTCGGCATCGACTACGGCAGCAAACGCATTGGCGTCGCCTTTCTGGGGGAGGCAGGCTTGGGGGCACAGCCCCTGTCCACTCTGCGCAATAGCGAGCAGGGGCCCGACTGGCTGGGGCTCGCGCGCTTGATTGCCGACTGGCAGCCCCAGGCCCTGGTGCTGGGTTTACCCCTGCTCGCCGATGGCAGCGAGGGGAGCTCGGCGCGGGCAGCACGGCGTTTTGCGCAGCAGCTTACCGAGCGCCACCCATTGCCCGTGCATTGGATTGATGAGCGGCTGAGTAGCCACGCCGCTGAGGCCCAGATGCGTGAGCGCGCATTGCCACGCAGCGAGCGCGATCGATTGCGCGATCAGCTGGCGGCCTGTGCCATTTTGGAGAGTTTTTACGAGGAACGGCAATGGCGTCCGTCTGGGAAGTAAGCACCCTTCTCGATGCGCTGCAACGCGACTTGCAAGCGCGCATCGATCCGCAATCCTGGGCGATGATCGGCATCTACACCGGCGGCGTGTGGATTGCCGAGGAGCTGCATCGACGCCTGGGCATTGTCACCCCCCTCGGGCAACTCGACATCTCTTTCTACCGAGATGATTTTAGCCGCGTTGGCCTGCACCCGCAGGTCAAGGCCTCGAACCTTCCCTTCGCCATCGATGGTGCTCGACTGATTCTCGTCGACGATGTTTTGTACACCGGACGCACCATCCGCGCCGCCCTCAACGAGATCTTCGACTATGGCCGGCCGGAGCAAGTGCTGCTCGCCGTGCTGGTGGATCGTGGCTTGCGCGAGCTGCCCATTTGCCCCGATCTAGCGGCCCTGCGCCTGCGCAGCAACCCCGATGATTACGTCAAATTGCGCGGTCCACAGCCCTTGTCGCTAGAGTTCGTGCAACACCCAGCCACGGAGCAACAGCCATGATGCCTTGGCGCATGGGTGAGGGTGATCCCCAGCGCGATAGCGAGGGACGGCTGCGTAACCTGCTCAGTATCGAAGGTCTGCGGGAGGGCGAAATCATCGAGATTCTCGATAGTGCCGAGTCCTTCCTGGGCCTCGGGGAAAGGACGGTCAAAAAGATCCCCATCCTGCGCGGACGGACCCTGGTCAATCTCTTTTACGAGAACAGCACCCGTACCCGCAGCACCTTCGAGTTGGCAGCCAAGCGCCTGTCCGCCGACGTGCTCAATATCGCCGTCGCCAGCAGTAGTGCTGCCAAGGGGGAGTCGCTGCTCGACACCGTCGACAACCTCCTCGCCATGCAGGTAGATGGCTTCATCCTTCGCCACCCGGAGGCGGGTGCGGCGCATCTCCTCGCCCGCCATTTGGGCGAGCGTGCCTGGGTGGTCAATGCCGGCGACGGGCAACATGCCCACCCTACCCAAGCCCTCCTCGATGTCTTCACCCTGCGCCGCCTTGCTGGCCCCATTAGCGAGCGAGTGGTGGTGATTCTGGGTGATGTCTTGCATTCCCGCGTCGCCCGCGCCCTTATCCATGCGTTGTCGATCCTTGGCTGCCCGCAGATTCGCGTCGTCGGCCCGCGCACCCTGGTGCCGCCGGAGCTACACAGCCTGGGGGTGCACGTGTGGCATGAGCTCGAGCCCGCACTGGCCGGGGCCAATGTGGTCTACGCCCTGCGCATGCAGCGCGAGCGCATGGATGCCCAGCGCCTGCCCAGTCTCGAGGAGTATCATCGTCGCTACGGGCTCACCGCCGCACGCTTGCGCTTGGCCGCTCCCGACGCCGTGGTCCTGCATCCGGGGCCGATGAATCGGGGTGTGGAGATCAGCGCCGAAGTCGCCGATGGACCGCAGGCGTGCATCCTCGACCAGGTCACCCATGGATTGGCCTTGCGTATGGCGGTGCTGGCTCGCCTAGCCGGAGGTGGCGCATGACGCGACGTTGGATTCGCCATCTGCGCCTCATCGATCCCGAAAGTGGGCGCGATTGGCAGGGAGATATCGCGATTAGCGAGGGGCACATCGTCGGCCTGGGCGAAGTTCCCGCCGACTTTGTGGCGGACGAGGAAATCGATGGCAGCGGCCTCATTGCCTGCCCAGCCTTTATCGAAACTCAGTTCCAGGCCCATACCCCAGGGCATGGGCGCAATGGCGATCTCGAATCGGAACTGCGGGCGGCAGCGGCGGGCGGCTTTGGCACCGTCGTCCTCGACCCCACCTGTGAGCCCATTGCCGATCAGCCGGGGGTGATTTGCGAGCAACAAGTAGCCGCAACTGCCCTCGGCTTACTGCGGGTGCATTCGGCGGCGGCCCTCACCCGCGAGCTGCGCGGTGCCCAACTGAGCGAAATGGAAGCCTTGTTGCGCGCTGGGGCGACAGTGTTCAGTCAGGGCCAACGCGCGGTGGCAGACAGCCGAATCCTGCGCTTGGCATTGAGCTACGCTGCCGATCTCGGGCGCACGGTTTTTCTCTGGCCGGAAGACGATAGCCTCGCGGCGGGCGGGGTGATGGACGAAGGGCCCCTCAGCTTGCGTCTGGGGCTTCCCGGTCGTCCGCAGGCGGCCGAAGACATCGGAGTGGAGCGAGATTTGCGCGTTGCTGCCCTCGCCGGTGCTCGGGTGCATTTTCCGAGCCTCAGCAGTGCGCAGGCCCTGGCGCGGGTGGGGGTGGCACGCAAGGCGGGTCAGGAGGTGAGCGCTGGGATCAGTCTCCATCAACTGCTCCTGAGCGTCGAGGATATCGGCCATTTCAATACCCGCAGCAAATCCCTGCCCCCGCTGCGCAGCCGGGAAAACCGCGAGGCCCTGCGGCGCGCCCTAGGCGACAGCCTCGTGCAGTGCCTGTCGGTGCAACATCAGCCCTGGGGGCGGGAGGAAGAGGGGCAGACCTTTGCGCAAGCACCCTTTGGCATTGCGGCAGCGGAGTGGACCCTTCCCTTGGCGCTACGCCTGGTAGAAGAAGGATGGATCGATCTGCTTACCCTGCTGCGTCTTCTCACCACCGGCCCCGCTGCGGTACTGGGCTTGCCAGCACCGCGCTTGGCGCTCGATGCCCCAGCAGACCTCTGCCTCTTTGACCCCGAGGCGGAGTGTATTCCTACCCTGCAAGGCTTCAGTCGTGGCCGCAATCATCCCTATGCCGGCTGGCCCTTGCGCGGTCAGCTGCGCTATCTCTTCGTGGCTGGGCGGCTAGTGCATTGCAACAGCCCCGCATGAGGCGCCCTAATTCCCTCTCCTGGCTGACCATCTTCGGTTTCGGTCTGGCCATCCTGCCGATGGTGTTGGTAATCCTCAGCATCACCCTGACCATTGCCCAGTTTGCGGAAGAGGGGCAGAGCAGCATCCTGCGCGCCGTTGCCCTCAGCGACAGCGCCAACCGCATGGCCAATGCAGTACGCTCGATGGAGCGCTACGGGCTGCAATACACGGTGCTGCAGGACTCAGCCCTGCTGGTGCTCTTTCAACAGAGCTATACCAATTACCAACAGGTCTGCAAGCGCTTCGTTGCTGCCGGTCCCAGCGCCGCTGATCAGGCACGCCTGCAGCGGCTCAACGAGAATTTGGCCAAGGCCCGCCGGGCCTTGCCACTGACTGCCTTGGAGGGGGGGCACGGCTCTCTCGATCGCTATTTCAACGCCTCGAGTCGGGAGATGCAGCAGTTACAAGAGGACGTCAATCACGGCATCAGCGCCCAGGTTCAGCAGCTCGGTGACCGCGCCCTGCAAATCAAACGGTTGACTCTCTTTGAGGTCCTCCTCGCCCTGCCCCTCACCATTGCCGTTGCCGTCTTTTTCATCTTTCTCATCACGCGCCCCATCAAGCGCCTAGACCGCGCCATCACTGGCCTCGGTGACGGCGATTTGGAGAGCAGCATTCAGGTGAACGGCCCCAAGGATATTGCCGCCCTGGGCGATCGCCTGGAATGGCTGCGCCAACGC
>JAWNZB010000109.1:0-5758 GCA_038447835.1 Candidatus Igneacidithiobacillus chanchocoensis | reverse complement strand
GTACCAAGCACGTATTGCTTAAAATCCCAGCCGTCGACCGCGCCACGCACATCGTTGGCGATTTGCCAGATTCGGCGTTGCAGTTCGGCGCGTTGTTGAATGCTGGTCATGCTTGGTTTCCTGTCGAATCGTTCAATTTGCGTTTCCATAAGCGCCGCACGCGGTGCGCGGGCAGGCCCTTGCCTTCGCGCCGGCGGTAAGCGGCATGCTTTGCCTTGCCCAAGTGCCGGGCAACATGGTTGGCGGTGCCCCGCACTTTGGCACGCATGGCAAAGGCGATAAAAATTTTGGAAAGCCTACCAGAGTGTCATGCTGCCGACCATGTCGGCATGCACCGTCTATCCGCATCACACGGCATCGGGCACCTGCATCCACTCTGGGATATTTCGCTGCCTCTACAGTACGCGCCTTACATCAATGTGGTTCGCTCGGTCAACTCCTCCTGGCGGCGACTGGAGAGCAGAAATGAGGTAGCCTGGGTCTTGTGGACACTCCCGATACTGGATCGAGGAGGATGTGATGAGCAGAAAAGTACCGCCCTACCCGGAGGAGTTTCGGGCAGCTACTGCTCGACAACGGCGTTGTCGGCAGTGGCAGCGACATCGCCCAGCGCGAAGGCCTGCACCATTCGACGGTCAACGAACTGCTGCGCCTGACGCTGCTCGAGCCTGCCATCATCCATAGCATCCTGGCCGGGCAGCAGCCCCGGTGCATGAGCCTGCTGTGGTTCCAACGGAACCCACTTCCGACCGACTGGGTGGCGCAGAGGGAAGTGGTGGCGGGGTTCGACGCCTGACCGGGTCACGAGCCCTCGATCACCCGTGCCACATCACTGCGGCATTCGGCGCATTGGCCCACCAGCAGCAAGTCGCCACCCTTGATGGTGCCGCTGAAATTGGTGATCGTGGTCTCAAAACGGCACTGGCCGCACCAGACGTTGGACACCAGCCGCTGGCGGATATCTGCTGGGATGGATTCCCAGCGCTGACGGGCGGGTTGGGTGAAGGTGGGCAGTGATTCGATAGTCATAGTTCAGCGTACCCAGCGACGGGCGTCCTTCAAGAGCAGCAGCAATTGCTGCTCGCGTAGCGGTGACGCGATGAACCCGAACCGGGTGTAGAACCTCGCCGCTTCTTCATCGATGGGGTGGGTCAGCATGGCCCGGATACCGGCCTGCTCGGCAATCAGCATCGTGCGACGAATCGCATCCTGCAGCAGGCCAAAGCCTATCCCTCGCCCCTGGTCCACCACCGAGACAGCGAGCCTCGCCAGGATCACCACCGGCAACGGGTATTGCCCCATCCCTTTGCGAATGCGCTCAGGCGCCTCCAGCGTGTCGACCTGGCCCACGGTCAGGCTGAAGTAGCCCGCCACGCGGCCATCGTCCTCGGCAACGACAAAGGTCTTGGCCGAGCCACTGCCCTGCGCCTGGCGGGCGTGCCGCAACAGCCAGTCATTCAACGCGGGCTTGCCGCAATCAAAACCCTCTAGCCGATGCTGCGCGGCCAGCGGCTCCGGTGCGCGCAACGTCACTTCGTGTCCCAGGGCGCCTTGCGGGCAAACAGATCACGCAAACCCTCATTGGCCTGTTCGGGGCGATCCAGCAGATCCATCAGGGCCTGGTACTGGCTGCCCGAGACCATGAACAATCGTTGGTCCAGCAGGGTTTGCTCGGCGGCCAGGCACGCGCTGTCGAGGATGAAGTCGGTCAGCGACTTGTGAGCCACCTCGGCGGCACGGCGCAGCACGGCCTCTTGTTCTGGGGTGGCGCGCAGCCCAAGTCGGGCCGAGCGGGCGGAAGGCGACGATGCAACGGCAGTCATGGCAGCACCTCTTTTGTTAGATCAACTGCCGCAATGTTAGTACAAGTGACGCACGTCGTCTAGTCGTACTGGTGACTAGTAGTCTTGGTTGACGATGAACCGATGCGCGTAACTTGTTGATTTTGATAGAGCCAGAACTGCGCCTACCCGCAGGCCAAACGGAGAACAGAGACGGCTCTGGCCGAGAAAGTGGCCGATTTCGGGCGGTTCGGCTGATGGCCGCCAGCAGCACAGTTGGCCGGGACCCCGCGTGGCGCGGGGATTTCAGGCAAGAAAAAGGGACCGGAGATTATCCGAGCCCTTGGCATTGGTGGAGGCGGCGGGAATTGAACCCGCGTCCGCAAGACCTAGACCACCGGATCTACATGCGTAGTCTGTCTATTGGGTTTTAACCCGGAGCGACTCCAACAGACAGGATGCGCTCCCAGCGATTCGGCTTTATTTTAACGCTAGGCCCACCGACCAGACCGAGCGCGATTCCGTGTTTCGTCGACCCCCCGCAGGCCTTGCGGCCACCGGACCCGCGGACAAACCCGGGCGGAGGGCTCACTGCTTAAGCAGCGAGGGCGTAATTGCTGTCGTTGGCAATTATGAATCTGCGACCAGTTTTAAGAGCAAACCGCAGCTCTGCATGCACCGAAGGCTTCGCGACCTGCGTCGAAACCGGTCGCCCCCTTTACGTGCATTGGACTATACGCGGCTGCACGAAGTTCCGAAAGTGCCCGCAAGCTTGGCAACCCTAGGAAGGATCATCGAGCAGCTGTCGCAGCCGATAGAGCGCATCGAGGGCGGCGCGCGGCGTGCACTCATCGGGGTCGATTTCGGCCAAGGCGCGCAGGGCAGGGTGGGGTGGCTCGGCAAACAACGACAGCTGTTGCGACGCCGCCATCGGCCGCGTGCTCTGCGCCGAGGCCATGCCCTCCAAAATAGTGAGACGCTCGCGGGCATTACGCAATACGGCTTCGGGCAAACCAGCAAGCCTTGCGACCGCAAGACCAAAACTCTGTGTGGCAGGGCCCTCTTCGAGCTGGTGCAAAAAGGTCACCTGCTCGGCCTGGGCGATGGCATCCAAGTGGACATTGGCCAGTTGTGGATGCTGCATCTCCGTCAGCTCAAAGTAGTGCGTGGCAAAGAGGGTAAAGCTTTGCAGGCGCAGGAGTTCCTCGGCACTCGCCCAGGCGATGGCCAGGCCATCATAGGTGGCCGTACCACGGCCAATTTCGTCGAGGATGACGAGGCTTTGCGCGGTCGCCAGGTGCAGTATCTGCGCTGTTTCCTGCATCTCGACCATGAAGGTAGAGCGTCCGCCGGCGAGATCGTCGGCGGCACCAATGCGGGTGAAGATTTGATCGACGGGGCCCAGGCGCGCCAGCTGGGCGGGTACCCAAGAACCAAGGTGTGCCAGAAAGACGATGAGGGCAACCTGCCGCATGAAGGTCGATTTACCGCCCATGTTCGGTCCGGTAATCAAGAGCATGCGCCGGTCTTCATCGAGATGGAGGTCATTGGGCACGAATGCCGATCCCAACTCGGCTTCCACCAAAGGATGGCGACCGGCGCGAATCTCCAGGCAGCTCTCGCGCACAAATTCTGGTGCCGTCCAGCGTAGGCTGTGCGCCCGCTCGGCAAAGTTGGCAAGCAAGTCCCACTCGCTGATTTCCGCCAATACCCCTTGTAAGGCTTCTACCTGGGTGGCGGTTTCTTGCAACAGCTCCCGAAATAAGGCTTTTTCCCTCGCCAAGGCGCGACTTTCGGCCGAGAGCACCCGATCTTCGATTTCCTTGAGGGCAAGATTGCTGAATCGGGACGCCGTTTTGGTACTTTGTCGGCGCTGATAATCAGCGGGGATAGGGCCGTCGTAACTCGCAGGAATTTCGATGAAATAGCCGTGTACCCGATTGAATTGCACACGCAACTGCGAGATGCCGCTACGCTCTCGCTCCTGTTCTTCCAAAGCAGCAAGTTCGGCACCTACATGCTGCTCGGCGTGGCGCAACGCCGCGAGTTCGGCGTCGAAGTCGTCCTGCAGATAGCCGCCATCGCGCTGGTTGAGGGGCGGTTCTTCCACCAAGGCACGTTCGAGCAGGGTACGCAGGCTGGTAAAATCGGCGCGGCGCGGCGCCTCATGTTCCGGCAGAAGACTCTCGATGAAGTCGATACTTTCGCAAATTTCTGGCAGGCGTTGCAGAAAATGGCGCAGATGGGCGAGATCGCGGGGGCTGGCGCTTTGCAGAGCGACGCGCGTGAGCAACCGTTCGACATCGGCCAGGCCTTGCAAGGTGCTCTGCAGGGCACGATAGCGCGCGCCTTCTACCAAGACTGCCACACGGCGCTGGCGGGCAAATAGGGCTTCGCCCTGGCGCAAGGGGCGCAAGAGCCAGCGTCGCAACAGGCGCGCGCCCATGGGCGTTTGGCAGTGCTGCAAAAGACGCCACAGAGAGGGGCCGTTGTCATCGCGTCCGGCCAGAATCTCCAGGGAGCGCAGGGCATTGGCATCGATGCCGAGAGCGTCGAGCGGGCGTTCGGGCAGAATCCTTTGCACCTGGGCAAGCGAAACCTTGAGGCGCGATTCGGCATAGTCGAGGACTGCCGCTGCTGCGTGTAGGCTTAGGGGATGTTCGCCAACGCCAAAGCTTTCGATGCGATTGCCGAAGTAGCGCTGCAGAATGCGTTTTGTTGCCACTGCGGAAGAAGCGTTGCCGTCCAAATGCCGCCAGCGCTCACGAAAGGGCAATTGCGCCTCTTCCGTTGCGCTGGGAAGGAGAATCTCCGCCGGTTGCAGCTGTCGCAGGCGATCCACGAGGGCCGGCAGATTGGCAAAATCCTGCACCCGTAGCTCGCCGCTGGTCACGGACAGTAGCGCAAGGCCCCAGACATCGTCGCTCCCTCGGTGCAGGGCGGCCAGCAGCGATTCTTGCTCCGGTTCGAGGAGGCTGCTGTCGATAAGGGTTCCTGGCGTAAGAACCCGGGTAATGCTGCGCTCCACCGGTCCTTTGGCGAGAGCAGGATCCCCGATCTGCTCGGCAATGGCAACGGTCACTCCGGCACGAACTAGGCGCGCCAAGTAGCTTTCGGCACTGCGGATGGGCACCCCGGCCATGGGGATGGCTTCGCCGGCACTTTGCCCACGGGTAGTAAGGGCAATGCCCAAAAGCTCGCTTACCCGTTTGGCATCGTCGTAAAAGAGCTCGTAAAAATCTCCCATGCGGAAAAAGAGGAGGGCATCGGGGTTCTCAGCCTTGAGCGCGAGATATTGGCGCATGACCGGCGTATGTTTTTCTATCTTTTCTGAATCAATCACTTGAGTGTAATATTCGCAAGTTGTCCAATTCCTGAAGAGTCGCCAGCTACAATCCGCAGGCGTCGCAGCTACAGTACCAAGGCCGAGAGCTCGTCGGAAGACTTGCGCATGCCTACATGGATACCGGAACCTCGGTCAACGAGCCCGATCCCTCGAAATGCCTCCGAATCTTCCAGTCCTCTGGTGTGCGCAGGAAAACTGCAGCGCCACCCTGCAATCTTTTTTACAACTACCGAGACGTTTGGATACAATTTTTCACCGATGGTGATCGTGGTCAGGATAATCCGAGCGGGTGCTCGCTCATGAGGAGATAGGGATGCCCGAAAAAAGGAACCTGCCAATAGGTGCTCGCCGTCTGGTACTTCCTGCTACGCATCGCCTCCGCTACCGTTTGCTGGCATGGCTTTCCCGGTATGCTGGCGACCTCTGGTATCCACAGTGGCCCCTTGCCGCGCTTCTCATGGCTTTGGCCAGTCATGATTTCATCAGCAGCTACCCGGCCATCCGCTGGAGCGATCTCACCGGACAGCTCAGCATGCTTCTCGACTTCCTGCAGAGCATACTTGCGGTCTCTCTGTTCCTGTCTGCAGCTGGCATACTCTTTCGCATGCGTCTTGCCTGGATCTCGGCAATC
>JAWNZB010000300.1:0-1033 GCA_038447835.1 Candidatus Igneacidithiobacillus chanchocoensis | reverse complement strand
GAATACGGCGTGATGGAGCGCTTCTCGCACAAGATGGCGATCGCGCCGACCGCCTCGATCTCGATCATCGCCGGCAATTCGAGCCCCGGCATCGAGCCGATCGCCGCCAATGTCTTCCTGCAGAAAACCCTGTCCGGCAGTTTCTCGGTGCGCAACCGCCACCTGCAGCAGCTCCTCGATCTGATCTGGACGGCATCCGGCGAAGGGGTTGAGCTGGGGGCCCTCAGTTGGCCACAGATCGATGAGGGCAATGGGATAGCCGAATTTCTGCCCCATCCTGGCCAGCGTGCCTGGCAACATCCGATCTGGCTTGGGGTCAAACACAACAATGGTTTCCCCTGCTGCTGCGAGCTGAGATAACAAAACCCCTGCCAACGACGATTTACCGACTCCACTCTCTCCCAAAATCTCAATGTGATTCTTGTCGATGACGTGCTGCGGGTAATAGACGGGTTTTCGATTGCCGTCCAGGCCCAGGAAAATCCCCTTTTTGAGGTTGATGTAATGCTCGGGGTCAAAGCCGCGAGCCAGTTTCTTGAGGTTGGCGGAATCGGTTTTGACATCGGCGACGGAAGATTTAACCCCGCCGCGATACGTCAGTGCATCCCATGCAAAATACAGAGCGAGAATAAATCCGCCGATGGAGGTTAATGACGATGCGGTCGGGTGATTGAAAATCTGCAACAGTTTGGCGGCGAGATAAGCTGCACCGAAAATCAACAGGAAATTCCGGGCTGCGGTGAAAATGCGGGCGATGAAGTTCATTCTTCGGCCTCCCGGCTGCGGAAGACGCCCGACAGCACGGCCATAGCGGCCAGCGTGGGGGCCAAAGCGCCTGCGGCAAGGGCTACCAACGTGCTACCCCAATCAAACCCGCCTTGGGCTTCCTGGATGCGCTGATAATAATCGACTGCAATGGATAACCAGTTGCCAAGGCCCATAAAATAATCGGGGGCGATGCGGAATAATACTGCGCCTGCGCAATAGGCAATTGCGGGCTCCAGAAGCTGAGAATCTGAGAGATAGGCGAGAG
>JAWNZB010000299.1:0-1033 GCA_038447835.1 Candidatus Igneacidithiobacillus chanchocoensis | reverse complement strand
CGGCAGCCATGACCCTGTCCGCGAGTACCGGCGGCAGGCTAAGCGGCTTCTGGCGAAGTACGGCGACGGCGCAGACCTGTCGCGCATGGATTGGATGATTGCGACGGACATGGCGAAGTCTGGCCGCTTCACTTTGCGGGACATCGAGCGGGGCATTCTGGAGGCCTCGCCGCACGTGGAGAGCCGCAAAGCGGGGCACATCGAGGACTACGCCAGGCGCACGGCTGCGAATGCGTGGGCATCGCCCGAGGTACAGCGGCACCGGCAAGAGCAAGAGCGCCAAGCGCAGCGAGGCCGCGAACTGGACGGCCCGGGGATGACAATGTGAATTCGACCCCGGCCCCGGGTAGCGGGCGGCTTCTCGAAACTCAGCCCAACCCGCGATGGATTACGAGAAAGCATTGCGAGAATACGCGCCCCTCTGGCGCGCTTCTCGATTGGCCGGGTTCTCGAAAACCATCGTTTGTGAGAGTGTTAAGTTGCAAAAAAGCCCGCGCAGCGGGGAGCTGGCGGGCTTCGTTGCCTGAATTTTTGCAAATTCAGTTGATCTTCTGCGGGGTTAGGGGCAGAATCGGCGGACAGATTACGTACTCCCTCCCTTGAGCCCGGCAAGGCATCGGGGACGGTCTACCAGGCAGGTGGCAGACATGGCAAATTATCCATTTTTTGCCTTCCCGCGCAATAGCTGGGGGGCAACATGCAACAGCTAAAAGTTTCAGCGATACCCTATCAGCTCGGGTTGCCCCTCGATCTGCCCATCTCCCATTACGACCTATTGCACCAAAAGCAACGCGGTACCGTTCTGCACTGGGAGCAGCAGGCCGAGAGCGGCAAGCGGTGGACGAAGATCAGGCCCGGTGACCCGCGTATCCCTGAGATTTTCCAGGCGGACATCGGCCAGGACGACCGTTTCATCACCGTGAACGAATTCCGGGGCTGGCGGCTGGTGCGCCAGCTTCACTCGCTCCGTGCCCTCTATGTCGATCTGGACGATCAGACAGACCTCTACGCCGTCCTCGATGCGCTGGACGAT
>JAWNZB010000108.1:0-5779 GCA_038447835.1 Candidatus Igneacidithiobacillus chanchocoensis | reverse complement strand
TTACCCCTACCGAGCCCGAAACCGGCTTTGGTTACATCCGGGCAGGAGAGCCCTTGGCGCAGGGGGGGCTATCGCGTCGCCCGTTTTGTCGAAAAGCCCGATGCCCTCACCGCCGAGCGCTATCTAGCGAGTGGTGAATACTATTGGAACTCCGGCATGTTTTGTATGCGTGCCGAAGACCTCCTGCGCGGCTTGGGTCAGCATGCCCCAGAAATTCATGGCAACGCCCTCGTGTCTTGGCAGCAGGCCAAGCGCAACGGCGATACTTGGGAGCTCGGCAGCGCCTTCGCCTTGGCACCGGACCTATCTATCGATTACGCCCTCATGGAGCATTCCGAAGAGGCGGCGGTGGTCCCCGTCAGTTTCCATTGGAATGATCTTGGCGCTTGGCGTTCCTATGGCGAGCTGCTCGACTCCGATGGGAATAATAATCGGATTATTGGTGGTGATACTGTGGTCGAGGATAGCTCCGGCTGCATCGTGCATAGCCCACATCGCCTCACCGCCCTCCTTGGGGTGCAAGACCTCCTCGTCATCGACACCCCGGATGCCCTGCTCATCGCCCGCAAAGACCGCGATCAGGACGTCAAGCGCATCGTCAATCGGCTTAAAAAGCAACGCAAGCACCTGCTCGAAACCCACGTTACCGTGCATCGCCCCTGGGGTAGTTATACGGTGCTGGAAGAGGGGCACCACTTCAAGATGAAGCGAATCGTCGTCAAACCCGGGGAGCGCCTCTCTTTGCAGATGCATCACCATCGCAGCGAGCACTGGATCGTCGTTTCCGGCACTGCCGAGGTAACGGTAGGCAAGGAAGATCGACTCATCATGACCAACGAATCGACCTTCATCCCAGCCGGAACCACGCACCGGCTGAGCAACCCCGGGGTTATCGATCTGGTGCTCATCGAGGTACAGAGCGGCGCCTATTTGGGCGAGGATGACATCGTCCGCTTTGAGGATGTTTACGGACGGGCGGGCGCGGTGGAGCCGGCCACCCAGAAGCAGGCGAGTTCGGCGCAACCGGGCTGATTGCGCCGTTGTGCAGTGAGAAGTGCAGCGCGATGACGGTGGCTGAGGACTTGCCACGCTTTCTGAGTTTGCCCTGGCTGCAGGCCTTCGTGGCACACTGTCAGGCCGATACCGAGTTGCGCGCTGGCCTGCGCGGTTTCAGTGCCACCACGGTCTACGGCTGGCTGGACCGTGAGTATGCGCCGGTCTTCTTACGCCTCAAAAAAGGGGAGCCGGAGGAGATTGGGGAGGGCGAGCCGGTGCGGCCGCAATTTCGGGTTTTTGCCCAGGCGGCAACCTGGGAACAGATTCATCGCCGCCAACTTTCGGGCAAAAAGGCCTTGCTCAGCAAGCAATTGGCCTTCCGCGGTTCGATGATTACCCTGATTCGCTTCATGGAGCCCATCAACGCTACCTTTGCGCGGATGGGCGACATACCGGCACGTTTTGATTGATTTTGCATAAGGAAGAGACGAATGCGCAAAGGGATTATCCTGGCGGGCGGTTCGGGCACGCGCTTGTACCCGCTGACCAAGGTGCTGAGCAAACAACTCATGCCTATCTACGACAAACCCTTGGTCTATTACCCCCTCAGCACTCTGATGCTGGCGGGTATCCGCGAGATTCTGCTCATCTCCACGCCCGCCGACTTGCCGCACTTTCAGCGCCTCTTGGGAGATGGCGCAGACTGGGGGCTTAGCCTGCAATATGCCGAGCAGCCGCGGCCCGACGGCCTGGCCCAGGCCCTGATCATTGCCGAGGATTTTTTGGCGGGCGCGCCCTCTGCGTTGATTCTTGGCGATAATCTCTTCTATGGCCACGATCTCAGTAAGGGCCTGCAGCGAGTCAACGAGCAGGAGGCTGGGGCTACCATCTTCGCTTACCATGTGGCCAACCCCCGCGCCTACGGGGTGGTGGAGTTCGACGCTGCGGGGAAGGCGATTTCCCTCGAAGAAAAGCCGGCCCATCCGCGCTCGCAGTATGCCGTCACCGGTCTCTACTTTTACGACGCCCAGGCCAGTCTGCTGGCGCGGGAGATACGGCCCTCGGCGCGGGGCGAGCTGGAGATTACCGATCTCAATGCCCGCTACCTGGCGGCCGGAGAGCTGCAGGTAGAAATCCTCAACCGCGGCACCGCCTGGCTCGACACCGGCACGCATCACGATCTGCTCAATGCTGGAGAATTCATTCGTACCCTCGAGCAGCGCCAGGGCCTGAAGGTTTCTTGTCCGGAGGAAATCGCTTGGCGCATGGGCTACATCGATGCAGCGCAGCTGGCGCGCCTGGCCGAGCCCTTGCGCAAGAGCGGCTATGGGGAATACCTGCTGCGCTGCCTGGAACAGGAGGGGGTGTGATGGAACTGGAACGCCTAGCGATTCCTGAGGTTTGCCTGCTACGCCCGCGGGTGTTTGGCGACGAACGCGGTTTTTTTCTGGAGAGCTGGAATCGTCGGACCTTTGCGAGCTTGGGCCTGGACCTCGATTTTGTGCAAGACAACCACAGCCGGTCCCAACACGGAGTGTTGCGCGGCTTGCACTACCAGCTACAGCAGCCCCAGGGCAAGCTGGTGCGGGTGGTCGAGGGCGAGGTCTTTGATGTAGCCGTAGATTTGCGCCGCAGTTCGCCGACCTTTGGCCGCTGGGTGGGGGCTACGCTTTCCGCCAGTAATCACCAAATGCTCTGGGTGCCGCCAGGCTTTGCCCACGGGTTTTATGTGCTGAGCGCACATGCCCAATTCCTCTACAAGACCACCGATTATTACCTGCCCTCGGCGGAGCGTTGCCTGCTGTGGAATGATCCTGCACTGGGGATCGATTGGCCTATTCCTGCCGGCGAATCCCCTTTGCTGGCTAGCAAAGATGCCGCTGGTTTGCCCCTTTCGGCTTGCGATCTCTTCCCTTGAGGATGCCCATGACCAGCAAAGTCTGTCTTTTTGGTGCCGGCGGCCAGCTCGGACAAGAGCTGCAGCGGCGGGTTCCTGCGGGCATCGAGCTGCATGCCATCGATCGACGGCAGGTGGATCTCGCGCAGCCAGAGCAGATCCGGGCCGTGCTCGACCGGCTGCAGCCGCAGATCCTGCTCAATGCCGCCGCTTACACGGCTGTCGATCGTGCCGAAGCGGAATCAGAGCTGGCCTATACCGTCAATGCTGAGGCACCGGGCATTCTTGCCGAATGGGCAGCAGCCAAGGGCGCGCGATTGCTGCATGTGTCGACAGATTTTGTCTTCGATGGCGAGCAGGGAAGGCCCTATCGTCCCGACGATCCCATTGCCCCCCTCGGCGTCTACGGGGCGAGCAAGGCGGCCGGAGAGGCAAAAATTCGTGCCCAACTGGGCGAGCAGGCCCTCATCCTGCGTACCGCCTGGGTCTATAGCCAGTTTGGCAACAACTTCGTCAAGACCATGCTGCGCCTAATGGCGGAGCGGGAGAGCTTGTCCGTGGTTGGCGATCAGATCGGCACCCCCACCTGGGCCGGAGGGCTGGCCGGAGCCCTATGGAAAGCCGTGCAAGCGCCGGATTTTGTCGGTACCCAGCACTGGACCGATGCCGGGGTGGCCTCCTGGTATGATTTTGCCGTTGCCATCCAGGAAGAAGCCCTGCAACTCGGTCTACTGCAACGGGCAATCCCCATCCAGATGATCCCGGCCAGCGCCTATCCGACCCCGGCGCGCCGCCCTGCCTGCGCTGTCCTCGACAAGAGCGGCAGCTACGCAGCCCTCGGCAGCGCCCCGCATTGGCGCGTGCCGCTGCGGCACATGTTGAGCGAATATGCAAAAGGAAAAACCCATGACTGAGCCCTTGTCCATTGCCGATATGCGCCTGCTGGTAACCGGAGGGGCAGGATTTATTGGCGCCAATTTCTGTCATTACTGGAAGCAGCGCTATCCGCAGGGCACCCTCGTCGTTCTCGACGCCCTCACCTATGCCGGCAATCGTGCGAGCCTTGCGCCTCTCGAGGGGCAGGCAGGTTTTCTCTTCGTTGCCGGCGACATCAACGATTACGCCCTGGTCGAGAGGCTGCTTGTCGAGCATCGGCTCAATACCATCGTCCACTTTGCCGCCGAGAGCCATGTCGATCGCTCCATTCACGATCCCGATGCCTTCTTGCGCACCAACATCCTCGGCACCCATACCCTCTTGCAAGCCGCGCGCAAGCAGTGGCTCGATGGACCGGGGGGCAGGGTTCCGCACCGCTTTCATCACATTTCCACCGATGAGGTCTACGGCACCCTCGGGCCCCGGGATCCTGCCTTTCGCGAAGACACGCCATACGCCCCCAATTCCCCTTATGCGGCGAGCAAGGCGGCCTCCGACCACTTGGTGCGGGCCTATCAGCACACCTATGGTCTTTGCACCAGCACCAGCAACTGCTCCAATAACTATGGCCCCTATCACTTCCCGGAAAAGCTCATCCCCTTGGTCATCCTCAACATCCTGCACGGACGACCCTTGCCCATTTACGGCGACGGGCAGCAGATCCGCGACTGGCTTTTTGTAGAGGACCACTGCCAGGGCATCGCCCTCATCCTCGAAAAAGGGCGGGAAGGAGAGAGCTACAACATTGGCGGCCACAACGAGTGGGCCAACCTCGATATCGTCCGCCTGATCTGCCGCCTGCTCGACCAAGCCTTTGCCGAGGATGCGGAACTGCGCCAGCGCTATCCGCAAATGCCCGCTTGCCACGGCCAGCCGGCCGAGAGTCTGATCAGCTACGTCAAGGACCGGCCGGGCCACGACCGCCACTATGCCATCGATGCCCACAAAATTGGCACCGAATTGGGCTACCAACCCCAGCATCGTTTTGAAGAAGGCATCCGTAAGACCATCGACTGGTACCTGCAACGCAGCGATTGGTGGCAGCCCCTGCTCGGGGAGCAATACGCCGCCTGGCTGCAGAAGCAGTATGTGGGTTGAGCGGGTACGATGGTTCATATTTGAAACAATCGCTATTTGCGCCTAATTAAGACGATACTTGCTTCTTGAGCTAGCCAGGAAGCGAGGCTTGCTTGCGCGTCGATCCTTCTGAGGCTGCACGGTATGGATGATTCCTTTGACTGATTTATTGGATACGGTGCTGCGTAAACTCGACGGCGGCGAGTGTCCCTCGCCCTCCCGGGTCGCTTTGGAGCTGATGGCTCTGCTCGAGCGTCCCAACGCCAGCGTTGCCGAAGCTGCTACCTTGGTACGCCTCGACAGCGTCCTTACTGCCAAGATCCTCGAATTGGCCAACTCGGTATTATACCGCGGTTCCCGACCAGTGCTGGCCCTGCCCGACGCGATTTTGCGCCTGGGTCTGCGCACCCTTGCCCATTTTGTCCTTGGATTGTCCCTGACCAAGACTCGGAGCCCAATTCCTGGCCTCGATCTATCGCGCTACTGGGCGCGGGCCTTGGTGCGAGCGCTTTTTTTAGAAGAATTGGTGACGCGGGTGGGGAGCTGGTCGAAGGCAGAGGTCTTCACCTTGGGTCTCCTCGGTGATGTCGGTTACCTGCTGCTCTTCTGTGCCGTGCCGGAGACGATGGCGGAGTTGGTCCGTTGCCAGACGGATCCCCACGATTTGTCGCCGGCGGAGCAGGAAAGACTCGGCATAGATCATGTCGAACTCACTGCGCTGCTCCTCGAGCGCTGGGGTTTTCCGCAGCTGATGCTGCGCACCGTGCGCTCACAGTTGGAGGCGGTACCAGTAGAGGAAGACTCGCGCCTTGGTCGCCTTTGTCATCTTCTCGAGGCTGGACGGCTTTTTGCCGAACTCTGGGATGATACCCT
>JAWNZB010000298.1:0-1035 GCA_038447835.1 Candidatus Igneacidithiobacillus chanchocoensis | reverse complement strand
ATTTGGGCTTGCATGGCGTTGGCGAGTGCGCAAAAAAATTGGCGGCCGAAAAGGCCGCCAAGTTTAGGGAGGAAACGTCCAAGAAAGCGCAAGGCATGGCCTCGCGCAGGACGAGATATAACGCCGCCGCGTCTGGCCTCAACTTAAATTTGTGCAATGCAGCAAAGCGCCGCTGGCGGTGTTGCGTTTCTGCCACGGGCTCGCCCTGTGACGGCGATGATGCAGCTGCTTCGCTGTTCTTCTTTCCCCCCTCCCCGTCCCGCAGGCATGGCTTTCCGCCCGCCGCTAAGGGTTTTTCGGCGGTGACGCTGTTTTAGGGGTGGGAGTTAGTCTGCTGGGTGTGAAGCTGCGCCCCTCAAAGCATGCTTTCTTGCTTGGCGGCCGCATCACGGGCGCGGATAGCGTTTCCGAGGCGCTCGAGGGCCTTTGCGTGGGGCTATCGGGGGCAAGTGGCAAATAGTTATCAACAGGCCATACGTATTCAAGTATTTCAATATTCTTTAGTTCTAGATTCGTAGGCAAATTTACAATTTAAATCAGTGTGTTGCATTGCCAACTATGAGAGATTCGGGGACTCCTGTGAGGTTTTCGGGGACTCCTGTGAGGTTTTCGGGTACTTCTATGAGGTTTTCGGGGACTTCTATGAGGTTTTCGGGGAAGCCTTCGGCACGCCTGTGGATAACTGTGACATGCTAACTATGAGGTTTTCGGGGAAGATAGGCTCTGCTTACTCGTCGAGGTCGAGGAAGCTGCCGCCCTGCCTCGTCAGGCGGTTGGTCGAAGGCATTGGCGCGAACACATATTCTACTGTCCCCGCTAACCGGGCGCGCCGTCCCACTTTCGAGCGTTCCAATTCCTTGCCCGCTTCATGTAGTGCCTCGCTATCTTTTGGCCACCAACCAACCTTGATGGCGGCAACGCGCTTGCCTTGCTTTACCGGCAGCACAGAGACGTTGAATGGGGCAATAGCGTTGATTTCCGCCACGGTAGGCTTCAACACATGCTTGTTCAGCTCGCCGAAGGTCTTGTAGCGGC
>JAWNZB010000107.1:0-5789 GCA_038447835.1 Candidatus Igneacidithiobacillus chanchocoensis | reverse complement strand
GGCTTCGCGCATCAAGATGGAAATCGACTCCAAGCCCGAGGCCTTGGATGAACTCGAGCGGCGCTTGATTCAGCTCAACATCGAGAAGGTCGCGCTGGCGAAAGAGAAGGACGAGGCCAGCAAGAAGCGCCTAGAGACCCTGGAGCAGCAGATTACCGAGTTGAACCGAAAATATCAGGAGCTCGAAGAAATTTGGAAGGGCGAAAAACTCGCCATCGAGGGTACCTCGCAACTACAGAAAGAACGCGAGCGCCTTTTGCTGGAGCTCGAGAACGCCCGGCGCGCCGGCGATCTCAACCGCATGGCGGAGATCCAGTACGGGCAGTTGCCCGCCCTCGAGGCCCAGTTGCAGCGGGCCGAGCAGCAGGAATCGGGCGCGGAACGCAAGGCGCCCACCTTGCTGCGCACCGAGGTGCGGGAAGAAGAGATTGCCGAGGTCATCTCGCGCTGGACCGGTATTCCTGTTGCCAAAATGCTCGAAGGCGAGAAAGAAAAGCTGCTCAAGATGGAAGAGCGCCTACAGGCGCGCGTAGTAGGCCAGGAGGAAGCGGTGGCTGCCGTCAGCAACGCCATCCGCCGCTCCCGTGCGGGCCTTTCCGATCCGCGCCGCCCCAACGGCTCTTTCCTCTTCTTGGGCCCCACCGGAGTGGGCAAGACGGAATTGAGCAAGGCCTTGGCGGAATTCCTGTTCGACAGCGAAGAGCAGATGGTGCGCATCGACATGAGCGAGTTCATGGAGAAGCACTCGGTAGCGCGCTTGATCGGTGCCCCGCCGGGATATGTGGGCTACGAGGAGGGCGGGTATCTCACCGAGGCGGTGCGGCGTAAGCCCTACTCTGTGGTCTTGTTGGATGAGGTCGAAAAGGCACATCCGGAGGTGTTCAACATCCTCCTGCAGGTGCTCGACGATGGCCGCCTCACCGACGGCCAGGGACGGACGGTGGATTTCCGCAATACCGTCATCATCATGACCTCCAACCTCGGTTCCGATCGCATTCACGAGTACAGCCGTAGTGGTGACGAAGACTCTCTACGCTCCGCGGTGATGGCAGTGGTGCAAGGGCACTTCCGGCCGGAGTTCCTCAACCGCATTGACGAGACGGTGATCTTCCATCCCCTCAATGCGCGGCAATTGCGGGCCATTACCGAAATCCAGCTGCAGGGCTTGCGGGCCCGGTTGCGCGAGCGGGATATGGACCTGGTGCTCAGCGAAGCGGCCCTCGATCAGCTCGCCGAGATCGGCTTCGACCCCGTGTATGGTGCGCGTCCGCTCAAACGCGCCATCCAGCAGCAGATCGAAAACCCCTTGGCGCAAAAGCTCTTGCGCGGTGATTTTCGCCCGGGTGAGTTGCTGCATGTGGAACTCAATGACGAACGCTTTGTGTTTCGCGCTGAACCCCTAGGCTGATTCGTGGTCCGAATCGGGGAGACGGTGTAAACTAACGCCAACGTGGCTAGTTATCATCGTCTCCCTATTTTTTCGGCTTTTTTCTCAGAGGATTATCCATGCGCCTAAAACCTTTGGCCTTTCCCGCTACCTTAATGATCTCCGGGCTCATTCTTGGCGGCATCAGTAATCACTTTTTCCCCGTCAGTTCGGCGCAGGCGGAAACCCTCTCGCAAAGTAAGGTGCAGAACTTGGTGAGCTCCGTCACTCACGGCAGCGCCCAGGTCGCCAAGGTCTTTCCGGGGCCCGGTGGCCTTACGGCCATCGTGGTGGAGGATCAGGGCCACAAGTCCTTGGCCTATGCCACTGCAGACGGTAAGTACCTGATCCTTGCCCAAGCGATTATCGACGCAGAGGGTAACAATGTCGTCAAGAATGATGCCGAAACTGCAGGTCTCATTCCCAAGCCCATGTCGGCAGCGGATATTGCCCAAAAAGTCATGCAAGCAAAGACCTTTGTGCTTGGCACGGGCGGACCAGAGATAATTGCCTTTATCGACCCCAACTGCATCTTCTGCCACAAGTTCTACGAAGACGCCAAACCGCTCATTGCAGAAGGAAAATTGCGGGTGCGCTATGTGGTTTCGGCCTTCCTCAAGCCTTCGAGCGAGGGCAAGGCGGCGGCAATCTTGAGTGCCAGCGACCCGGCGGAGGCGATGGCCAAGAACGAGAAAGGCTTTGATGATGCTACGGAGGAGGGCGGAATCACCGCCGACAGCAACCCCAATCCTGCCGTGGTGGTAGACGTGCAGAAGAACACGGAGCTCTTGCAGGCCACCGGCGAAGTAGCCACGCCTACGCTGCTCTATTGTGGCCAGGGTGGTACGGCCAAGATCAGCCACGGTATGCCGCAGGACCTCTCGAGCTTTGTTTCTAGCATCGGCACCTTCAATTCCGAGGGCAAGTGTCAGTGAGCGAAGCGAGCATCGTCCGTCGCGAGGACTACCAAGCGCCGGGTTTTACCCTCGATACCGTCGCCTTGGACCTCTTTCTGCGTCCCCAAGGCACCGAGGTGCACGCAAAGTTGTCTCTGCGGCGCCTCGATCCGGCGTCGCGCGACCTCTTCCTCAATGGCGAATCCTTGGAGCTGCTTTCCCTCGCTGTCGATGGCAAGCCGCTAGCGGCGGAGCGCTACGCTCTCGAAACCGGCGGCTTGCGTTTGCGTAACTTGCCAGATCACTGCGTTGTCGAATCGCGAGTGCGCATCGAGCCCGAGGCAAATACTGCGCTCTCCGGTCTCTACTATGCCGACGGGGTATTCCTTACCCAGTGTGAGGCTGAAGGTTTTCGGCGCATCACTTGGTTTTTGGACCGCCCGGATGTGCTGTCGCGTTTTACCGTCACCTTACATGCCCCGCAACAAACTTGCCCGCAGCTACTCTCCAATGGCAATTGCGTAGCAACGGGCGAAGAAGACGAGGGCTGGCATTGGGCGCGCTGGGAAGATCCTTTTCCCAAGCCGTGTTACCTGTTTGCCGCGGTGGGCGGGTCTTTTCATGTTGCCAAGGATACCTTCCGTACCCAGTCGGGGCGCGAAGTTGGCCTGGAAGTCTACGTTGCCGAGCGCGATCGGGACGCCTGCGAGCAAGCCCTGCGCAGTCTGCAAAAGGCTATGGCTTGGGATGAGCAGGTCTATGGTCGCGAATACGACCTCGACCGCTATCTGATTGTGGCTACCGATAGCTTCAATATGGGGGCCATGGAAAACAAGGGTCTCAATATTTTTAACTCCAAGTATGTGCTGGCCAGTCCGGAAACCGCTACCGATGCCGATTATCAAGGCATCGAGTCGGTAATTGCCCACGAGTATTTTCATAACTGGACGGGCAATCGGGTTACCCTGCGCGACTGGTTTCAACTGAGCCTCAAGGAAGGTCTTACGGTCTTTCGCGATCAAGAGTTTTCCGCCGACTGCAATTCCCGCGGGGTACAGCGCATTGGCGATGTGCGCCGTTTGCGCAGTGCCCAGTTTGCCGAGGATGCAAGCCAGCTCGCGCATCCGGTTCGTCCCGGTTCCTACAAGGAAATCAATAACTTTTACACGGCGACGGTGTACGAAAAGGGTGCCGAAGTCATTCGCATGATGCATACCCTGCTGGGCCCCACCGCCTTCCGCAAGGGTACCGATCTCTACTTTGCCCGCCACGACGGCCAAGCCGTGTGTATCGAAGATCTCGTGCGCGCCTTGAGCGATGGCGGCGGGCAGGATCTCTCGCCGTTCTTACGCTGGTACGCCCAGGCCGGTACCCCGCGCCTCAGCGCGCATGGCGAGTACGACGCACCCAGCGGGCAATATCACCTGCAGCTACGTCAGCATACGCCGCCAACCCCCGGGCAGGAGCAGAAACAGGCGGTCCCCATTCCCGTCCGCTTGGCCTTTTTTACCCAGGATGGTAAAGCCCTCGAGGCCGACCGTGATCGCGTCATCGTCCTCGATAATAGCGAACAGACATGGACCTTTGGCCCTTTTTCCGAACCAGTCATGCCTTCCCTGCTGCGCGGCTTTTCGGCACCGGTCATCCTCGAGCGCAGCGATGCCGAAGCGGCAGATATCTTTCTGGCCCAGCACGATGACGATCCCTTCAACCGCTGGGATAGCTTCCAGCGCTTGGCCGAGCGAGCAATGTTACAGGCCTTGGCGGGGAGCCCACTGGATTCCTCTGCCCTCGAAGAAGCGGTGGCAGCGGCTCTGACCCGTTACGAAGATGATCCTGCCTACACCGCAGAACTTCTCAGCCTCCCCTCGGAAGAGACCTTGGGACAGCGCATGGAAGTCATCGATGTCGATGGCATTCATCGTGTTCGCGAGGAACTGCGGCGGCGCTTGGCAACATGCTTCGCCAGCGATTGGCAGCGCCTCTACAACGATTTGGCGGCGCCCTACCAGCGCGATGGGCGCTCCATGGGAATGCGCCGCCTGCGTCAGGTAGCGCTTACCTACTCGCTCCTCGGCCCGCAGGCGGAAGAAGCGCGTGCCCGCGCGGAGCAGCAGTATCGGCAGGCCGACAACATGACCGAGCGCTTGGGTGCCCTGGTTGCTCTGGCAACCGAAAATCTGCTGTCCGATGCCTTGCTCGCGGATTTTTACCAGCGCTGGGAGCCATACCCGCTCATCATCGACAAATGGTTTTCGCTACAGATGCTCCCGGCCGCGCCCAGCACCCTCGAGCGTGCCAAGTCCCTCCTGCAGCATCCGGCCTTCCATTGGCGGGTGCCCAACCGGGTGCGCGCCGTTCTCGGTGCCTTTGCGGTAAACCCCACGGTGTTTCATGCCGCCGACGGCTCCGGTTACGCCTTTTATGCAGAGCAACTGGCGCAGCTCGATGAGCTCAATCCGCAAACGGCGGCGCGTTTGGCCACGGTGTTCAGTCGCAGCACCCGTTACGATCAAAATCGGCAGGCCATGATGCGCAAAGCCATGCTGGCGCTGCAGGGTAGGGAAGGACTATCGCGAGATTTGGCCGAGATCCTCGAACGGTCTCTGGCCGGGTAAAAATACCAGCAACGGGAGTGATGAAGATGCAAATAGATCGGGAAGCGGCCCTGCAACGGGCCTTGGCACTGAAAGAGCACAGCTATCTAGATGCCGCCTATGCGGCCCTCGACGGCGCCGCAAGCAAAAATGACCAGGTCAGCGAACTGGCGGGCTTTCTCTTCGACAGCAATGATTACGCAGAACTGAAAAAGATCTGCGCCGATCTGCAAGTCGACAAGGAGCAGGCGCGAGAGTGGAAAGTAACCGACGCCGAATATTGCCTTGCCCACGAAATTGCCCTGCTGGCCCGCCGTGTCGAGCGCGTCCGTGAGGGTCTTACCGCCGACTGAGCAAAAAGATCGCTAAAGTCAGGGATGCCACCGACGCTCACATCAATCTGGACTGTTTCCCCGATTCGGTACACGGCATCCCCGCCTTCCGTGTGGGGCAATGGCCCGATTTCAGCGCCCGAGCAAAGCGCGAAGGCAGATCGAACGGAGCGCAGAGATGAGCGTAAGGTCTCATAGCAGCGCCCAGTTGGGGTTGCCAGCCTGTAGGTGATTTAGTACATTGAAGCTAGGGAGTCTGGCTACCAGCAGACGCAATGATGCCTTCTTTCTTACTTTTCCGGCGTTAAAGATGGAACAATCGGCGTTAGGCTATTTAAAAGAAATAAATATGAGTAAATAATGTCAATTTTAGAAATAGCAAAAATATTTTTTTATACCGTCGCTACAGCTAGTGCTGTATTTACTGCTTTGTCTTATTCGTCAAGCGTTAAACTACAGAAGGAGAATCGCCGTGCTCAGCGAGCCTTTTCGCGCGTCCATGCGCGAACGGCCTTGCGCTGGCGATTAGATGACAGGC
>JAWNZB010000297.1:0-1038 GCA_038447835.1 Candidatus Igneacidithiobacillus chanchocoensis | reverse complement strand
CCTCCCAGCGCTCGCCATCCGTAGAGCCGACAAGAATTCAGGCAGGCGCTGCGGTTCTGGAAACGAAACCGCATTATTGAAAAATACGTCCCCGATCCAACCCTCTCTTGCAAGCGGCATCAAGTCCACAAGGCGCTGCAGCGCAAGGCGGGGAAAATTCATTCCACCATAAACCTGCACCGCATAACTCACCGTGGGCAGATGGAAGGTCAACAGCAGCACAGCCCCGCCCTTTTCGACATGCGCGGCAATGAGTCTTTGCCGATAGAGCGGAGCCCCCCCACCCAGATCGTGATCGATGACCAGCAGCGCCCGAGTTTTTTGTACGCTCTCAAGCCCTAGACGAATCTGCTCGACCGGGTCATCCACCGCAATCGGCTTGGCGGCGAGATAGCGCCTTGCCTTCTCATAGAGCACGGCGAACTGCCCCCTGCGCATCAAACGCAGGGCACGTAAGCCAAGCTGCCAGCCCATTTGCACGGTCGGCTTCAGCTTTGAAGGCGCTTGGGGCGCATCCGGCACGCCGTCAATCAACGCAATATTCACGCACTGCATGTTTTCGGTCGTTGCCCGCAACCAAGCGCTATGCAACTCCGCACCCTGCCAGGCCACATTGGCCAGAAAACCGCTTGCTGCAGCATGTGGCAGGTGCTTGAGGGCATCGCCGACATCGGTGCGCAAGGCGCCGTATTCCACTGGGTATTCGACTAACCGATCATCCTGCAACCTGCAGACCAGGTGCAGGGCCCGCAGCGGCCCATCCTCGGCGCACACCCAGCCCCAGCAATGCAGTACGCCGGGACGCATTGCAAGGTGATCGATGTTGTGATGCAGAACGGGAAGCTTCTTTACGCTCATTGCTTTGTTCGCCGCAATAGCTGGTAGGCGCGGCCTGGGAGCGATTGTTGAAACGCTTCGATGATCTGCTGACGCTCCAGCGCCAACTTTTGGGTTTGTGAGAGAGCCGCGTCCAAGATCTGCACCTCTTCCATACGCGCCAGGGCCAGCTTCTGTGCCTCGGTAAGAGCCGATTCAGTC
>JAWNZB010000296.1:0-1039 GCA_038447835.1 Candidatus Igneacidithiobacillus chanchocoensis | reverse complement strand
GAGCGAAGAGACACAAGAAAGGCTGGCGATTTCTGAGCAGTACGCGTGGAGGTTGGTGCGCGAAAATCGCGTTAGTTGTTGATTTTGCGCGGCACGGCACGGCACGGCCTGGCTGGGCTAGGCAGCGCTGGGCAGCGCGAGGCAAGGCCGGGAGGGGCAGGGCAACGCCTGGCACCGCCGGGCCAGGCAACGCAACGCATGGCGTGGCGAGGCGAGGGGTGTTTTGGGGGCGGCGCGGTTTATTTTTGCAGTGGCGGGGCCGGGCGTGGCAAGGTCGGGCTAGGCTCGGCTCGGCGGGGCCCGGCTGGGCGGGGCGGGGCGGGGCTTGGCGAGGCGAGGGTTAGTCTGGGGTGGAGTGGTCGATTTTTGCGGGGCGCGGCGCGGCCTGGTTCGGCGGGGCAGGGCATGGCCATGCGGGGCTCGGCGTGGCAGGGCAACGCGCGGCATGGCGAGGGCTGATCTCAGCGGATAGCTCATCACGGTGAGCTTTCCGATGCGATTTCGCATCACGTGGCAGGGCGCGGCTCGGCTAGGCTGGGCAGGGCCGGGCAAGGTATGGCAGCGCACGGCCTGGCGCGGCAACGCAACGCAAGGCGAGGTTTTTATTTAACGGAGGATAAAAATGGTTGTTGCAACAAAATCTGATACGCGACTTGACGTGATTACTCGCAAAGTGACCTTGCGTGGGATCACTCCCATCATGTTCGACCGCTATGCGGGCGATAACAACACGAGGCTTGAATGGAGTCAAAAAATCTACCTGCGCAATGGCACGCAAAACCTGTGCCTGCCGACACTCAACCTGGTTTCGTTCTTCACCGCCCACAATACCAACTCCGCGCCCAAGCGGTTGCGGGACAAACGGATCTACAAGAGCATTTGCAACGCGATCCTCAGCTTCGTCAATATCACAGATACGGACGGTAATGCGGAGGACGTGCTTTTCAGCCGCAACGGGAAGCCGATTAAAGTCGGCACGTTCAACGATAGGATGGACGCAACGAGCGGGATCTATCTCCATCGCGCCGTTGCGCGGCTC
>JAWNZB010000295.1:0-1041 GCA_038447835.1 Candidatus Igneacidithiobacillus chanchocoensis | reverse complement strand
TTCTCTTATCTCTTCCTCGCACCACAAGCATAAGCCTGTATAGACCGGTCCTCTTGGCCGACGCCTTTCCAGCGCCTCCTTACGCTGTAGATTCTCTAGGTACTGAGCGCGGTCGACGTCATCCATGCATGGCAATCCTCATAGTGGTATACCCTTTGTTAAACATCGCCTGCCGCTCCGCCTGAGCTAGATCGTTGTCCATGAAATTGATGCCAGCAATAGGGTCTAAGGTAACGATCTTGGCGCCATGCGCTTTGCCCCAAATTAAACTATCAAGCTCATTGGCTGCCAGCATCATGGAAATACAGGCAAAGGCAAGATCGATCGGCCCATCGAGCTGATTTTCTCCGGCTATGTTCATCTCAATTCCAAGCAGCGGGCCTACGGGGTCCAGCTTGTTTAGTGGCATATTACACCGCATGCCACCGTCGGCCAGAGTGTTACCAAGATAGTCGTACGGCACAAACGCAATCGGCACGCTCATGCTGGCTCGACAGGCGTCTGCCACCTTAGCGCTGGGATGCGCTTTAGCGGAGAACTCAAACCCGCGCGACCGGCGTAGGTCTGAGGCCATAATGGTAAGCGGTATAATTGTTTCATCCATAGCGCCGTCGCCAAGAACCTCATATAAAAAGTCATGCAACCTATCGCCATTACAATAGCCGCGCCGCGAAATAATGGCCTTGGCGCTCGGCCCAAATAGCGGCCTAAAGTCCGTATCGACCGCCACCTTCTCAAGCTGTTGTCGCGTCATACCAATGGCGATGGCCGCTGCTACAGCGGAGCCAGCAGACGTGCCGGCCACCTGGGTGAATGTTACGCCGCCGTCCATAAGGGCGCAGACGGCACCAATTTGCATCGGGATGTAGAAGCCCGCCCCCGAGAGGGCGAGCCCATATGCGCGGCGCTTAATCACGGAACTGGCACCGGCGCAACCGGCTGGCCGTCGGCTTTAATCGCCGCCGCCGTGTTCCCTGACGCATTCCAAGCTGCGACGGTCTGCGGAATCTCTGCCGCCAGTGTGGCGATTATGGTATCGAG
>JAWNZB010000294.1:0-1041 GCA_038447835.1 Candidatus Igneacidithiobacillus chanchocoensis | reverse complement strand
GCCAAGCTGGGAGGCTTTCTCGGACGCAAGAGCGACGGCGAACCGGGGGTCAAGGTGCTTTGGCGAGGCTTCCGACGACTCCAAGATCTAACCGCCATGCGGGAAATTCTTCGACCCCCACCGACTTATGGGTAATGCTAAGGGCTTCAGCCGTGGGGAGTGTCAAGGAAAGAGGCTTTCCAGCACGCCGATCAGGCTGCGGACATAAGCTGGAAAGAGCCTAATCCGGCTCTTTGGCCAAACAGCCGATCGGTCTTCGGACCCAATCCGGATACCGGAGGGGATGGGCGCATGGAAGTATGGCAACCGTTCTTGGCGGTGGCGCAAGCCCTGCTTTTGCCGCTGGTACTGCTGCTAACCGCCTGGCTTTTGGCGGTGGCGCTTGGAATCGGCACGTCCACGTGGTGGCGGATACTTTGGTTGGTGCCACTGGTGGTTCTGGCCTCCCGGTTCCTGTTTTGGCAGTTGGAGGCCTATGCCGCCATGGGCGAGAAAGGCCTTTTGGTTTGGCAGCGCCAATCGGTAACTGAGGGCGGGGGCGGGACCGGGGTATTTGAGTTCCCCAGGCCGCGGGGCGCCGGTTGACGGCATGGGAACTCTTGAGGAATTCGACGGGGGGAGCGATCACGTGCATTTGCTAGTCGCCTACCCACCGAAAGTGCCCGTCTCCCATCTGGTGAATCGCCTAAAGGGCGTATCATCCAGGCTGATTCGCAAAAAGAAATATCCCGCCATTCAGAAAGCACCTTGGGGAGGGAGCTTGTGGTCGCCCAGTTTCGCAGGTTCCGCTGGTGGCGCTCCCTTGTCGGTCATCCGGCAGTATATCGAACAACAAGAAACGCCCAATTGACCGCTACGCGGTCGCGCCCTATATCCACGCCCTGAGCGACGGGGTTTTACGGCGCACCTGATAAAAAGAAAATGCCTGGTTCAAAAAACTTGCCAGAATCGCACCCAGCTTATAAAGCCGTCTACGATTCAGCAAGCCACCCTCCCCTGACCAGGTTTCCGCCCCTTTCGGATTGGATTTATCCCTTTCGG
>JAWNZB010000293.1:0-1044 GCA_038447835.1 Candidatus Igneacidithiobacillus chanchocoensis | reverse complement strand
GCGATGCGTCCGGTGTTGAGCACCAGTCCGGCAGGGCCATCCCAGGCCTCCATGCGCATGGAGTGATATTCGTAGAAGGCGCGCAGGGCGGGCTCAATGCGCGGGACATTGTGCCAGGCGGGCGGCACCAGCAGGCGGATGGCCTTGAAGAAGTCCATGCCGCCCTGCACCAGCAGTTCAAGCATGTTGTCGAGGCTGAAGGAGTCGCTGCCGCCGCCCACCGCGGGCAGCACTTCAGCCATAGGCAGCAGGTCGGATTGGAGTTGCGCCTCGCGGGCCTTGGCCCACAGGCGGTTGCCCTGCACCGTATTCAACTCGCCATTGTGGGCGAGCATGCGGAAGGGTTGGCATAGCCGCCATTCCGGCCAGGTATTAGTGGAAAAGCGTTGGTGGTAGGTGACGAGGGCGGAGGCAAAGCGCGGGTCGCAGAGGTCGGGATAAAAAACGGGAAGGTTCTCTGGCAGCACCAAGCCCTTGTAGCCGATGACCTGAGAAGAGCAGGTCACAGCAAAAAAACTGCTCTCGTCGACAAAGCGTTTTTCTACCCGCCGCCGCAGTCGATAGAGGAGGCGTTCGCGACTGTCCGTGTCCGCAGCGTCGGGGAGGTCCACAAAGGCTTGCCATACACCCGGCAGGCTCTTAAGGGCTTCGTCACCACAAGCGGCAAGGTCGGTAGGGACCTCGCGCCAGCCCAGACATCGGAGACCGAGGTCTTGGGCTTCGGCATCCAGTGTCGTGCGGATTGCACTCGCAACCGCTTGGTCCTGCGGGAGAAAAAACTGGCCGATACCGAAATGTTCGCCGAGAGCAATACCCCGCTCGGTGGCGATGGCGCGGAAAAAGGCCTCCGGCATTTGCAACAGCAGGCCGCAACCGTCGCCACTTTTGCCGTCGGCGGCTACCGCGCCGCGGTGGGTGAGGCGCGCCAGGGAGGTGATTGCCGTCGCGACAATGGCGTGACTGGCTTGGTTGTCCATCTGGGCAATCAGCCCGAAGCTGCAGGAGTCCCGTTCAAAGTCGGAGGAGTATAAGCTTTGCGTCATA
>JAWNZB010000106.1:0-5904 GCA_038447835.1 Candidatus Igneacidithiobacillus chanchocoensis | reverse complement strand
CGGCGCGCCCTCTGGCCAAGGAGCGCTGGGCTGGCGCCATTGATAGTGTCGGCTCCACCACGCTGGCCAATGTCCTGGCCTCGATAAGGTATGGTGGGGCAGTCGCCGCCTGTGGCCTCGCCCAGGGAATGGACCTGCCGACCTCGGTTGCCCCCTTCATCCTCCGCGGTGTTTCACTTCACGGCATCGAATCGGTTCAGATGGCTATGGCACGCCGCCAACTAGCCTGGAAGCGCTTGGCCGAGGATCTGGATCGGGCCAAACTTGATGCTATGACCCGGACTATCGGACTGGGAGATGTCGTGACGGCAGGTAATGAAATCCTGGCCGGTCAGGTGCGGGGCCGCATCGTAGTCCAACTCGCCGCCTAAGGCAGCGGGCGGCAGGGGGAGCATCACCAGGAATGGATTATCTTGTCCTTATCGGCTCAGGGATTTTGATTGGGCTGATCCTTGCTGCGCCGGTTGGACCGGTGAACCTCATTTGCATTCGCAGGGCCTTGCAGTACGGCCCGGTCAATGGCTTTGTCTCCGGTCTTGGTGCGGCCATGGGAGATGGCTTTTTTGCCGCGATTTCGGCCTTTGGGGTCACTGTTGTGGCACAACTGATCGAAGGCTTTTCCACACCGCTGCAGGTCGGTGGCGGCGTGTTGCTGCTGGCCTTTGGGCTGCATACCTATTTGTCCCAGCCCCCGGCATCCAAGGATGACGACCAGTCACCTCCGCGCGAAGCGGCGCTCCCATCTTCGCTGGTGCGGGCAATGGCCTCAACCTTCGCCCTGACCGTAACTAATCCGGCAACACTTTTCGGCGTCGCTGCTTTGTTTGCGAGCCTGGGCGGCTTGGCCGGAGAGGGCGCAAGCTACCTCGATGCGGCGGTCGTGGTGGGTGGCGTTATGGCTGGCTCAACGCTGTGGTGGTTCACCTTGACTGCCATCATAGGACTTTTTCATGCCCGCATCGATGGACGCGTGATGCGCATTATCAACAGAGCAAGTGGCTTTGCGGTTGCAAGTTTTGGCCTTGGCGTTCTCGTCCATTTGCTGTGGAAGCTGCTATAGCTAAGGCCGGGCTTGTCATGGTGCGCGACATCGTCGCGACGTGGATGACAGACTACTCAGATGCCGCAAAATTGCCCGCTAACGCGATACCTTGCCGGAAGGCTGACAATGCACGGTAACTTTAGCCGAAACTGCGTTGTGCCGCCTTTGTGAGGCCAAGCGCCACCGATAACAGGTCAGAAGCGCTCCGCCACACCGCATGGGGGGCTGCGCGGGCGACAGCTTCCTGAAATACGGGCACCCGGCTTGATCCGCCGGTGAAGAAGATCGCGCCAATCTGGCGGGCATTGATCCCTGCGGTTCTGATGCACTGAACTGCGGCATTCGTCAGTGCAGCTGTCCGTTCGGCAATTGCCAGTTCAAACTGAGTGCGTTGAACCGAGCAAGAAAGGCCAGCCTCCAAGAATTCCAAGTCAACAGAGGCGATCGCGCCGCCGCTGAGTGCGATTTTTGCCGCCTCAGCAGCAAAGGCAATGCGATGGCCCAGCTGCAATTCCAGCGTACGTTGCAACCGTTGCAGCTTGCCTGGCTCGCAGGCGTCGGCATGGAGGCGGCGTACCAGGTCGACATTCGTCCAGGAGTAGACAAATGGAAGCGTCGCCCAATGCGCCAACTCAAAATATATAGATTTGGGTATGGGTAAATTTTTCTCGCGCTGAAAGCTCCCGAGACCAAGCAGAGGCATGACAACCGCAAGGCTAAGCGCAGCATCAAGATCG
Source organism: Candidatus Igneacidithiobacillus chanchocoensis (assembly GCA_038447835.1). Taxonomy (GTDB): domain Bacteria; phylum Pseudomonadota; class Gammaproteobacteria; order Acidithiobacillales; family Acidithiobacillaceae; genus Igneacidithiobacillus; species Igneacidithiobacillus chanchocoensis. The sequence goes on along the minus strand of JAWNZB010000106.1, from coordinate 4,125 downwards.
CTACCTCCAAGCCGTCGCCCCGTATTGGCGAGAATGTCGTCTTTACGGTCCCTCAAACCTCGGCGCTGAGGGCCTATGCGGATGAGTGAAAAGTCCGAAGTGCCACCACCAATGTCAGCAACCAAAACTAGCTCTTCATTCTCTACCGACGCTTCATAATGGTAGGCTGCCGCAATGGGCTCATAGACAAAACGAACATTCTTAAATCCGCTCTTACGGACTATGGTCTCGAGACTAGCCTGTGCCCTGGCATCAGCCTGGGTGTCGCCGTCATAAAAATGGACTGGCCGTCCATGAACGACGCTGTCGAGTTCATGCCCCAATGTCTCTTCGGCCTTTGCCTTAAGATGGCGGATAAATCGTTCGATGACGCTCGCAAAGGTGATGCGATGGGGACCGATTTGTGTCGTCCGCTCGAAGAGCTCCGAACCAAGAATACTCTTCAGACCGCGCAGAAACCGGCCTGGTTCGCGGCCTATCGCGGCATCTATTGCAGCCTGCCCAAAGCGCGGGTGCTCCCAATTATCAAGATCAAAAAAGATCGCGGTAGGTATCAGTTCGCTGTCATTGTCAACGCGTACGAGCCTTGGACCTTGCTGTGTAACAATGCCCAGCGCCGAATTAGATGTACCAAAATCAAGACCGCAAGCCGCCATGAGTGTCCTCCCATCCATTGGGAGACTTCATCTATTGAACATTTTCTAGGTTTGCCAGACTGTTTCTTTTTGTGTATCCTGACGGTGCCTAGTGGCTTTTGGTTGTAGCCCGAACGGCGCTTTCCCATTTCGTGAAAATTCCCTATGGCGGGCAATGGCCGTATTCGTGGCGCTGCTTCCACCCAAACGCGAACTATTTTCGATGGTCAACAGCAGCCGATGTGCTGCCGAAGGAAGCCGATCGGTTTGCAATTTCGGGATGTTGCGTACACTCTGAGTGTCACATCGTGGTAGAGGGGAAGCAGGTGCTAAGGGGCGACAAATCAGAACGGGTAGAGCCGGCGCAGGTTGAGCAAGACACCCGTGTGGAGCGGCGCACGATAATGTTGGGTACAGGCGGTCTCCTGGCGGCGGCAACCGCAGGGCTTGCACACGCGGCCACAGCCTCACCGGCAGTGGAGGCGCAACGCTGGCAACCGCAGTTCGAAGTTGCAGATCGCTGGCTAGACCTGCCGCACACCCGGCACCGCATGGTATTCGATGTGCTCACTCCCAAAGGAGCCATGATGGCCCTCGAGTTTGCCGATAATTTCTTCGCGACAAACATGAGTGCCTATGGCCTGCACGCCAAAGCTTTGGGCGTGGTCATTGTACTGCGGCACATGGCAACGCCTATGGGTTACAACGACAGTGTCTGGAAGAAGTATGGCGCGGCATTTTCCGAAAAGCTGCAATTGGATGCAAAAGTGACGCTAGCGGCCATGCAGGGCAATCCACTTGATAGGGCTCCAGGTGGACCGTCCGGCAAGGATCACTCTCCGACACTGGCATCCTTGGCACAGATGGGTGTCCGTTTTGCGATCTGCGGCATGGCCACAGCGGGAATTGCGGGTATGGTGGCAAAGGTCGTGGGGGGAAACTCAGATCAGATTCATCATGAATTTGCGACGAACCTGATCAAAAATGCGCTCATGGTTCCGGCTGGAATTGTTGCCGTCAATCGCGCCCAGGAACATGGCTATACACTAGCCTATGTGGGCTAACCGTGAACCGGATCTGGCGGTGAGTGTGACTGACTCTGCGCCTGATTGCGGACGATTGCGATCAGCTTCTGTAAATCGGCAAAGTTAACGGCGCCAGGAACAAAGAGGTCACCCACGATTAATCCCGGTGTCCCCTCAAGCCCAAGCCCCCGTGCTTCCGCACGAATACGTGCGAGCGTAGCATTAATCGCAGCACCATGAATCTTCAGGTCAACGTCCAAACGTCTGAGATCAATTCCGGCATGTTGCAACGCGCTGCGAACCTGCTTCAAGCTGCCCAGACGATCGGGGGTCGACAGAAGTGCCTGGTGGGCAACGAGATACTTGCCCTGGTACTGCGCGGCTAATGCCGCTTTTGCGGCATAGGTTGAAACTGGACCAAAAATTGGCCAATCCTTGAACAGAACCCTTACGCCAGGATCGGTATTTACCAAACGCTGAAAGTCGGGCGCCATCAGCCGACAGTAGGGGCAATTGTAGTCCATGTATTCGACGACAGTGACTTTGGCCTTTGCTGAGCCCAGTGCGGGCATCTGCGGTGGAGAGAGAATCTGCGCCATACCGGCTGGACTAACCTGCGCCACTGCCTGGCGCCTTCCAGCAGCAACAGCTGGAGCACCTATCAGAAGTGCGCCTAAAACCAGCATAATCAGAACGCGCACAAAACTCCTCCACCGTGGACGCGGCTCGGTACCGGCCATGACATTGTGCCGGCAGGGTCGCTCCCTGTCCGGATTAGGCATTAAGTATCAAAACACCACATAGCCTCCGTCGATCACGAACGTGTCGGCGGTGTGATAGCGCGAGGCATCCGAAGCGAGATAGACGGCAATGCCGGAGAAGTCTTCTGGCTGTCCCCAGCGCCGCATGGGAACGCGCGGAATAACCTTTTCAGCAAAAATCGGATTGTTCTGGGCGCCTTCAGTCATTTCGGTGGCAATCCACCCTGGAGCAATTGAATTGACCCGGATGCCATGGCGCGCAAGTTCCACCGCGAGGGCACGTACCATCGAAAGGACGGCCCCCTTAGAGGCGCCATAGGCAGCATTGCGGGCGGCCCCTTCGATTCCGGCAGTCGAGGCCACTGCGACCATTGACCCACCCGGGTCGCCAGCCTTGGCCCGGGCCGTCATGTGACGGGCAGCTTCCCGAAACGTCCAGAACACGCCGTCTTCATTGACGGAATGCACCTTGCGAAAGAGCTCCGTGGTCATGTCGGTAATCGGCGCGCCGCCGCCGATACCGGCATTGGCGATGACGCAGTCCAGCCGCCCGAAGTTCCCCACCGCGGCCTGCATCGCGGCACAAACTTCATTTTCCTTGGAAACATCAACACGACGAGCTTCGACCCTGTGTCCGTAATGACGCAGTCTTTCAAGGGCTTTGGCATTTTTAGCCTCGTTGAGACCCCAAATCTCGACGTCGGCGCCGGCAGCCGCCAGTCCTTCGGCCATGCCAAGACCGATTCCGCCATTGCCGCCGGTAACAAGTGCGCATTTGCCGCTCAAATCAAATGGTTTGAACATGATCCTTCTCCAGTATGTCTGGCGATGAGGCTAGAGGGGCAGGTGCCCGTCGTCCAGCGCACCGGCCTCTTTAGCCGGCGTCTATGGTGGCGGCGCAAGGCCTAGGTGCAAGTGGGCGCTGGTGTGGATCATGCGCCGGGTTTCCTGCCAGAGTTCCTCAGGTAATTTATCCAGGGCGAACCAGGTCGCGTCCATAGCATCGCTCGCAGCTACCGCCCGACCGGAGAGCGCCCGGACACCGTAATCGATCAAGACATAGTGTCCAGCGCCGCCAAGGGGGGCGGCATCGACGATTTCGGCAACGCCGGCAAGCCCTAGGATTTCGATTTCAAGACCGGTTTCTTCCCGAATTTCCCGCCGCAGGGCGTCTTCCAGGCGCTCCCCGCGCTCAACCCGGCCTCCAGGCAGGCTCCAGTGGCCTGCTCGGGGTGGGTTTCGCCGCCGGATCAGGAGGACCTCACCCTGTTGGTTCCATATGACACCGGCCACGCCGACCGTAATCTGGGCTGGCGGGGAGGGGGGCATGCGCAACTCCTGTCGCTGATCCACGCTCGGGGGCGGTGGCATCTAGGATTTGCCCCAAAACGCGATTAATGGTGCTGTCGAAGCGGTTGGCCCAAGATTTGCCATTGCCGCGCGGCAAGACTATTCGAGATTGAACGGGACACAAGGAAGGGACTGGCCCATGAGGGGTGCGACAGCGTGGCTTGGACTTCTTGGTTTGGCGTTCACGCTCGCGCTTACGCCGGCGAGCGCTGCGGTTCCGCCCTCTTTGAGTGCTGCGGCCAATGCAGCCTTTCTAAAGAGGTTTGCAGCCCAAAAGGGCGTCTATATCACCAATAGCGGGGTAGAGATCAAGGTCTTCCATAACGACTTTGGCAAACATCCGACCACGACCGA
>JAWNZB010000105.1:0-5912 GCA_038447835.1 Candidatus Igneacidithiobacillus chanchocoensis | reverse complement strand
TTTTGGGTTGGTTGCCCTTGGCACTACTCATCGATCGCATTGGTCGACGCCAAACGCAATTTTGGGGCTTTCTTGGCGACGCCCTGGGACTCGCCCTCGTTGGTGTCTTTGCCCTGACTGGCGAACCGCCCTTTGCCATCGTCGCTATCGGTTTGATTCTTTTTCAGGTAGCCAATAGTTTCGGGCCGGGCAATACCACCTGGATCATTCCTACCGAACTCTATCCCACGGAGCTGCGTGCTAGTGGTCATGGCTTTAGCACGGCTTTCAGCCGCGTTGGCGCAGCCGTTAGCGTCTTCTTTTTGCCGGTTATTCAGGCCAAGTTTGGCATCGGGGTGTTGATGTTGATTTTGGCCTCAGCTGGGCTGCTGGGCGCTATCCTGACGCGGGTGCTCGGGGTGGAAATGGCTTGCGAGTCGCTACCGGAAAGCGGTGGCAGCAGCACCCCGGGAGTTGTGCGCCGCAAAGCAGCCTGATTAGCCGTGTGCGGGTACCAGGTGCTCGAGGAAGTTCAGGGTACAACTACGCCAGTCATGGGCAAGGGCGGCGCTGCGGCAGTCTTCGCGCCGCAGTTGCAGGGCGAGTAGAGCTGCCTCGCGAAGATCTTCGCGCATATAGCCATTGACGCCATCGATGATGCTCGCCTGCGGTCCGATCACTGGGTAAGCAGCCACCGGCACGCCGCAGGCATTGGCCTCGCGTACCACGAGGCCGAGGGTATCGGTCTTGCTCGGAAAAATCATGACGTCGGCGGCGGCAACATGGCGGCTGAGTTCTTCGCCGTGTAACATGCCGTGCCAGTGCACGTTTGGATAGCGTTGGCGCAGTTCGGCGGCCTGCGGCCCATCGCCAATAATGTGCTGGGTACCGGGTAGGTCGAGGCGCAAAAAATCTTCCACATTCTTTTCTACGGCAACCCGGCCAAAGTATACAAAGGCTGGCCGTGGCCCCGGCAAAACGGCCGCGGGATCCTGGTCTGGCCAAGGCCGAAACAGATCGCTGTCGACGCCTCGGCTCCAGAGGACGAGATGGCGGAAACCCCAGCCCTGCAGCTCGTCGGCAAGGGGTTGGTTGGAGACCATGGTCAGTGCTGCACCATTGTGAAACCAACGTAAAAAGCTGTAGGCCACGGACAAGGGTACTGGCAAGCGCGCGGCGACATATTCCGCAAAACGAGTATGAAAGGAGCTGGTAAAACGCCAACCCTGGCCGGCACACCACAGCCGTGCTGCAAGACCAAGCGGTCCCTCGGTGGCAATGTGGACGGCGTCGGGTGCAAAGCCCTGTAGCGCCCGCCGTACTTGTGAAAACGGCTGCAGCGCAAGGGCGATTTCGGGGTAGGTGGGGCAGGGCATACTCGCTTGCTCACCGCTATGAATGACTAAGACTTCATGGTCGAGGGCGCGGAGTTCCTGCACGGTGCTCTGCAGCGCGCGCACCACGCCATTGACCTGCGGCGCCCAAGCGTCGGTCACCAGAGCAACTTTCATACGGTCTCCTGTAGGGGCAAGGGTAGCGATTCGATCGGTTGCTGACTGAGTTCCGACCAGCGCACCAGGCGCAACTGACCATCAAAGTCTTCGATGAGAGCAGTGCAGCTTTCTACCCAGTCGCCATCGTTGTAATACTGTATACCGTGCATCTCTTTACATTCGGCGTGGTGGATGTGCCCGCACACGACCCCATCGTAGCCGCCGCGCCGGCACTCGCGCGCAACGAATTCTTCGTATTGACCAATGAATTGCACCGCCCGCTTGATGCGATGTTTGATGAAGGCACTGAGCGACCAGTGGCTGCGGATACCAAAGAGGCGGTTGAAGCGCTGGTGCCAGCGATTGAGACTGAGCAAAGCGCTATAGCCGCGATCACCGAGATGGGTGAGCCAGCGCGCATACTGCATACTGAGATCGAAAAGATCGCCGTGGATGATCCACAGGCGTCGCCCGTCGGCCGTTTGGTGCAGGCAGTGGGGAACGATCTGGATATCGCCCAGGGCCAAGCCTTTGTCGTCTGCTTCGAGAAAAGCGTGGAGCAGTCCCAGCAGCGGATCGTGGTTTCCCTGCACATAGGTGACGCGCACCCCCGCTCGGGCCTGACGAAGAATCTTCTGCACCACGGTGCTGTGGGCGCTGGGCCAAAACCAGCGCCGGCGCAAGGCCCAAAAGTCGATGATATCGCCAACCAAATAGAGGTACTCCGCCTGGTAGGCGCGAAAAAAGTCGAGCAAGGCCTCCGCCTGACAACCTTTGCTGCCGAGATGCACGTCGGAGATGAAAATCGCTCGACAGTTATAGTTAGGCGATCGCTGCTCGGTTTCCTGGTGAAATGCAGGCATGTATGAACCATGGGGCGAATGCGTTGGCAGAGTATACGCAAAGAAATAGGATGCTGTCTCGCGCCACGTTGCGCCGTAAAAAAATTGCACTGTCACAAAAGTGTCACAAAAAATTCATACTACTGTCACAAAAAAAGGTTACAGTTTGGTTAACAGAAGAAGTATTTGCCGCAGCGAATAGAGGAGTTTGCGATGATTTATGCCTTGCTTGCCGGTAGCGTGCATCATGCTCTCCATCTGCAGGACGCGTTGACCATGCTGGCAGCGGCGCGCTGGGAAGAGGTCAACCCACTCTATCAGGCGCGGGTTTTGGTGCATGGCGACGATCCTTTGAGCAGCTCTTTGGAGCGCCGTTTGCGGCGGCAAAAGGCGCAGGCGCGGCGCATCAACGACCGTGATACCCTGCGCGAAAGCTTGCAGGACTGGCACCCACAGCTACTGATTTTTGCCAACTGGAATCATGAGTTGTCGGAGCTGTTGCTGGCAAGTCAAGATCTGCTTTTACAAGACAATACCGCAGTGATGGCCCTTGGCCCAGAGGGCGACGAGGCGGCCATGAGTGCTTTAGACGCTGGGGCGAACGTCTATGTGGGCACGCCAAGTAGCGAGAATCTCATCCTTGCCCAGGCCGGCGCGCTGTTGCGCCACGGACATCTTTGGGAGCAAGTGACCATCGATATTCCCGGGGTATTACGCATCGATCCCGAAAGTCGTCGGGTCTTTGTGTACCGCCAGGAGTTGCAGCTTACCAAGCGGATCTTTCGGCTCTTTCATTATTTGGCCCAGCAACCGGAGCATACCTTTTCGACGGCGGAAATTGCCCAGCAGCTTGCCATCAGTAACCGCCATGTGCGGCAGAATACGGTGGCGGCACAGATCCATCGCCTGCGGAAAACGCTGGAATTGGTCGGTGCCTCCTCTTGGCTACAAACGGTTCATGGTTTTGGCTATCGCTTGAGCATTCCAAAGGCGGAAGCACAGGGCAAAATCTAAACCAGCCTGTACGAGCGGGCTGTCATAAAAGTGTCATATAGCATTCATCAAACTGTCACATTCTTTTGCTAGAGTGCGGACTTCGCAAAACAGGAGATCTATCCCGTGAACATCGCTTATTTCATTCATCTGGCCAATTACTCCGACGGGATCTTGTATGCCCTGCTGCTGCTTCTTCTTATCGAACTGGCGGTAATGGTGGATCGCTTTTGGTATCTGCGCCGCACCCTCTCCCGCGGCGACGCCATCGTGCACGATCTGGCTGGTCATGGCCGCCTCGATCGCGACACCCTCAACCGCCTGGCAGAGAACGCCAATGGACTGCCCGAGGCCAGCCTGTTGCGGATGGCCGCCAGCCACTCCGGACAAGTGAAGGGCGATGCCCTGGCCAATCGCCTCGAGGAAGCCGTCATCACCTTGGCACCGCAGCTCGACCGTCGCTTGTGGCTTCTCGATACCATCATCACCCTGGCGCCGCTTTTGGGTTTGTTTGGGACCATCGTGGGCATGTTTCATGCGTTCCATGTGCTGGCCGCCCCCGGTCACTCGCCCATGGAGGTAACTGGCGGTGTGGCCGACGCCTTGGTCGCGACCGCCTCGGGTCTCTTTATTGCCATTCTGGGTCTGCTGGCCTTCAACGCCTTCAACAATCAGGTGCGCATGATTCTGTTGCAGCTCGATTCGGTGAAGACCATGCTACTCAACCGGATGGATGGACAGCCGATGCTGCATCCCGATTCCGACCCCAGTGAGCGGACCCTGGAGCCGGTGGCCATGGCGAGGGCGAGCTAATGGAGCGGCGCTACTTCGAGCGCAAGAAGGGGCGGGTGGAGATCATCCCGATGATCGACATCATGCTCTTTCTCTTGGTCTTTTTTATCATGATCACGATTCAGATGATTCCTGACCAGGGGCTCAACCTCCAGTTGCCGCAGTCGAGCGAGGCCAAGCAATTGCCGCGTCCGCACATGACCATCAACATTCAGGAAGACGGTACGGTGGTGGTGAAGAATCATCACTACGACTTGGCAGGTCTGGAGAATTTGATTCGCCAAGACGGCAATCCCGGGAAGACGGTGGTGACCATTGCTGCCGACAAGGCCGTGCCGTACCAGAAGTTCATCAACGTCATGGATGCCTGCCAGAAGGCTGGCGCCAACGACATCGGTTTGGCAGCAAAGGCTTCCTGAGATGAGTACTGCGCTCACCTCCAATAACCTGGCCCCCAAGCCGAGAGGCTATTTTGGTCGCGCGTTGTTGATTGGGGCTTTGCTGGAGCTTGGACTTTTGGCGGGCCTCATTTGGTGGGGCAGCCAAAAGAGCCCACCGCCGCCGCCCAAGCCAAAGCGCATCGCCATTCACATGGTGCAGCCGCCCAAGCCGAAACCGCTGCCGCCACCGCCAAAGCCGGTGGTACACCCAAAACCGGTGCCTAAGCCTGTACCCAAGCCGATTCCCCGGCCGGTGCCGCATCCCATACCGCATCCGGTGGTGCACCATGCGCCAACGCCCAAGCCGCTGATGGCCAAGGCGCCGCAGCCAACGGCACCGGTGGTACCGCCAGCGCCGCCGGTAACACCGCCGCCACCACCACCGCCGGCGCCGAGCCCGGCCCTGGCGCAAGCGGCCATTGCTCGGTACGCTGCACTGGTGCGGTCGCAGGTGCAGTCCCAGGCGCATGTACCCGAGGCGGTGCGCTTGATGCATCTCAGCGGCACGGCGGTGATCAGCTTCGAGCTACTTCCCTCGGGCAGCCTAGTCTGGGCAAAATTGGCGCAGTCGAGCGGGGTGGGCGCCATCGATCGGGCGGCCTTGGCCGCGGTCAAGGCGGGATCGTATCCGCCGTTCACCAAAAACATGCCGAAGAAACCAACGCAATTTGATGTCGAGGTGCATCTTTCGGCAAATTCGTAGTACTGGTTTGAGGGAGCAGGAATGCAAAATAACTGGTGGCGGAGCTTGGTGCTCCTGGTTTCTTTGCTGCTCGGCTCGGGTGCTGCTTGGGCCGATGAGGGCATGGCGTTTCAACATTACACCTTCGCCATGCTCTGGCAGCCTGGGGTCTGCGCGGCGTGGACCCGGGTGGAACCCGCCTGTGCGGGCCTGACGCCAAGTTCGCGGGCAAGCCAGCAATGGAGCCTCCACGGGCTTTGGGCCAGCCGTCCGCAAAAGCTCATCGCCAGCGGTATGGAGCCCAAGACCTGGTGGGAACACGGCTGCTTCTGGTTTCAGAATCAGAGCACTGCGCCCCACGATAGCTGCTCGCTGCCCCCCCTGGAGCTATCGCCCAGCGTGAGCGAAGCGCTGAGCGAAAATATGCCGATGCGTAAGGTCTGTCTCGATCGCCATGAATACTACAAGCACGAGGCATGCTTTGGCGAAAAAGCGGATCCTTTCTTTCAAACGGCGCTGCGCCTGCTGGGAGACGTCAATGCCAGCAGCTTTACTGCCTACGTGCGCGATCACCGCGGGCAATGGGTCAATCGCAATGACCTGATCCGTGCGTATACCCAGGCTTTTCATCTGCCCGATGGATCGTCGCTCGAGTTGCGCTGCGAAAACGGCAAGGATGCCGAGCACGGCC
>JAWNZB010000292.1:0-1061 GCA_038447835.1 Candidatus Igneacidithiobacillus chanchocoensis | reverse complement strand
CAGGGACTCCTTGTCCATTTTTAGTTCTCCGCGATTGAGGTTCATGGAGTAATGGGATGCAGGGGACCTGATCTCCATGGCGAATCTCATACCGGTGGTGTCTGGGTGGCGGGAAAAGAAAAGGGGCATGGCGGCGGCACAAAAAAGCCCGGCATAGTGCCGGGCAATGGCGAGGGATTGGTGCGGGTATTATTCTGCGGCGGCGCGGTCCTCTACGATTTTCATGCCCATGCGGGCGATTTTGATGGCGTTTTCGTCGTCCATCATCAGTTCACGCATGGTAGCCATCACCATGCGGGTGGAAAGAATAACATCGGTGAGGTAGGCATCCTTGTCATCGTCGTCGTCGTGCAGCATGGCGGCAGATGGGGCAATGGCGGCAAGGACAAAGGTCGCATTGGCTACGGCGATGTCGTGGATCAGTTCGTGACGAGTGTGCAGCGGGTTTTCCATATCGATACTCCTTGATTGACATTGAGAAAATGGCGGGGCGAACCCCGCCGGTTGGTTAAGCAGCTTTCGAGCGGCTATGGTCGCGCACAAGCTTGAAGATTACTGCCAGCGCTTCTTTCACCGGTGCCTTCTGATATCCCCGAAGAACATCATCAAGCGGAACAGAAGGCACGCTGTAATCGATGCCTACGCGATTGCACCAACTCCGGATACCTGCTGTGCAGGCCCCTGTGGCATGAGCATCGGCAATTGTGACCCTGATTCCTGCCGTGTCGATCTCGCGACGAGCGAGGCGATCCGCCAGATTCTGACACTCAGTCAAGTTTGGCAGATTTGCACGCTTGCGAATTGCGCCATCGACCGCTCCCATCGCTGTCGTAGAGTGGTAGCTCACAATCCCCCCGAGCGGCAACCTGGCGGCCCCAAGGAATCCCTCCTCTTTGCTGATCTGGAAACCGCGCCCTCTCTTAACCCATGCAGCCTCGTAGATCTCTACTCCATGCTTTTCAGCCACATCACGCGCAGCGCGGTGGCCTTTCGTGAGACGGCGGGCATCTAGAGTGAGCATGCCACCTGCAACCGCCAGGCCACGGGCCTCTACCTTGGTA
>JAWNZB010000104.1:0-5913 GCA_038447835.1 Candidatus Igneacidithiobacillus chanchocoensis | reverse complement strand
AGCTCCCCACACTCGGCGCGTACTGCACGTTATCGAGCAAATCGCGGGTTTCATCTACCCGGGTACGGCTGGCAGCGTCTACTTCCAAGAGGTCGACAAAGCTGCCCTGGGCGATGCCGCGGCAAGCGCTGCACTCACCGCACGGGCTGCTACTGACCCCCTGCTCACAATTGAGGCATTTGGCGAGCAGGCGCGCCAGGGTCGTTTTGCCAACCCCGCGGGTACCGGTAAAGAGAAATGCATGGTGCAGGCGGCCGGAGTCGAGGGCATGGCGCAGGGACTTGACGACGGTTTCCTGCCCTACGAAATCGGCAAAGGATTGGGGACGCCAGCGCCGCGCCAGGGCCTGATATACGCCTACCATCGAAGAGAATTTAGGGAGGCGACGCCAACCAGCCACACCCCGGCACCTGGATCAATACCTGCCGCTGCTCCCTTCCGGGCCTGACGGGGTTCAGTATCTACCACTGCGAGGGGACCAATCTTTGTCGCCATAGAAAGTTCGCGGTAAAACCATTGCCTGTAGCGCCGGGACGATAGCAGATCTACCTCTTCGCGCCAAGGGCGACGGCCGGCCCAGCGCGCTGCCCGCCGGTCTCACCCACGTAGATTTTACCACTGCAAACACGAGAAATTTTTTGCGTAGATACCGGCAGCGCACAACGGTACAAGCCCGCTCTGCGCGACGTGCGCAAATCACTTTTCATCTTATATTAAAGTTTATTAGCACATTGTAATTTATTAACAATAAAAACCATTTCCTACTGTACGCATAATTTTATCCGAATACCAAATCAAAACATTCCATTCGCGCAGAAGAAGCGACTTGGTGCATGGTAATAAAAACATTGGAGTACATTCTATGCAGCTAAAACCTATATACTTTTTAATTCTTGCGACGATGGCGTCGGGACTCGAATGCGCGCAGGCGGCAAATCCTCTGCTGGTACAGATCAATGTTGCCAGTGGCGCCCAAAATTCCCTTGCTGGGCAAAGCAAGACCTTTTCTAAACCAGCGAGCGGCGCCGATAGCGCCAATTTATTGCGCTTTGTCACCGGCGCGCAAAGCGTTGCCTCCGGCGGCGTTTCTGCCCTGCCCTATCTGAACGGGCTTTGGGGTAGCAGCCTCAACGTGCAGGTGGATGGGGTGCGCGTGCCCAATGTTTGCCCCAACGAGATGATTCCCCCAACTTCCACCATCCCGCCAAGTCAAATCGGCAAAATTGAGGTCTACCCAACCGTGGCGCCCGTCACCGTGGCAGGTAACAGCCTGGGCGGCACCATTCTGGTCTCCTCTGCCCCGCCGATTTTCGCCACCCCAACAAATCCCTTTCTCTACGGCGGCAGTCTCAGCGCTTTTTATCAGAGTAACGGAGATATCCATGGCGAAAATCTCTCCCTCTACGCCGCCACACCGCACTTTTCTATCCGGTATGCCGGCAGCTTGAGCCAAGGCGACAATTATCAAGCCGCCAAGGGATTCAAGGCTGCCACACCAAGCATCCCGGCAAAAACCGTGGGTTCGAGTGCCTTCCGCAGCGAAAATCAGGCCCTTACCTTGGCCGGGCGTTGGGATGAGCAAGAACTCTCCTTACGCATCAGCCACCAGCGCATTCCTTACGAGGGCTATCCCAATGTGCGCATGGACCTCACCGGCAACGAAGAAACCAGCTTCAACCTGCATTACCACGGTGGCTTTCAGTGGGGCTACCTCGACGCTCGGCTCTACAACACCCTGGTGCAACACGAAATGAATTTTCTGGGTGATAAAATCATCCCCACTTCCCTGGCCATGCCCATGTATACCCAAGGGGTCAAATCGGGACTGCGTATTGAAGTGGGGCAGGATCTGAGCGCCCAGGATCTGCTGCGCAGCGGTATCGATTTTTCGCGCTATCATCTCGACGACTGGTGGACGCCGGTGCCCGGGAATCGCATGATGGGTCCGGAGGTCTTCTGGAACATTCGCGACGGTCGCGAATACCATTACGATCTGTTCACCGATTGGACGCGCCACTGGGATCGGCAATGGATGAGTCGAGTGGGCCTGCGCTACGACATCACCACCGAAAACACCGGCCCTGTGCAGGGCTACAACAGCATGATGTACGGCAACCCTGCCATCCCCACCTCGCTTCCGGGCCAGTTTAACCGCGCCGATCGCGCCCGCAATTTTGGCAATTGGGACCTGAGCGCCATCCTGCGCTACCAAGCAACCGCCAACACCCAATGGGAGTTGGGCTTTGCGCGCAACGTACAGTCGCCCAACTTGTATGAGCTCTACGCTTGGTCGAGCAACCCCATGGCGATGTCCATGAATGGCTGGTTTGGCGATGGCAACGGCTATATTGGCAACCGGCAGCTGCGCGCGCAGACCGCCAACGTGCTGAGCCTGCGCTTTGCCACCCAGGGCAGCGACTGGCACCTGCACATCACACCCTATGTGAATTATGTGCAGAATTACATTGGCGTGCAGCGCTGCTCCACACAACTCGGCGGCGCCTGTGCGGCTGCCAACGCCCAGGCCCAAACCGGCTTTGTCTACCTTCAGTTCAGCAACCAGAATGCTCTGTTTTGGGGCGTGAATGCCGAGGCAAGCACCCAAATCGCCAGCACTAAAACGGTGGGAGACTTTTTTCTCGATGCCAATCTTGCCTACATCCACGGCGAGAACCTAAGCCTCGACGTTCCCCTCTATCGGATGATGCCGGTGAACGGCACCCTCACCCTGCGCCAAAACTGGGGGCACTGGCAAAACTGGATTCGTGAGACGCTGGTTGCCGGCAAGACACGCGTGGACCCCATTCGCAACGAACTACCAACTCCTGGCTATGGCCTCTTGGAGATCGGCACGCGCTGGCACTCTGGCCCTTGGCAAGCCAGTCTACGCCTGGAGAATCTGCTCAATCAGCTCTACTTCCAGCCCTTGGGTGGCGTCTATCTCGGTCAAAAGCCCTTTGCCTACGGTACTCCCGTGCCTGGTCCCGGGCGCTCGGTCAATCTTGATCTGAGCTACCAGTTTTGAGCCTGGTGGCGGCTCGCGCGGACCTTCTTCGGAGGCTGTCGAGCAATCCACACTGCCCCGAGCGTTGTTACCGCGGCTTCCCGTAACCCATGTCCTGACTTGCATAGCTGCGAGCTGCACGAGCTCACCACCTGTCGTCCCCGCAGTGATTCGCTGCAGTCTTGAGAGAATCTCCCTCAATGCAGGCCAGCGCCTTGCACTCGCCGCAAAGCCGACTACATAACCAAGGTACCAACTGGTCGGACTACGAAGGCGCTTGGCAGATGGATAGGCAGCCAGCGATTTAGGGAGCACGAATGACGGAAAACGGGACTTCAGATACCAGAACCCACGCTTCGTTGGCGGAAATCGTTGGCGCTATCAGCTTTGCCTAGGACTTGACCGAAGGTCAGCCAGCGGGGCACGCGCTGCGTTGCACCTGGATTGGCATGCATGTTGGTCGCGAGCTTGGCCTCGATGATACCACCCTCACCGATCTCTACTATGCCGTATTGCTCAAGGATGCCGGCTGCAGCAGCAATGCCGCGCGCCTCTGGGAGCTCTACGGAGCCGACGAGCGCCTGGTCAAGCAGGACTTCAAAACTGTCGATACCCAGAATTTTTTGCAGCTCGCGCGCTTTGTATTTCGCCATGCCGGGCAAACCGAGGATCTGCGCAGCAAGCTGCGCCGCGTGCTGTATTTGGGTACGAGCGGCGAAAATCTTGCTACCGAATTGGTACAAACCCGCTGCGAGCGGGGTGCCAATATCGCGCGCAAACTGGGTTTCAACCACGCCGTCGCCGCCGGCATTCACAGCTTGGACGAGCACTGGAATGGCAAGGGAAGGCCGGAGGGACTAAAAGGCGAGGAAATCCCCCTATTCTCCCGCATTGCCTTACTTGCGCAGGTGGTTGACGTCTTTTTCCAAACCGGCTCTCGTCATGCCGCCTTAGCAGAAATCGAGCGTCGACGCGGCACATGGTTTGACCCCGCCTTGGTTTCCATTGTCGAGCGCCTGGGAGGAGAACCAGAATTCTGGGAGGGCTTGCGCGCGGAGGACCTCGAATCGCGGGTCAGCGCGCTGGAGCCCGCACCTTTTCACACCGAAGTCGATGAAGATCGTCTCGACAGCATTGCCGAGGTCTTTGCCACCATTGTCGATATCAAAAGCCCCTATACCCACGACCACAGTCGCCGCGTCAGCCTCTATGCCGATGGCGTTGCGGAGGAATTGGGGCTGTCTGCAGAGCGTCGACGCTGGCTGCGGCGCGGTGCCCTCCTCCACGATGTCGGCAAGTTGGGGGTGAGCAATCATATTCTCGACAAACCCGGAAAACTGGATGAGGACGAGTGGAAGGCGGTGCGCGTTCACGCCAGCCTGACCGGCGAGGTGCTGGCGCGGGTCTTTCATTTTCAGGACATTGCCTCGACCGCCGCCGCTCACCACGAGCGCCTCGATGGCACCGGCTATCCCTTGGGCCTGCGTGACCCGGAAATTTCTCTGGAAACCCGCATCATCACCATTGCCGATATCTTCGATGCCATTACCGCCGCCCGCCCCTACCGCGGACCCATTCCGGTACCTCAGGCTCTCGAGATCATGCAAAAAGAAGTCGGCACGGCCATCGATGCCCGCTGCATGCAAGCCTTGCGAACCCGCGTGCCGTCCTGGGCGATGGACTGAGCTATACAGCTTTACAGATCGAGGCGTAGCGCCTACGCTATCGATCCCTTTGGCCGAGTATCTTCCTGCACGCCCTTTGGAATGGGGTGGCGATCTCGGTGTCGCTGTTGCACTAAAAACCGCATTCAGTCGAAGAGCGGCAATTGCCCGTTGTCGCTAAGGATCTTTCTCTTCCGCTCTCGCCCGCCTTTTCGTGAACCATGTCGGCGCAGAACTTCCTGTGCCTCGGTACGCGCTTCCGGCAAGCGGCGCCGCGCCCAGATGCGCTCCTTGGCTTGTTGGGCCGCAAGTTTTTCGGAAACGATGGGCGCCGGGTAGGCAGAACTGCCCCACTCCGGTACCCAGCGGCGGACGAAATCGGCTTTTGGATCATGATCGAGCAGTTGCTTGCTGGGGGAGTAAATGCGCAGGGTATTGATACCGGTAGTGCCGGACTGCATCTGCATCTGACTCCAATGAATACCCGCCTCAAAATCCAAAAACTGTTGCGCCAAAAAAAGCCCGGTCTGGCGCCAGTGCAACCAGAGATGGTAGCTTGCAAAACTGACCAGCATGGCCCGCATACGAAAATTCAACCAACCGGTGGCCCGTAAACTGCGCATGCAGGCATCTATCAAAGGATAGCCAGTCTGCCCGTTGCACCAGGCCAAAAAGTAATCCTCCCGCCAGTCATCCTCGCGCAAGCCATCGTAAATACGGGCAAAGTTATGGAATTCGATAGCGGGCTCATCCTCGAGTTTTTGGATGAAATGGCAATGCCAATGCAATCGGGAAAGAAACCCGCGCAGATGCCGGGCATGGCTTTGCGCTTCGGGGGAGGATTCCCGACGCAGGGCTCGCAACTGTGCTTGACTATCCTGCACCACTCGCGCCATAGAGATGTTGCCAAAGGCGAGATAGGCACTGAGCCGCGAGCAGCCCCGCTCCGCCGCGCTCGGGCTCGATAGGGTGCTCAGATAGTGCCGACTGCGCGACTGCAAAAAGTCCTCGAGGATTCGCCCTGCGGCGGCTTCTCCTGCGGCAGGGGTCGGTCGCGCCGCAGGCTTTTGCAACTGCGCCAAGCTCGGCAACTCGCCAATTGCCAGGGTCGGCGCGCCCGGAAAACACTCCGGCGTGGCCGGCCGTGGCCGGGCCATGAATCGATCCCAAGCACTCGCCCAGGCATCCCGATTGCGCAAAGGGCGCATCACGCCAAATTGCGGCCATTCCTGCCAACGCACCCCG
>JAWNZB010000291.1:0-1064 GCA_038447835.1 Candidatus Igneacidithiobacillus chanchocoensis | reverse complement strand
TCCTCTTGGCGAAACCCGCAAACATGCCGTATTCGGTGCCGGTAACCCGCACGGGTCCTGGCTGTTTGTCGGCGAGGCGCCGGGCGCGGAAGAAGACCGCCGCGGCGAGGCCTTTGTGGGGCGCGCCGGTCAACTCCTCGACAACATGCTCCGCGCCATGGGCCTGAGCCGCGAAAAAGAGGTCTACATTGCCAATATCCTCAAATGCCGCCCCCCCAACAACCGCGATCCGCTGGGTCCGGAGGTGCAGGCGTGCATGCCCTACCTGCAGCGCCAGATCGCCCTCTTGCAACCCCGCGTGATTGTTGCGCTGGGGCGCTTTGCTGCGCAGGGCTTGCTTCAGGTGGATACGCCGCTTAGCCAATTGCGCGGTACGACCCGGCAGTATCAGGGCATTCCCCTGATTGTTACCTACCACCCCGCCTACCTGCTGCGTAACCCCATCGACAAGCGCAAGGTCTGGGAGGATCTGAAGCGGGCATTGGGGGTGTTTGCGGAGTTGCAGAAATAACGGATCATTCTCTCGTTGTCCGACCCGTCGGGGGTCTGAAATGGCCATATTTCTAACTGTCTGGGGGAGGTCTTCTATGGGTCACCACAAATACAGCGCTTGGCG
This sequence comes from Candidatus Igneacidithiobacillus chanchocoensis, assembly GCA_038447835.1. Taxonomy (GTDB): domain Bacteria; phylum Pseudomonadota; class Gammaproteobacteria; order Acidithiobacillales; family Acidithiobacillaceae; genus Igneacidithiobacillus; species Igneacidithiobacillus chanchocoensis. The sequence continues at coordinate 448 of JAWNZB010000291.1, read as the reverse complement.
GTTGTTTCCGGTCATCTTGATTGCCGGCTTGTTGTTTCTGCTCACAGACTCCCGGGCGGTGGCGGGGAAAATTCGCGTGGCCTGCGTCGGAGACAGTATTACCTACGGTGCCGGAGTTCCACAGCGGCATACCCAAGGATGGCCGGGGGAATTACAGCAATTGTTGGGAACCGGCTATCAGGTTGCGAACTTCGGTCACAGCGGGGCTACCATGCTGAAGAATGGCGGACTTCCTTATTGGAAAACACCGGAATATCAAGCCGCCACAAGTTTCAATCCCAATATTGTTATCATCATGTTGGGCACCAATGATGCCAATCCCCAAAATTGGTCAAAATTTGGTTCCCAGTTCACCGCGAATGCGGAAGAGATGATTCGGCATTTCGCACAGCTCAAGGCACATCCCAGGATTTATATCTGTACGCCGCCGCCGATAATTCACTCGAAT
>JAWNZB010000290.1:0-1068 GCA_038447835.1 Candidatus Igneacidithiobacillus chanchocoensis | reverse complement strand
TGCCAGTAACTGCTAGCGACCGTCAGGTGAATATTTCATGTAATATCAATGATTTAGATATCCTGTAGCAGTGCCCCCGGCTCCACCACTTACTGGCATTTTTAGCCACCAAGCCATCGTTCTGATGGCTTTTTCTTTTTGTGCTGCGCGCACTTGCGCTGTGCAGTTGGATGCACAAGATAGCAGGAGTTGCGGCCTGTTGCCGCTACTATTCTGCCCATCGTGCCAGTAACTTGAAGCCGTGCCAGTAACAGCCCGGCGAGTCTGGGAAGGGGTCTTGGCAATGGCGGGAATGCACCTTCTGACCGATAGGGAGATCAAGTCGGCGGCGCCGAAGGCGAAGCCATGGCGGTTGTCCGATGGCGCAGGGCTGTACCTTCTCATTCGCCCCAGCGGTGAGAAGTGGTGGCGGTTCGACTACCGCTGGGCGGGGAAGGACCGCACACTGAGCATGGGGATTTACCCGGCCACGCCGCTGAAAGTGGCTCGTGAGCGGGTTGCAGAGGCTCGCGACCTGGTGGCGCAGGGCATCGATCCAAGCGCTGCGAGGAAAGACGCCAAGGCGGCGGCGCCGGTGAATTCGGACGGCTTGCCAGCAGGCTGTTTTGAGGCGGTTGCGTGGGACTGGCTGAAGCGAGTGCACGAGCCCAAGGTCAGCGCGGGGCATTCAGAAAGAACGCGATTGCGCCTGGAGCAAAACCTGTTCCCCTGGCTGGGCATGCGGCCGATTGCCCTCATCAAAGCCCCCGAGCTACTGGAATGTTTGCGCAGGATTGCCGATCGCGGCGCTCTGGAGACTGCGCACAGGGTCAAGCAGGCGGCGGGGCAAGTTTTCCGCTATGGGATTGCCACGGGGGCCTGTGAGCGCGACATCACCGCCGACTTGCGCGATGCGCTGCCGCCCCCCTTGGTGGAACACCATCCGGCCATCATCGAGCCGGTGGATTTTGGGGGCATGCTGCGGGCGATCGATGCCTATCCTGGTTATCTGGTCGTGCGCTCCGCGCTCCAGGTATCGGCGCTGGTGTTTATTCGGCCCGGCGAGCTGCGACATTCACGCAGGGCAGA
>JAWNZB010000289.1:0-1071 GCA_038447835.1 Candidatus Igneacidithiobacillus chanchocoensis | reverse complement strand
ATGCAGGCGCGCAGGTCCATGCCTGCGGCGTCGGCGCTGGCATAATGGGGGAGGGGCCATTCCTGGCCGATGCGTGGATCAAGGATGCGAATTTGTAGACTATTCATGAAGGTCTTTGGACTCCGTACCGGAAGGTAAGAAAAACGTGCTGAGGTGACGTACCAGATGGCGCGCGAGATCCATTTTGCTGCAACGGGGGATGTGCTGTACCCGTTCGCCCTGCAAAATACCACAGGCATTGTCGGTAGCACCCATCCCCATATCGGCAGAAGTAATATCGTTGACTATGATGATGTCCGCCCCCTTGCGCTGCGCCTTGGCGCTTGCTGCGGCGAGGTGGTTTTGGGTTTCGGCGGCAAAAGCGACAATATAGCGCGGCCGCCGAGGGTTCTGATGGACCGTGCTGACGATATCGGGATTAATGCTGAGAGGCAACGGGTTTGCGATATCCGTTTTGCCTCGTTTATGTGTGCTGAACTGACTCGGCCTGTGGTCGGCGACAGCGGCATTGGCAATGAAGATATCCGTGGGCTTTTCCAGTGCCTGCAGGCAGGCTGCGAGCATATCCTGCGCAGAGAGAACATCCTGGCGGCGTACTCCCGGCGGTGTTTGCTCATGGGTAGGGCCGGTAATCAGCAGTACGTCCGCCCCCGCTTCCGCGCAGGCCTGGGCGAGGGCAAAACCCTGGCGGCCACTGGCACGATTGCTCAGACCGCGAGCGGGGTCGATCGCCTCCCAGGTCGGCCCGGCGGTAATGAGGACACGTTGCCCGCGCAGTGTTTTCTCGGCCAGAGCGAGACGTAGTTCACCCACCATGCGCTCCGGTGCTAACAGTCGTCCGGTACCTTCCTCACCACAGGCGAGACTGCCGCTATCCGGCCCCAAAAAGTGGGCGCCATCTGCCCGCAACTGGGCGACATTGCGCTGAGTCGCAGGGTGTGCCCACATGGCACTGTTCATCGCGGGCGCGAGAAAGAGCGGCGCACGGTTGGCGAGAACGACGGTACTGAGCAGGTCATCGGCCAAACCGTGGGCGAGACGGGCCATTCCATTGGCGGAGATGGGTGCGAT
>JAWNZB010000288.1:0-1074 GCA_038447835.1 Candidatus Igneacidithiobacillus chanchocoensis | reverse complement strand
CAGGTCTCAACTTGCCCAGAGTTTGGATTCTTTCACGTTAACATAATTGCCCTAACCGAGAAATTCCGATGCCAACAACCTACCTTCTCGTCACTGTAGCGGTTTTCTTTTGGGCGGCCAACTTCGTTCTGGCCGGCCCCGTCCTTGCCGATCTGCCTCCGCTCTGGGCGGCATCTCTGCGGTTCTTGCTGGGGGCGACCCTGATGATCGCAATCGCCGGATTCAGGCGGGAGGACCTGAAAGGGCTGCTGAGTCGTCATGCCGGAATCTATCTGCTGCTCGGCACGGTTGGCATCGCCGCCTTCAACCTGTTCTTCTTTTATGCGCTGCGCATCACTTCCGCCGCCAATGCGGCGCTCATCATGGCGACCAATCCCCTGCTCACGACTCTTCTGGCATCTGTATTGCTCGGGGAAAAACCGACCATGCGTCATCTTGCCGCCCTTCCCATTGCCCTTGCCGGGGTTGCCGTAGTGATTTCCGGCGGAAGCATGGGAAGGCTCGCCTCCTTCAGCGTATCGAGGGGGGATTTGTTGATGCTGGCTGCGAATGCTTCGTGGGCGCTTTACAATGTGCTCGGGAAAAAGTACATGCCCAAAGGCTCTGCATTGGGAAATACTTCGCTTGTCATGGCGGCGGGTGCCGCGATACTTTTCGGCGTGGCAATGGCAAGCGGCGCACACATGGGTGAACTAGGTGTCAGGGCGGCCATGGCGCTCGCTGTCATGGCCCTCGGTGGAACCGTCCTCGCCTATCTGTTCTGGAGCATGGGCATCATGCGGTTGGGCGCGGCGCGCACTGCAATCTTTATCAACCTTGTTCCGGTTTTCGCCTTGCTGATCGAGGGGGCGCTCGGCACTTCTCCTACGGAGGCGCAACTGGCGGGAGGATTCCTGGTCCTTTGCGGCGTTTCGGTGTCGATTCTGCCTGCCCTGCGCACGGCTTGAAGAAGCCATTGCCTTCACCTATAACCTTAAGGGGGGGTGGAAAATAACCATTATGGGGTATCGCCGTACCCCGATTCGTATGCCAGCATTAAGCGAATCAGGCAAAGTTTGGAGGTCGAGATGGCAC
>JAWNZB010000103.1:0-5979 GCA_038447835.1 Candidatus Igneacidithiobacillus chanchocoensis | reverse complement strand
ATGATGAGCGAAGATCTGATACGGATCAGGTTGTTGCTGGTTTTGATGATAAGCTCGCAACCAATCGGCCATCTGGGACACAGGGCGAAAATAATCAAAAGTCCCCCGCCGATCCGGGATCGCCATCGAGACCATGCCCCCGACTTTGAGCACCTTTCCACAAGCTTGCAAGAATTTGATGGGATTAGGCAAGTGCTCAAAATTATGGCTTGAAATGATGTAATCAAATTGTCCCATTTGCCCACGAGCTGAAATCAGAGTCTCCAACTCGCTGGCCGAACCTACAATATCCACAGGTTCAATATTTTCCACCAATTTAGGATCAAGATTCTCATCATTCTGGGAACGTGTGCGCAAAATATCCGTGTCAAAGATATCGACAGACAAACAATTCCAGCCATCTTTCTTGGGTGTTATAGGACTATGCCAAGGCGCAATTTCCAATCCCAACTGAGTTTTATTGATGAATTGCGTGATCTGTTCGCTGCGCGTCATGGGGTTCTCCTTTGTCTTGTCTTCAACAAAAAACTCATTTCGGACAAAATCCGTCGCTTCGGCAAGGCGGCAGGCCCATTTTGGCCCTTTGTTCATTAAGCTGTTGCAAACCCGGATCTATTGCAGGCGATGCGCTTTTGCTCTTTGAATTCTCCGGTGCGCTAGCGCCTTTTTGAGGGGGATGCGCCGCCGACGGCGCTGATCCCGGACGAGGCACCGATGCTGCGGCCACGGGAGGTGCTGGGGTCATGGGACGATTGCCGCTGAGCACGACTTGAAGATCAAGCGTGACTTTCTGCCCACTCTGATCAATCGTCGCACTGTTGGGTTTGGCGGAATCGAGCGCCAGGCCGTCTTTGGTCTTTTCGCCCGTTTTCAGCCGTTCGGTTTTGCCGGTTTTGGCATCGCGCAGCAATACGACTGACTCTTTTGAGGTTTGCGCTATGCCGGTGAGCTCAAATTGCTGCGGCGGGGCGGCAGTTGCCGTTGCCTCCTGTTTGGCGGGGGTGCGTGAGGCCACGAACAGGGGCTGCTCGGTAATGGGCGAATAGCTTGACAGCGTTTGCAGCTGAAACGGCGGCTCAAGCTTCAATGCGGGAGGCGTGGCCGATGAGCGGGTTTTGAGGGCCAAAACACTGTCTCGCAGGGCGATGCCCTGCTGCGCCTCATAGGCCAGAAGACCGACGAGTGCCGCCGCGCCAATCAGCAAGAGTGCGCTCAGACGTTTTTGCCCATTGATCTGAAGTGCACTCATGCCGCCCCCTTCTTGCGCACATAGCCGGTGAGATCGAACTGCACCTGAAGTTGCAAGGGGGGTACAGCCGCATTAGGCGGGATGTATGCGTTGATGGAGCGGATGTTGAGGTTGTTGATAAACAGGTAGGGGACGGCGGTTTCTAGGCCGTAGAGCAGCTTTTCCACGCCATCGAGCCCGCCGGTGAGCTGGACGTTGATGCCAACGCGGGTGAGTTGGTCTTCGTCCTTGGGCGGGAGAATGTTCATGCTGAGAAGCTTGCCGCCGTTGGCGTCGATCAGGCGCTTGGCGTCCTCCTGAATTTCGGCAGCAGCAAGGACAGGGTTGGGGTTACGCAGATAGAACCGCGCCGGGTTGAGGCGTTGCAGTTCGAGCATTTGCTGCTGCAGCTTGGGCGCCATGGAAATGATGCGCTGTTCGCGGGTGAGGCGATCGACACGTTGGTCAATGGCCGATTGATAGTGAGCGTTGAGCTGCAGGGCGGGAATGGCCACAGCGGCCACGCCAAGGGCAAACACGGCCAGCAGCAACAGAGGGGCCAGGAGTCGGCTTTGCCTGGGCGTCATGGGAGCCAGGGTGAGGTTCATGGGGTTTTGGGTGCAGAGGGGGCGGATTTAGGCGCGCTGGCGGCGGGCACTTTTGCCGGGTTTGCCGGGTTTGCCGCGCTTGCGGCGGAAACGGGGGCAGAGGCCGCAGCGCTTGCGGGCACAGCAGGCTTGGCGGGTTGCGACGCGACTGGCTGGGGAGGCGCTGCCTTAACGGCAGCGAGCACCTGGGCCTGCGTTGGCACCAGAGAGGCGGTATCGACCTGCGCGCTGAGCTGGAAATGCTCGGTGTTTTCGCCTGCGCCTTTGGTCAGTGGGGCGGTGAAGCTGGCGCCGCTGAGCACGCGGGAATTCTCGATCAAGCCGATGAGCTTGGAGGCCGATCCGGTATCGCCCTGTATCTGCAGGGTGTTGCCGTTGAGATTGAGCTGCTGCACCCAGGTGTCTTTGGGCAGGAGATGGGTGAGTTCATCGAGCAGGAGGATGGCCGATGGTTGGATGCGCTTCTTTTCGCTGAGCAGGTTGTAGGTCTGTTGCACAGCCTGAACGCGGTCGCGGAGTTGTTCGACTTTCTGCGTGGCCCTGTCTGCCTGTTCCACGACAGGAATCAGCTGAATAGATGCCTCGCGCTTGATCCAGATGGGAAACAGAATGGCGGCGACGCCGAGCACGGCCACCAGCGCCAGGAGCGCCATATTGGCTTTGCTCAGACGCAGGCTGCGCTTGGGCCGCGCGGCGTCTGGCAAAAAGTTGAGCGGTGCGACGTTTGGCGAGAGATCGTCTAGCGTGACGGCCGCTGCTGGCTTGAGACCCCCTTGGCGCAGGGTTTGCACAGCCTGATCGACAACCCCGCGCGGCACCACCCCAACCAGCAGGGTGATTTTTCCCAAGGCGGCATCTTTGTGCAGCACACGGTAATCCACATAAACCTGGTCAGCCCGAAACGGGGTGTAGCGATCGATTTCGTATTGAAGGACTGCTCGCAGGTTTTCTTCTGCAGCGAGAGGCAGGGCGATTTCTTTACGCAGCACTTGCCGGGGCGGCAGCGCCAGCAGGTAAGGCTGATCAGGCCGAAGATGGGCCGCCTTGAGCACCGCATGGATGGCCTGCTGTTGCGTGCGAGAGTCGCCTGCCTCCAGGCTTTTGCGAGCGACTTCAACCCAACGCCCGCCCTGATGCCGACGCACCGAGAAAACGCCTTCATCGACGCTGCTCAGGCAGGCCTCGAAGGGGTCGATCTCTCCGGACCGCCATGAGGTCGGCAGAAGCGCTGCTAGTTCAGCGCCCCACCAATTGAGAAAGACGCGCCACTGCACGGAAAGCGTTTGCCGAATATCGACCGAACGAGGGGAGGTTGTTGCCATCAGGGAGTTGGTGAATGCGGGCGGGAGACTTCCGCCAAATGTGGAAGTGTATTGGATCGATTCGCTCAAGAAGTCCTTGACCGCCGAGCTTGCTTGCGGCTTGCAGGCCGCGAATCTGGCGCCGCCTCAGCCTGGGGAGTCGGCCGGGGTCGGTGCCGGGTAAACCTCGCGCCAAGACAGAATCTGATAGGGCTGCGCTGGCTGGCCGGTGATCCGAACAACGGCTTCCCGGGAAAAACCGACCCCGTTGGCCAGGCTTGCTTGGGCAAGCACGCTGACGACACCCGAAAGGGCAGCTACGTTGTAAGTGCCCGCTTGCACCAAGGAAGGGACGGCCTGCTTGGTTTGCCACAGGGCCGCCCGCTGCTGTGCATACGCGCTGGCGATTGCGGGGCTGACTCCTGGCAGAGCTTGCAGCACCGCTTCAGAAGCGATTTGCGTGTTGACGCCTGGCTGCCCGGTGTAAACAGTGACCAAAGGGGCGAGACGCTGGAAGAGCTGCGGCGTCACTCCAGGCACTTGTTGCAGCTCCTCGATACTGCGAAAAGGGCCATGTGCGGCGAGGGCGCCTAGCTGGGGCTGCAAGCCCGCCCCTGTGGGTGGCGGGGCGCGCCAGCCGACCAATGTTTGCGCAAGCAACTCGGCATGATCGGGATCCACGCCGACGGACTGCAGCATGCTGGTGAGAAGGGCCGCAGGTGCGCCGTTGAGGTCAATCTTGCCGGATTCGTCGGTGAGGGTCACGGCGATATCCTGGCCGTCTAGCTGCATCAGGTGCGTCTGCCCATTGGCCTTCCAGGCTGTCGGCGCGGCCTGCCCGCTCAGCAGTTCGAATATGCCACGAGACACTCCACCATCGGCGAGAGACTGCGCCTTGGCTGTTTCGATGGCGTTTGCGGCCATCTGAGTGCTGCTGTGCACACTGTAGGCGAAGCTGCCCGCAATAATGGTGAGCAACACCAAAACCCAGAGCACGAGAATCAGTGCAATGCCGTGCTGCCGGGTTTGGGGGCAAAGAGCCGAATTGTCGGTCATCGCACGTTTGCCGCTGCGGCCATGTCCACGCGCGGCGCCACGACGAGGTCTGGCCAACTGGCGCCTCCATCAAACGCGATTTTCATTTTGATGAGCTGAGGAGCGTTTTGGTTGTCCGGCCAGTCAGGAAGCCAGGTTGCGGGCTGAGTGCTACCCGCAGGTACGCCGTAGTAGGAAAACTCGAGGTGCGACACATGACGCGCCAAAATGACGGGGGCATCGGCGGCTTCATTTTCCGGGTTTGCCAGCGATGGGGAGCCGGCCTTGTCAGTCGGCTCGCGCCACAAGGTGAGTGCCTGCTGGCCCCCTTCTTGCTGCGACAGCCCGAAGGTCAGGACATATAAGCCGCCCTTGGCGGCAGCCTGTGGCATGGGTGCGACAAAACGCAGGCGCTTGGCGCTGCCCTGATAGCCCAGCAAAACCGCTTTCGGGTCTTGAGGATCTTGTTGCAGGCGGTAGGCTGCGGCCTGAGAAATTTCGCGGCGCATGAAGTTCTCGACCAGCTGCATCTGAGAAACTTGGTCGGTAAAGGCGCTGCCCCGATCCCAGCTGCTGGACGCCAGGCGCAAACCGCCGAACAACAGCATGAGCAGCATGCTCAGCAGGAGCAGGGCGATCATCATTTCCAGCAAGGTCAGGCCGCGCTGCATGACGTGGGTCTTTCGCTTCATGAAGTTGGCGGGCCGATCTTGAGGGTCTGAAGGCGAACGGCGCGCGCTGCGTTTGCCTCGCCCCATTTGACGGTGAGGTCAACCTGGTAGAGCGTGGCCAGCCCCCCGGGCGACAGGACAAGCGGGCTGATGCGCGCCGACCAGCGATAGACGTCGTCGATTTCGCCGGAAATCTCGCCCGGCGCCAGCGGCTGCGAAACGCCAATTTCAGCAAGTTTGGACTGTGCGTCGAGCACGGCGCGGGTGTAGTGCTGGCCATCACCGAGGTTGCGCAAGCCCCCAGAAAAAATGTTCAACAGCACACCCAAGGTCAAGGCCAGGATGGCAAAGGCCACGAGCACTTCGAGCAGAGAAAATCCACGCATGGATGGGGGCGAAGGCATTCGGCGAGGCCGCATTTCCGGCCGCAGGGAAGGCCTTGCAAAAACTCTGGAAGGCAACATTTCAGCGCGCGGTTTCATGTTGATCCAGAAGGCGGGCCACGCCGGTCAGCCAGTCGACATTGATGGTGTTTGTCTGCCCATCGAGCGAGACAGCCACCCTGCCTCCCGTGGAACTTCCATCGGGGTAAAAAACGAAAGATCCGAGCTTGCCGTTGTCTTCTACCGCAGCGACAAAAAGCCCGATCTGCAACTTGCCGGGCAATTGAAAAGCTCGCTTGTCGCCAGAAATCTGAAACCTGCGATCATCAACATTGATGGTCAGAGCGGCGGGCTGTCTCGTCACGATGGCTTGCTCGCGCGCCTGTCTCAGCCCGACCAGCAACTCCCGGGTGGCAGCCTTGATCTGCGCGCCAGGCGTACCGGCGGAGATCAGCGGAATGGCCAATCCGGTCATCATGGCCATCAGTATCAGCACCACCAGCAACTCCAGCAGAGTAAAACCGGCGTTGCTGCGCTGCGTGTTTACCAACTTTTTACATCCTCGTTCTCGCCGGTACCGCCCGGCTGCCCATCGGCGCCGTAAGACTCGATGTCGTAAGCGCCGTGTTTGCCTGGGCTGGTGTAGACGAAAGGATGCCCCCAGGGGTCCTTGGGCACGTCGGGGCTCTTGAGATAAGGGCCATGCCAGTTGGTCACACCGGAGGGGTCTTTGATCAGCGCCTCCAGCCCCTG
>JAWNZB010000102.1:0-6043 GCA_038447835.1 Candidatus Igneacidithiobacillus chanchocoensis | reverse complement strand
TGCACGCGCCTACACTCCCAGCCTTCGGCGGTCGCTTCGGCGGATGCAGTACACCGCGTGTCCTGCCGGGGACTACTCGCCCTCGCTTCGCTCTCCAGGCGAGTAGCGGCGGGAACTGGAGATTGGTTTTTGCTTTCGAGGATGGTGACGCCATTCTAGTCGATTATATGGACTATCACTGAGCCGGGATGAACGCTATGAGCCCAATGCACAATCCACCCCACCCTGGTCTCCTGCTGCGAGACGACATCTTGCCCGCCTTGGGTTTGACCGTTACCGAGGCAGCAGAGCAACTCGGTGTAGCACGCCCCACCTTGTCTCGCGTGCTGAATGGACATGCCTCGATCTCACCCGAGATGGCTCTGCGCCTGGAAGGCTGGCTCGGCATAGAGAACGGTGGCCGCGCCGACGTCTGGATCGCCCAACAAGCAGCCTACGATCTCTGGAAAGCCCGCCAAGCGAAGCCTCCTCACGTCCGGCGCGCCCCCATCAATCGCATTCAGGTGGCCTGACATACCAGACGCAATAACGTTTTCAGCCGAGCCAACACTAAATGTAGGGTTCGATTCCGGCGCATTTTTTAACGGACAGAGGTATGGTGAAATTTGTCTTCCGCTCATGACGAAAGATAACGCTGTTTGTCACGGAACTGCGTTGGTCTAGATGCCATCGGGTTGGTGTGCCCCTTGGCCCTCAGTCAAAGCATGGAGTAGGCCACCCATGGTAGTTCATAGCAGGCGCACATAAGCGCACAAGCTACGGCGTAATCTAGCGGTCTGATAGCAGTAGCGTGATGGATTCCGGATCCCCACCACCCAATCCTGAGGCATACCACGTCCTGGCAAAACTGGGGGAAGGGCTGTGGTGGAAACATCCTCCGCCTCAGGTGCCCACGGCGAGCCAGATGCCCCAGAATTGCAAGGCGGTTCCCGCCAGGACAAAGATGTGCCAGATGAAGTGAAAATACCGACGCGCATCCATCACAAAGAAAACCACACCGGCGGTATACGCCAGCCCGCCTGCCCCGAGATACCAAAGCGACAGACTGGGTGCCGCTTGGTACAAAGGGCCGACCGCCAGCAGAATGAGCCAACCCATGAGGAGGTACCACCAAAGGGACAAGCCCGCAAAGCGTTCACGAAAACGCCACAGAAGCAGGGCACCGACGATGGCTAGTAACCACTCCCGGGCAAACAGCCCCCAACCGAGAGGCCCGCGCAGCATTAGGATACTCACGGGCGTATAGGTGCCGGCAATAAGACCGTAAATGGCCGTGCGGTCTAGAAGCTGTAGGCGCTCCTTTTGGAGCCCGCTTCGCCAAGCGTGATAGAGGAAGGAGTTCAGATAGAGCAGGGCGGCAGTGAACAGAAAGAGACCCAGAGCGAGAAGAGCCCGTGTCGACAGCGACGACCAGTGCGGCACGACCAGTAAGCCAAAAGCTCCCAGTGCAAGCCCCACGCCCGCACCGTGGGACACGGCGTTGAACTGCTCTTCCCTGATGGATTGCTCTCGCATTGCCGACCCCTTCGCCCAATCTGCGGGGGTCATATCAGCCACTCGGCACCCTGGCAATCGGCCCCAAGCACTGCTGGTTGCGCTGTCCAGTTCCGCGCCGCAAGCATCTGCATGCCCATGACGCTGCCGCCCTCCTCACTTCGGATTCATACCTTGACCAAAACCCAGCATCAACCTATTATTAGAAATAGTCTATTTGGGAGCGGTCATGTCGGGTCTGGGAGCGCGGGCGTCCGATCGTCTAAGAAGCAGCGTGGGGGTTTTTATGGCCCTACTAATGTTGCTCGTGCCCTTTCTTCATGAACACCAGGGTGGCAGTTCAACGACTGGTTGGCACTGGCATCTCAACATCGGTCAAGCGCTGCCGGTGGGCGCCGATCCAGTGGATCAGAATCTCGTAGCGCAGGGCCCCCTCGACGATGGCATGGCTATAGGAATTGACGCGCTGTTGGAGCGCCCCGCACATAGCATTCCTGATAATCCGCTCCCCCTAGTCCTTAACGGATATCTCCTGGCTTTGACGCTAGTTCTGAGCGCCAAGCCCGTACTAGCCGTCGTATGCTGGCTCCCGCGGCATATCGCCCTGCGCGAGCGTCCTGGCCTTCCTCCGCAGTCTCTAGCGCCTCCTCGAAACTAAGCAAAAAGCCGTTCAACGGTCTAGCAAGACCGGTTCGTTGCCATTTTTGCCGAAAAATTGAGGAGTCTCATCTATGTCTCGCTCCACTCTGTGGCGGTCGTCGGCCATCCGACTAGGCCGAATTGCCGTTTGTGTTGTTGCTCTGGTTCTGGGGATCGACACTGCCTTCGCCCTTCCCCCGGCGATTCCCCTGAGCCCGGATCGTCAGGTGGCTTTGGGCGTGCGTCTAGCGCCCGTCGCCGTCGCTCATCAGCGCAGTCTCCAGTTGCCTGCCCACGTTCTTATCCCTGCGCAGGCGCAGTGGCTCGCTAGCGTAGCTGCCTCGACCTTTGTCCATGCGGTGTTGGTCCAAAATGGGAGTGAAGTTCGGCGTGGGCAAGCGCTGCTGCAATTGCAAGGCGGCGATATTGCCATGCTCCAGCGGGACTATAACGATGCGCAGGCGCGCTATCGTTTGGCTCAACAGCAATCTCAGAGGGATGAGCTCTTGTATCGCGAAGGGGTGATTCCGCAAGTTCGGGTCCAGCAGACTCGCCTCGCCGCCGCGGAAGCTGCGCATGCGCTCGCAGAGCGGCGTCTGGCTCTGCAGGCCCTGGGGGCAGGGGCGCAGATGAGTGGTCAGGCCGTGTTGCGTGCTGCTCGTGCTGGAACGGTGAGCGATCTGAGCGTGGTTCCAGGGCAGCGAGTAGATCCTGGTCAAAGCCTGTTGCGCGTTGTCGACGGGAACGCGGTGTATCTGCAAATTGCCGTCGCCGCCGAGCAGGGGCGGCAAATTCCTGTAGGTGCCCAGGTAGAGATTCCCGAGGCGGGAGCCAAGGGTAGGATTCAGAGCAAAAGCCCAGAACTCGGAATGGGGCAGCAGCAACAGCTACAAGTGCGATTGGAGCGACGCGGCAGCCTGGAGGCTGGGCAAACGGTAACCGCCAAGGTGCTGCTCCCAACAAGCGCCCAGAGCTGGCGCTTGCCTGCCAGCGCTGTCACGCAGATGGCAGGACAGAGTGTGGTTTTTGTTCAGCAACAGGGTGGCTTCCGCGTCGTGCCGGTTCGGTTGGTCGGCCGCGGCGATGGTCAAGTGGTGGTGACCGGACCGCTTCGTGTTGGCGAGCAGGTTGCCGCGGCCGGAGTCATCGCCATCCAGACTGCCGCCGGGGAGGTGCAACCGTGAAGCTTTTATTGGCCTTCACCCGCGCCGCTCTGAGCCAGCGTCTCCTCGTCCTGCTCCTGCTCTTTGGGTTATTGGGCGCCGGCCTTATGGCCTGGCGGAGCCTTCCCATCGACGCCTTTCCCGATGTCTCCGCACCCCAGGTCAAGATCATCCTGAAAAGCCCGGGTATGACCCCAGAGGAGGTGGAAACTAGGGTGGTACTGCCGGTGGAGCAGGAGCTTCTCGGTATCGCTCGTAAGGCGCAGGTGCGCTCCTTGTCGAAGTACGGCATTGCCGATGTCACGGTAGATTTTCAGGAGGGAACGGATATTTACTGGGCGCGCCAGCAGGTTGCCGAAGCCCTTGCCAATGTCCGGGCCGATCTTCCCGCTGGTACCCAGGGGGGGCTAGCGCCCATCGCCACCCCTCTTTCGGACGTCTTCATGTTCACCATTGACGGCGATGCAAGCCTGGCGACCAAACGCGAGGCCTTACAGTGGCTCATACGCCCCCAATTGCGCACCCTGCCCGGGGTGGCTGACGTGAACATGTTGGGTGGCGACGTTCGTGCCTATACCGTTGTGCCCGACCCGGCCAAACTCAGCAGCTATGGCGTCAGTCTCGACAAGTTGCGGCAAGCTCTGCAAAGCAACAACAGTAACGACGGCGCCGGACGGGTAGAGGAAGGAGACTTGACCCGCATCGTCCGGGTACAAGGGGCATTTCGTGGACTCGAAGATATTGCCAATACGGTGGTCCTCCAGCGCGGTAGCCAGATTCTGCGGGTTCGCGACGTGGCGGAAGTGCGGGAAGAAGCCCTGACCCGCTATGGAGTAGTTACTCAAGACGGGCGTCGCGAAGCGGTGGAAGGTATCGTCGTGGCTCTCAAGGGTGCTAATGCCGCCCAAGTCATTGAGGAGGTCAAGGCTCGCCTAGCGGAGATCGCTCCTCGTCTACCCCAGGGGCTCAGCATCCATCCTTTCTACGACCGCAGCCAGTTGGTAGAGCGTGCCGTGGGCACGGTTAGTCACGCTCTGCTGGAGGCCATCGTTTTGGTGGTGATACTCCTCTTACTCTTTCTCGGGAACTGGCGGGCTGCCTTGGTAGTTGCCCTGACCATTCCCCTGAGTGCTCTGGCCACCTTCATCCTTATGAAACTTACTGGACTCAGCGCTAATCTTATGAGCCTTGGAGGCCTAGCCATTGCCCTTGGCATGCTGGTGGATGGGGCTGTGGTTGTGGTGGAGAATCTCGTCCATCACCTTGCCCAGGATCCGGCAACTACGTCTAGTCGAGAAGATGAGCCAGGCACGTCGTACCTCGGGCATATCCTCCACGCCGTTGCCGAGGTGGCGGCGCCCGTCACGGCAGGGGTACTCATCATCGTCATCGTCTTCTTACCCTTGCTCTCTCTGCAAGGTCTGGAGGGCAAACTTTTTCGTCCTGTTGCCCTGACCATCGTCTACGCCTTGGCTGCCTCGCTCTTGATTGCTCTGACCCTGGTTCCCGTACTGGCCTCCTTCCTCTTGCGCCGCGCCAGTGCCGAGGATCCCTGGCTCGTGCGCCGTCTGCACTGCGCTTATAGCGGGGTGCTGGATTTTGCCTTCAGCCACCGTCGCTTGGTCTATGCCCTGGCTATCGTCGCTCTGTTCGCAGCCGGCTTTGCCTATACGCGCATTGGCAAGACTTTTATGCCTACTCTGGATGAGGGAGATGTGATCGTTCAGTTGCAGACACTGCCGTCCATTTCCTTGGGTGCGGCGGCGGCTTTGGACCTGCAAGTGGAGCATGCTCTCCTCAACGGTGTGCCCGAGATTCGCTCCGTGATTGCCCGGAGTGGCGCCGATGAACTCGGTCTAGATCCCATGGGTCTCAATGAAACGGATATGTTTCTCGTCCTCAAGCCAGCCAAGGAGTGGCGCGGCGATAAAGAAGCGGTGACCGCCGCCATGCGGCAAGTCTTGGCGGGCTTTCCCGGCCTTGACTACAGCATCACGCAACCCATTGAAATGCGGGTCTCGGAGATGCTCACTGGCTCTCGTGGCGATCTGGTCGTGAAAATTTACGGTCCGGACATCGCTCAGCTTGGTGATTTGGCCCAGAAAGTCGCCACCGTGCTGCGTGGCCTGCCCGGAGCGGCGGAGGTGCTTGCCGCCCGCCCCGAGGGGGTGCAATACCTGAATGTAGAGCTGGATCGCCTCGCATTGGGGCGCGCTGGCTTTGACGCGCGAACATTGGAGGGAGACCTACGCGCGCTGCTCGAGGGCCAGGCCCAAGGCACGCTCTTGGAAGGGGTGCGCCCCGTTCCCTTGCTGCTCCGAGCGGGAGACGATTTACGGCGCAATCCCGAGTCTTTTGGGATGGTTAACATCAGCAACGCCGAGGGTGTGAGTTTCCCTTTGCAGAGTTTGGCGCGATTGCAGGCCATTCAGGGACCGGTGCAGATCGCGCACGAAAACGGCAGTCGTTTTGCAGCCGTGCAGGCCAATGTGACCGGCCGGGATCTCGTAGGCTTTGTCGGTGATGCCCAGCGAGCTGTGGCCGAGCGCTTACCTTTACCCGCAGGTGTCCGCCTGGAATGGGGGGGGCAATTTCAAAATCAGCAGCGTGCCGCGGCCCGCCTGAGCCTGGTTGTACCCATGGCTCTGATCCTCATCTTCGCAATTTTGATGACTACCTTCGGTTCTCTACGTCAATCGGTCCTGATCTTCGTCAATATCCCCTTCGCCTTGGTGGGTGGGGTGATC
>JAWNZB010000287.1:0-1086 GCA_038447835.1 Candidatus Igneacidithiobacillus chanchocoensis | reverse complement strand
AAGTATTGCGGCAACTGGCCAGATCACGCCACCTGGAGATTCCGGCCAAGTTGTCCGGCCGCGCTGAAGATAGCCGATGACCGCGCTTGACAAGCTTATGCCGCGCTAACGACAATCGCCTGCGGCCGCGAGCTTGGCACCATTTGGTGTGGAGCAGGTGCTGAAGCAGGCAGAGAGGGAGCAGCAGGGCATGGATTTGGAGGAAGTCAACCGCCTCGTGCGGTCCGATATGATGGCGGTGAACAGCGTCATTCAGGAGCAACTGCGTTCCGGGGTGCCGACTATCCCGGCCATGGGCACTTACCTGATCAATGCCGGTGGCAAAAGGTTGCGCCCCATCGTTCTGCTACTGGCCGCGCGTATGGGCGGTGAACGCGGCCCACGCCCGGTACCTCTGGCTGCGGTCGTGGAGTTCATCCATACAGCCACGTTGCTGCATGATGATGTAGTCGATGGTTCCGAGTTGCGGCGTAGCAACGCGACGGCCAATCAACTCTGGGGCAATGCCGCCGCCGTACTCGTCGGGGATTTTCTGTACGCCCGATCCTTTGAAATGATGGTACAGGACGGCGATATGCGTATCCTCGCCACCATGGCGGAGGCCACCAGCGTTATCGCCCAGGGCGAGGTCGCGCAACTGGAGAATGCCAACGACCCTGATCTGAGTCCCGAGGCGTACTTCTCGGTCATTGAAGCTAAGACCGCCAAGCTTTTTGAGGCGGCCGCGCGTATTGGAGCACTGGTAAATAACCTGGATGCGGCTGCGGAAACGGCGTTGGCGCACTATGGCTCCCTGCTCGGCATGGCCTTCCAGTTGATGGATGACGCCCTGGATTACTCCACCAGTGCCGAAAAAATGGGCAAAAATCGGGGCGATGACCTCGCTGATGGCAAGGCGACCCTACCCTACATTCATGCCATGCAGCATGCTACGGCAGCAGAGCGGGCCATTCTGCGGGAAGCACTTTGCGCTGATACATCGACGGTCTTTGAGCCGGTCTGGGAAATCATTGCCAGAACAGGGTCAATTGATTACACTTTGCGCGTCGCGAAGGAAAAGGTAGATCAAGCTATTGCTTATCTGTC
>JAWNZB010000019.1:0-31226 GCA_038447835.1 Candidatus Igneacidithiobacillus chanchocoensis | reverse complement strand
CGCCGCCTGCCCCACGGCATCAATATTTCCTGACGTAATCGAGGCAGTTTCCCAGGCAAACGCTCCTGGTCTGTTTAGGTACCAGGAGCTTTTTCTTGTCCATCGTTTACGGGTAGTGGCGGCGCTGCCGTCCACGCTGCGCGCGTGGCTATTAATCTCGCTGATGGAGCGCTTCGTCGCCGTGCTGTGCATCTATTTGCACTACTGCTGCGTAGAAAGACGCTGGGGAAATGCCCCGAGTATCCGCATGGAGGACAGCGTCGATGGAAAAATCTTTGGGTCATGCTCCCTGGCGGAAGACAGCCGCAGTCATCGGAATGGCTCTGGCGGCGTACCGAAATGTTGCCTAGCTGCTATCTAGGACGGAAGCGCAAACCCGTTACTGCCTTCTTTTCCTTTGTCGCAGGAATTCCCTTGTTACTATCTGGGTGCTCTCCAGTGCAAATCATCAATCAGCTAACACCGACCAGCACGTACAAGATCGATCGCGGAATACGTTATCAAGAGCAGTCTGGCGGGCACCTTGATGTGTATATGCCAGTGCCCAGAGATGGTTACCCCAAACCTGCGCAAGGCTACCCAGTGGTGATCTTTCTCTACGGCGGAGCTTGGGATAGTGGCGACAAACAAGAATATACATTTGTGGGCGAAGCCTTGGCGGCGCGCGGTATGGTCGTGGTGATACCCAACTATCGGTTATATCCTGAGGTGCGGTACCCGGCGTTTTTACAAGACAACGCGCGTGCAGTCGCCTGGACCTACCACAATATAGCGCAATACGACGGTAATATTCATGACCTCTTTCTAATGGGTCATAGTGCCGGGGCATATAATGCGGCAATGCTAGTGTTAGATCCGCGCTGGCTTGCGGCGGTAGGTTTGCAGCCGCATATCTTTAGTGGCTGGATTGGCTTAGCGGGACCGTACAACTTTTATCCAATCACCTATAAGCCGGTTCGCCCAATTTTCTTTTATCCCAATTATCCGGCCAAAAGCATGCCTATCGATTTTGCAGATGATCCAACTGCGCCAAGAGCCTTTTTGGGAGCAGCGGTACACGACAATCTGGTTAACCCCAAAACGAACACCGGGGTGTTGGCAAAAGCCTTAGAAAAGGCCGGTGTATCGGTCGAGCTGAAAATGTACCGTCGAGTAAATCATGAGACCCTTATTGGCGCATTCGCCAAGCCGCTACGCTGGATGGCACCAGTGCTTGATGATGTAGTGGCGTTTATTAAAGACGGTCATGATCGAAAAAGAAAATAACCAGATGGGATATCGCCATCTAGCTTAATAACGCGGGAGTTTCTTTCCTTTGGTCAGAACGAGGTCGGCAGCCCGAGGGCTTCTGCATCCGGATCTGGGTAGTCCGCGTATACCCCTAGGGTCAGTCCGAATCCCTAGCCAAGATCGCGATTTTGGGTTGTAGCGGGGCTTTGTCCTGAGTCAGATAGTTGATCCGATTTTTGCTGCAACCTAAGGAGCAGTCATGAAAAAATACTTCCGCGCGCCGCAGCCTGCTACCCTCGCGGTAGCATTTGCGTTGGTTTTTACACCATTGGCGGCTTCCGCCGCTATTGGCCAAGCCTCCTTGCTGGGCATGGGCCGCATTTTGGGGACTGGTGCGGTAACCGCCGTAGATGGTGCGGCCGGTGGTGGCATTAATCCATGGGCAGTAATTTCTGGTTATGGTACCAACCAGCAGATTGATGGCACTGCGTTCTATTCTCACGTCCTGCTCAACAACTACAACATGGACGCCTATGGCGCCTCGGTCGGCATCTTCAACCGCGTCGAGCTTTCTTTTGCGCGTCAAAGTTTCAGTCTGGGGAATACCGGGCAGGTGCTGGATAACCGAATTCTAAATGTGGCAACAGGGGGTAACCCGCCGCCCTACGGCACACCAACTTCCGCCGCCCTCAAGTTGAGTGGCCCTGCATTTTTTGGGTCAAACTATCAGCTGAATCAAGATATTGTCGGTATGAAGGTGCGTCTATTCGGCAACATTCTCTATGACCAGAACTGGTGGGAGCCGCAGGTCTCAGTGGGGGTCGACTATCATCATAATGAAATGCCAAAAAATCTAGCAGACACCTTACACGTCACCAGAAATGCCATGTCGTATTATTTGTCGGCCACCAAGGTTTGGTTGTATGGCATTTTTGGCCTGACAACGTTGGCCAATGTGAATATTCAAGTCACTAATGCTAATCAGCAGGGCCTACTTGGCTTCGGTGTGTTAATGGTATGGGCTACAAGGTCTTGCCTGCAGCTTCGGTGGGGGTTTTCCTGAATCGGCATGTGGTCTTGGGTGGTGAATATCGCGCCATGCCACAGAATCAGTTGATTGGGAACAACGCACTTGGAGATGCCGTCTCGAAAACCAGTGCCTGGAAAGATGTCTATGTGGCTTGGTTCCCCTACAAGCAGCTGTCTTTGACCGCGGCCTATGTTGACCTGGGGACGATTGCCACCGAGCAGAGCCAGAGCGGACTCTATCTCTCGCTGACCACCAGCTTCTGAGCTTATAACGACGGTACGTTGCGCGCATCCGAATCTCGGAATCATGCGTAAGAGTAAAAGGGTTAGGCACGTTAGTAGTTTGGCTAGAATATTGGAGAAAAACTCATGGAAAAATCGATGAATCGTCGGGAATGGCTGAAGTCTACTAGTAAAGTAGCGCTCGCCGTAGCGGTGGCGCCTTTGGTATTCGCGCCGTTAGCCGAGGCAGGCACGCTTGCTAGCAAGGCGTCGGTGCACTATCAGGGAACCCCTTCCGGCAGCAACATGTGTAGTAATTGCGCAAATTTTGTTCCGGGGTCTAACGACAAAGCGATGGGCACCTGCAAATTGGTTGCCGGGGCAATCAGTCCCGAAGGCTATTGTTATGACTATGTTCCCAGCTGATAGACCAAAATTTGCGAGGTAAAAGACCTATGTTACGTTATCGTATCGCGCGTCAGAGCCTGCCTTGGTTCTGTGCAGCAGTTGTTATCGGTATCTCCCCTCTTGCTGTGGCGGCGCCTTCGGCGGCTTCCATTCAGCGGGCAGATATAAAAATGCCTATCGAGAACTACAGCGACGCATTTGGTGGGCGGCCAGGAGTAAAGGAGTTGATCAACACCTTCGTGGGGTATGTTGCCGCAGATCCGCACATCAACGAATATTTCGCACACACCAATATCAAGGCGTTGAAGTACAACTTAACGCAACAAGTATGTGAAATTGTGGGTGGTCCTTGTACCTACACCGGGCCCAGCATGGCAGCAACACACAAAGGATTGCAGGTTACTACTGCAGCTTTCAATTATTTGGCGCAAGATATGATCAAGGCGATGGATAAGCAGGGTATTGCCAAACCAGCGCAAAACTATCTTCTAAAACAGCTCGCGGCAATGGAGCCACAGGTGGTCACCGCCAACGGTCCCTTAGGCTAGTTGTTGGCCTGAGAGACTCTCGTCTGGACGATTGCGACACCGCATTCGTCTCGGGCGAGGGGGCATTGGCCAGAAGAAGGGGATGGACAGTGGCGCTTGCCCGTGGAAAAATTGCTTGGCTGCGGCGAGTGATTCTTGGATTTGTTTTTCTGTGGTTCTTTTTAGGAAGCTTCGCACACTTCATTTTTACCCACGCGGAGGCAGGAATTATCCCCGAGTATTTTCCTCTCCACGTTCTTGCGGTATATGTCAGTGGGATTTTTGAGTTGCTTGGCGCGTTGGGAATCCTATGGCAACGAACGCGGGCGATTGCCGGAATAGGCTTGGTATTGCTTACCATCGCGGTTACCCCGGCAAATGTGCACATGGCGCTCCACTGGCAGAACTATCCGAGTGTTCCTGTCTGGCTTCTGAACGCTCGTCTGGTATTTCAGGTATTCTTTCTTGCGGCCATTTCTTGGTCCACATCGGCATGGCAGCTATTGCAAGGTAGTGCTACCGCCGGTTTCTCGGACGAGAAAAAGCCTCCGTCGTGAAGTTTTCTGTTGCGTACTGTCCCTCTGGCCGAGCTTCGGTGCTATCATCGCCCCCGATATCGTCACTATCTGCCCCCCGGAGTTTCTGTGCTCAGCACCCATCAATTGACCATGCAGTTTGGTTCCAAGCCCCTGTTTGAAAATGTGAGCGTCGAATTTGGCGACGGTAATCGTTACGGTCTGATCGGTGCCAATGGGAGTGGGAAAACCACTTTCATGAAAATTCTTGGCGGTGATCTCGAACCCAGCTCTGGCAATGTGAGTTTGCGCAGTGGCGAGCGTCTGGGCAAGTTGCGGCAAGACCAATTCGCTTTTGAGGACTGTACGGTGCTCGATACCGTCCTGATGGGGCATGAAGAGTTCTGGCGCGTTAAGCAAGAGCGCGATCGTCTCTACAGCCTTGGCGAGTGGAGTGATGAAGAGGGCATGGCCATTGCCCAGATCGAGGGAGACTTCGCCGAGCTCGATGGCTACTCGGCCGAAGCGCGGGCAGGGGAATTGCTGATTGGCATTGGCATTCCGCTCGAGCAGCACGAGGGAAAAATGTCTGCCGTTGCCCCCGGCTGGAAATTGCGTGTACTCCTTGCCCAAGCGCTTTTTGCAGGCCCCGATATTCTGCTACTCGATGAGCCCACCAATAATTTGGATATTCATACCATCCAGTGGTTGGAAGAATTTTTGGGGACGATCAATAGCACCATTATTATTATCTCCCATGATCGCCACTTTTTGAATAGTGTTTGCACACACATGGCTGACCTGGATTACGGCGAGCTGCGTATTTATCCGGGGAATTATGATGAGTATATGCGCGCTTCAACTTTGGTTCGCGAGCAATTATTGACGGAAAATGATAAAAAGCGAGAAAAAATCGCGGAGTTGCAGGGTTTTGTCAGCCGGTTTTCTGCCAATGCCTCGAAGGCCAAGCAAGCGACGTCTCGCGCTCGGCAACTAGAAAAGATCCAGTTGGAAGAGGTCAAGCCTTCCAGTCGGCAGAGTCCATATCTGGTATTTCAGCAAGAACGTAAGCTCTACCGCCACGCGTTGGATGGCAAAGAACTGGCGAAAAGCTTTGGTAAATCGCCGCTATTTCAAAAGCTACGTCTGCACATCGAAGCGGGGGAGCGGGTGGCGATTATCGGTGCCAATGGCTTGGGAAAAACCACGCTTTTACGTTGTCTTTTGGGGGAACTCGCAATCGATGCGGGGGTGATCAAATGGGCAGAGAATGCCAAAATCGGTTATTTTCCTCAAGATTACGCGGCCGAATTCCTTGCGGAGCTCAGTCTATTCGAGTGGATGAGCCAATGGCGTAGCGAAAAGGACGATGATCTGACTATTCGCGGGGTCTTGGGGAGACTCCTGTTCGGGCAGGATCAGGTGGATCGCAAGGTACAGGTGCTCTCCGGTGGCGAAAAGGGGCGCATGCTCTTTGGTAAGCTGACCCTACAAAAACCCAACGTTCTTATTCTTGACGAACCGACCAATCATTTAGATATGGAGTCTATTGAGGCGCTCAACAATGCCTTGGAAAAGTACGATGGCACATTGATTTTTGTGAGTCACGACCGCGAGTTTGTCTCGTCTCTGGCCACGCGCATCATCGAATTTACTGCGCACGGGATTGAAGATTTCAAGGGCAGCTATGAAGACTATTTGCGCAGCCAGCAGGCGAGCAAAGTCCTACCGAAAAAAACGGGAAAAGGGCGGTAACATCCGCCCCAATCACGAGTTGGTCTATAGTTTGCCGTAGGAGTGTAGGCCGCCAAGAAAGAGATCGACGCCAATAAAGCAAAAGGTAACGACAACGAGGCTGATGACCGCCCACCAAGCCATGGGCCGACCGTGCCAATTTTTTTGGCTGCGGGCATGGAGAAATCCAGCATAATTCAGCCAGACGATCAATGCCCAGGTCTCTTTGGGATCCCAGGACCAAAAACCACCCCAGGCCTTGGCGGCCCATACCGCACCCAAGATGGTGCCAACGGTAAAAAACAGAAAGCCAAAGGCAATGGTCCCGGAAAAACTACGTTCGAGAATCTCCAGGCTCGGCAGGCGATCGCGCAAAAACCCCCCATGCGCGAGGGCGCGATCTTTGAGCAGGTAGGCAAGCCCGGCCATGGCCGAGATGTAGAAGTTCGCGTAGGCGACGAACATCGACGGTACGTGAATCTTCATCCAGAAGCTTTGCAGAGCCGGCACCAGAGGCGCGATGCGATCGAGGTGGTAGGCTGCTCCCACCCAGAGCAAAAAGATATCGGCAATCAAGACTAGGGGGAGCACGAAGGCGCCCAGTCCACGACTTTCGGTGTCTTCCTCATAGTACAGGTAAAACAGAATGGTCATGGCGCAGAACAGGGCCATGACGTCGTAGATGTTGCTGACCGGGATATGCCCCCAGCTGGGATGGCCGATGTAGGTCTCGCGCCAGCGGATGGCCAGTCCTGCGAAGCCCAGGGCAGCGGCGGTCCAGGCAAAACGTTGGCCCCAAAGACCGCCGGTTTCACTGCCGCGAAACAAGTAGGCGTAGTAGCCGATGGCGCTGATGAGAATGGCCCCGCTCATCCAATCGAACATCGCGTTGCTATGCAGAACATAGCGTAGAAGCAGGCTGTTGCCATTGTTGTAGCCGAGGGCGTAGAGGCCGACGCCGCTACCGGCAATGGCCAGTACTACGAGTGTAAAGAGACGAAAATGCGGCCATTTGAGGCCAAACCACAAGAGCCCGGCGTACCATAGGCCGAGCACGATGTATTGCCACATCCAGAACTGGGCGCGGAATGTGACCCAAATGCCGAGCGCGCCAAGGCTTAGAAACAGGGCCCAGGCCAAATTTTGCTTTTGGCTGCTGGGGAAGGATTTTTCGAAACGCGTGAGCGGCTGTTCTGCTTGAACAGACATGGTGCGGTTGCCTCCCGGTTTTGCGATGATTCATTATTTACAGATTCATTTAAGCAATAATGGGGCCGTACGGCAAAGCCCGCAAACGGGTCGATGAGCCTTTTGCTCATGGTCTGTGCTGGACAAATTTTGCGGGCGGAATGCCCAAGTTGGGACAGAATCAGAATGATTGCCCAGGCGCCTTGCTGGCATCGAGCCGGGCGAGTAGACGAAAGCCGCCGATCATCCCCAACACCCGTTTTTCCAGTTCGCTTTCCCAATCGGCCCCGAGTGGCCAGGACTTGACGCGGGTATGCGCGGGTGGGTCTAGCTTGTCTGGCGCGCGTCCATCCAATAGGATCAAAAGATCAGGCCACTCACGATCTTGGTATTCATGTTGCGCTTCCAACCATTCGCTACCGTGCTGCTTGCTCCATACGACGGCGCGGTCAGCAATTTCCGGGCATTGTTCATGCAAAAAGACAACGCGAGCACGACGCTTATACATGCACGGCAGGGTAGCTTGCCGCAAATGCGATGTCGAGGGCTGCGGCTCATCGTCCTGCGGTCATATTGCCGTGCATGACTGGAGCGCCCTACTGGGCAGGGATAGTCCGCTCGCGGCCCTGCTGCCCGGCTTTCGGGTACGCCCACAGCAGCAGCAGATGGCTGCCGAAGTCGCGGTGGCGCTGTCTGCCGGTGGGGTGGGCTTGATCGAGGCCGGAACCGGTACCGGCAAGAGTTTTGCCTATCTGTTGCCGGCCCTGCTCTCCGGCAAGCAGGTAATCGTCTCGACTGGGAGCCGCACCCTGCAAGATCAGATTCTGGAAAAGGACCTGCCGCTACTCGGGCGTGCCTGGCCACAATCGCTGCGGGTGCTGCGCCTCAAAGGTCGGAGCAACTACCTTTGCCCGCAGCGTTTGCAGGAGGCCTTACAGGGCGGGGTGGCCGTTACGCTGCATCGTGATCTGCTGCGGGTGGCGGATTGGGCCGGCAGCACGCGGGAGGGCGATATAGCAGAGCTGCGGGGGGTGGCAGAGGATTCCGCCGTTTGGCCGCTAGTGACCTCCACGCGGGATAATTGCCTGGGTGCCGACTGCCCGGAGCAGAGTCGTTGCCCAGTACTCGAGGCGCGACGACAGGCGCAAGAAGCCGATTTGATCGTGGTCAATCACCATCTGCTGTTGGCGGATCTTGCCCTGAAGTCCGAGGGTAAGGGGGATCTCTTACCATCGGCTGATGCATTGATCGTGGACGAAGCGCATCAGCTACCGGAGCTAACGGCACAGTTTTTTGGCCAGCATTTGAGTGCCCATCGTCTCCTCGAGTGGGGGCGCGACAGCCGTATGGCGGCGTTGACGGAAGCCGCAGATGATGCCGACTTGCTGGCCCAGACGCAGGCCTGGGAGCGCGCCGTACAAAGCTGGCAGGAGGCCGCTGGGGAAGGGCGGCAGGAGTGGCATCCCGATGCCGATTCCGGCTTGGCGGAACAGTTTCGCGCCCTGCTGCGCAGCGCCGAAGCGCTGCAGGGGCCACTGCGAGCGGCGGCCGTCCGAGGCCAGAAGCTCGAGCAGTGTAGTCGACGCGGGGAGGAGTTGCAGACCGTATTGGCGCAGTTTGCCGCTGCCGGGCGCGACGAACACGAGGTACGATGGTGTGAACGCCGCGGCCGCGGCCTGCTCCTCCACGCGACTCCCCTCGACCCCGGCGAGACCCTGCAAAAAAGCCTTTTTGCGCAGTTCGCGACGGTGCTGCTCATCAGTGCCACCCTGCGCATCGGCGGCGATTTTACGCAAACGCGGCGGCTCTTTGGGCTCGAGGAGAGTCGCGATTTTTTGGCGCCGGCGCCCTTCGATTATGCGCGGCAGGCATTGCTCTACTTGCCCGCGGGCCTGCCCCAGCCCAATGATCCCGGCTACACCCGCGCCTGCTTGGAGGCAGCATTACCGGTGCTGGCGGCAAGCAAAGGCCGGGCCTTTTTGCTCTTTACCAGCCATCGCGCCCTCCAGGAGGCAGCGGCGTTTCTCGCTGGCCGTTTGACGTATCCCTTGCTGGTGCAGGGGCAGGCACCGCGGGCGCGCTTGCTCGAGCGTTTTCGCGCCGCCGGTAATGCCGTTCTCCTCGGTGCCGCCAGCTTCTGGGAGGGGATCGATGTGCAAGGGGAGGCGCTTTCTACCGTCATCATCGACAAGCTGCCCTTCGCCAGCCCCGGCGACCCGGTCTTGCAGGCACGCCTGCAGCGTCTGCGTGCCCAAGGGGGAGATCCGTTTATGGAGCTCCAGGTGCCGCAGGCGGTCATCGCCTTGTGCCAAGGCGCGGGGCGCCTGATTCGCTCCGAGCAAGACCGGGGTGTGCTGATGCTCTGTGATCCGCGTTTGCGCAGCAAAGGCTACGGGCGGATCTTTTTGCAGAGCCTGCCGCTGATGCGGCAAACTTCTAGCTTGGCCGAGGTGCAGCGCTTTTGGGAGCAGAACGCGGAATGAAGACATGGCTGGCCATCGAGACGGCGACCGAAGCCTGCTCCGTGGCGCTTTTTGACGGCAAGCGCGTGTGGCAGGACCTGATCGTTGCCCCCAACCGCCACAGTGAGCTGCTCTTACTGATGATCGACGGACTCTTGGCCGCAGCGGGTGTGCGCTTGGCGCAAATCGATGCCTTTGCGGTTGGCGTGGGGCCAGGGGGGTTTACCGCCGTGCGTTTGGGGGTCAGTACTGTGCAGGGCTTGGCCATTGCCACGGAGCGGCCAATCTACCCCATTTCCAGCCTGCAGGCTTTGGCTGCCTCCGTCCCAAATCGGTCGGTGCTCGTTGCCCTCGATGCGCGTCGGGGCGAAGTCTACGCCGCCGCTTTTGTGCCCGATGCCGCGGGCATGCCGCAGCCCCTTGGCGCCGAGCAGGTTTGTCGACCGGAGCTTCTTGGCTGGCCGTCGGCAGAGGGGGAGTGGCTGGGGCTGGGTACGGGCTGGTCGGTCTATGCGGATCGCTGGCCCCGGATCTTGTGCTGGCGGGCTGATTGCTACCCGGCGGCGGCCCAGGTTCTCGCCTTGGCGCGCCGCGAGGCAGCGGATGGCCTGGTCGGCGTCCGCCCCGAGGCGGTGGAGCCGCGGTACCTGCGCCCGTCGCAAGCGGAGGAGGCACGGCAAAGGTGAGCTTGCGGGTGATGACGGCGGCGGACTTGGATGCCGTGGCGGCGCTGGAGGCGGAGATTTCTCCTGGCCCCTGGACCCGAGGCATTTTTCGCGACTGCCTCCTCGCGGGTTATGATGCCTGGGTCGACTCCGACGCCGATGGCATCTTGCGCAGTTTCGGTGTCCTCTCGGTGGGGGCAGCGGAGGCGCACATCCTCAACCTTGGCGTGCATCCCGAGTGGCGTCGCCGCGGTCTCGGTCGCGCTATGCTCGAGCATTTGCTCTGTCGTGCCCAACAGCTCGGGGCAGAACGGGCCTTCCTCGAAGTGCGGGTTTCCAATCTTGCCGCCCAAGCCCTTTACCATCAATTCGGCTTCCATGAAATTGGCGTGCGTTTGCAGTATTATCGCAACAAAGAGGGTCGGGAAGATGCCTTGGTGCTGTCTTTGACGCTGAATTCCTCCCTCTCCACGCTGTCTGAGAGCTAACCAACATGTCTGAAACTGCCGAGGCGCTGTCGCGCCCCCTGACCGTCGACGAAATCCGTCGTCGTCGCACCTTTGCCATCATCTCCCACCCCGATGCGGGTAAGACTACCCTCACGGAAAAACTCTTGCTGTTTGGCGGAGCGATCCAGATGGCGGGTACGGTCAAAGCGCGTAAGAGCAGTCGCCACGCCACCAGCGATTGGATGGATATCGAGAAAAGTCGCGGTATCTCGGTGGCCAGTTCGGTAATGCAGTTCGATTACCAAGGTCACGTCATCAATCTCCTCGACACCCCCGGGCATCAGGATTTTTCGGAAGATACCTATCGTGTGCTGACGGCGGTGGATTCGGCGCTCATGGTCATCGATGCCGCCAATGGTGTGGAGGCGCAGACGATCAAGTTGCTCGAGGTCTGCCGCCTGCGCGATACCCCTATCATCACCTTCATGAACAAATTTGACCGGGAGAGCCGCGACCCCACGGAGCTCATGGACGAGGTCGAATCGGTGCTTGGCATTGCCTGCGCCCCGGTTACCTGGCCGGTGGGCATGGGCAAGCGTTTCCGCGGCGTGTACCACTTGCTCAAAGACGAGATGCTGGTCTTTACGCCCGGTCTCGAAACCCGCGAACAAGAGTTCGAGCTCATTGCCGGGCTCGACAACCCCCTGCTCGATCAGCGTTTTCCCGATGAAATTGCCGATTTGCGCGCGGAAATCGAGCTCTTGCGTGCGGCAGCCAATCCTTTTGACCTCGATGAGTTTCTGGCGGGGCGGCTGACGCCGGTGTTTTTTGGCTCGGCCATCAACAATTTTGGCGTGCGGGAGCTTCTGCAAGCGTTGATCGATTGGGCGCCGGCGCCACTCCCGCGCCCGACTACGACGCGCAGCGTCGAGCCCGCAGAGGAGCGGTTTTCTGGCTTCGTGTTCAAAATTCAGGCCAATATGGATCCGCAACACCGCGATCGCGTTGCCTTTTTGCGTATCTGCTCTGGGCATTTTCAGCGCGGTATGCGGGTGCGCCATTTACGCCTGGGGCGAGAAATCCAGATCCATAATCCCATCACCTTTTTGGCGCGGGAGCGCGAGTTGGTGGAAGACGCCTATGCCGGCGATATCATCGGTTTGCATAATCACGGCAGCATCCAGATTGGCGACAGCTTCAGTATGGGCGAGGAGCTGCAGTTCACGGGCATTCCCTATTTTGCACCGGAGCTCTTTCGCCGCGTGCGGTTGCGCAATCCTCTCAAGGCCAAGCAGCTACAAAAGGGCTTGCAGCAGTTGGCGGAGGAGGGCGCTACCCAGGTCTTCCGACCACTGCAAGGGGGGGATTTGATCCTGGGCGCCGTGGGCGTGTTGCAGTTCGACGTGGTTGCCGAGCGCCTCAAAACGGAATATGCGGTCGAGGCCAGCTTCGAGCCGGTTACGGTGCAAACGGCGCGTTGGATACGTTGCGAAGATGCCAAGCGCTTGGCGGAATTCACCCGCAAGCTCGAGGAGCATCTTGCAGAGGATGCTGGCAATCGCTTGGCTTACTTGGCGCCGTCGCGGGTAAATTTGGAGTTGACCATGGAGCGCTGGCCGGAAATCACCTTTCACGCTACCCGGGAGCACGCCGGCGCATGAGACGCGCAGCTGGAATCATCACTCTGGTAGCCCTTGCCTCGAGCCTATCTGCTTGGGCCAACGACTGGGAGGCCCTACGCAACCGCGCCGAACAGGATCCGCAGGCCTTGCTGCAGCTGCAGGCGGCGGCGCAAAACGGTCACCCCGAGGCGGCCTTCTATCTGGGTACCCTCTACGCGCCGCCCATCTGTAAGCAAGAAACCACGGTAGGCAAGGATTGGGGGCAAGCCCTGCACTGGTACCGCGTTGCCTCCGACTTGGGCGAGGGCCGGGCAGACTTCGATCTGGGCCTGGCGTATGAAAAAGGGCTGGGAGTTGCCAAGGATCCCGCTCTGGCGCGCTACTACTATCGGCGCATGATGACCCAGGCCGCGCGCGAAATTGGGGTGCCTGCCGATCGCGCCGAGGCCTTGGGCACCGGCGAAGCCTTTCCCGGGTCAGCTGCGGATGGAGTAGACTAGTACCTGTCGCGTCTACGGTTCGCTTTGCAAAACCGTTTCATTTGTGATAATAAAAATCTAGCTTCGTTAAAAAAATAATACAAGCGACCTTGACCCATGCCACAAGGTCGTCTATCTGCGTGCGTAGGGAGTGTTCCAATTGGGAGATTGTATGGTGGCGAACCCCATCCGGTGGCTGGCCAGTATTCTTTGCGCGCTGCTGTTCGGCTGCGCGCAGGCTGTAGCGGCGCCGCAGGTGCCTCTGCCCAGCGTTGGTCTGTATTATGGATCGGGCTCGGTACCGGCCGCCTTTCACGATTTCGATTGGCTCATCGTCAACCCGAGCGCGAAGCGCTTACCGAGTGATCTTCCGGGGCAGCAGGTGTTTTCCTACCTGAGTGTGGGCGAGACGGTTCCTGGTGATGCGCGCTACGCGCAGCTGCCTTCGGACTGCGTTTTGGGTAGCAATCCCCAGTGGGGCGGCAAGATCATCGATTTGGCCAAGGCCAGTTGCCGAACGTATCTGTTGCAGCAGGTAGTCGACCCCATCTGGGCGCAGGGCTATCGCGGATTTTTTCTCGACACCCTGGATTCGTACGAGTCCGTTACCCAGGGTGCGGCGCGGCGCGCGCAAGAACAGGGGCTGGTGGACCTGATTCGGGCCATCAAGGCCGCACATCCCAATGCCAAACTCATTGCCAATCGTGGTTTTTCGGTGCTTCCACAAATTCATCAAGATCTCGTTGCGGTCTTGGCCGAGTCCCTGTACCAAAGTTGGAGCCAAGCCGGTCACCAATACACCCAGGTCCCGGAAACCGAGCGCAGCGCTTTGCTACAAGAACTGCACAAAGCCCAGGGCTATGGACTGCCGGTGGTTGTTGTCGATTACATGCCCCCGACCTTAAACCGGAAAGGTTGGTGGGAGGATGCAGAGCGGATCCGCAAAGCAGGCTTCATTCCTTATGTCAGCAATCCCGAGCTCACTGCCGTAGGCGCCGGGCTACGCGAACCAATACCGCGTAAGGTGTTGATTCTCTTCAACAGCACTCAACCAGAGGAGTACAGTACCCCTTTCGCTAATGGCGTTATGCCCCTGGAATATCTCGGCTACATCCCGGAATTTCGGCGTCTAGCCCAAGGGTTGCCGCCGGCTCCGGTTCCCGGGGAATACGCGGGGGTAATCTTCTGGAGTGATGGCGACCCGGTGGATGACGTCGCTGCCCTTTCGGATTGGATCCGTGCCGCCAAAGGGCAGGGGATTCCTGTTCTACTTCTGGGAGATTTCCAGAGTGACCTAGACGCCAAGGCATTTCAGGCGTTGGGAATGGCAGCACCCAACGGCGTCGATACGACATCTGTGCATTTGTTGCACGCCGCCGCGCCGATGAATTATGAGATGCCCATTACCCCAAATCCTCGGGATTTTCTGGCTACCCAGGCCCCGGAGGGGAGTAAGGTATGGCTGCAACTGCAAGATAGCAGCGGCGCCCGCGAAGATGCGGCGGCCATTACGCCCTGGGGCGGCTACGCGCTCAATCCGTATCTCCTCACTACCCTGCCCAACAAAGACACCCGCTGGCTGATCGACCCCTTCACCCTGTATCGGCAAGCTTTTCGTCTGCCCGATATGCCCGTGCCCGATATCACCACCGAGAGCGGTCGGCGCCTTTTTATGGCCCACGCTGATGGTGATGGTTTTGTGAGTCGCGCTGATTTCCCGCCTTACCACATTGCCGGCCAGGTCTACATGGACCGGATCCTCAAAAAATACCAATTGCCGTTCACGGGCTCGATTATTGTCGGTGATTTGTTGCCGGGCGATCGCGGGCTCTATCCTGCTCTTGCGCCGTTGGGTACCAAGGTCGCTCAGGAAGTCTTCCGTCTACCCTATGTCGAGATTGGCTCCCATATGTGGTCGCATCCTTTCAACTGGCCGGCCATCGAGGCAGGAAAGGATTTTCCGGGTATCAATCTGCCGGTACCGGGGTACAAGTTCAGCCCCTATATGGAGGCGGTGGGGGCAGCCAAATGGATCGACAAACATCTGGCGCCGCCGGGTAAACAAGTGGTGATCGACCAGTGGTCTGGCGACTGCGAACCCGATGCACAGGTGGTGGGCTTGGCCTACCAGGCCGGGCTGGAAAACATCAATGGCGGTGCCAGTTACATCAGCAAAAAGGACCCCAGCATTACCGCTGTCCCGCCCATTGGCATTTTTCGCGGCAAATGGCTGCAGGTTTTTGCCCCCGATGCCAATGAAGATTATTTCACCAATCAGTGGCATGGCCCTTATTGGGGACTCATCAACGTCATTCAAACCTTTGAGATGACGAACAAGCCGCATCGGCTCAAGCCCATCGATATCTATACCCACTGGTATACGGCGACGAAACTGGCTTCCGTCTCGGCGTTGGAAAAGGTCTACGACTGGGTGCTGACGCAGTCCATTACGCCGGTTTATGTGGCGGATTATGCCAAGATCGCCAACAACTTCTTCACGATTCGCATTGCCCGCCAAGGAGACGGCTTCTGGATTGGCGGTGCGCAGGCTCTGCAAGAATTGCGCATGCCCAAGGCACTGGGATATCCGGATTTGCGCAGGAGTCAGGGCATAGCCGGCTATGATTCGACGCCCAATGGCCGTCGGTATGTGCATATGAACGGGCTCCGGCCAAGTGCAAAGTCCTGCGCAGCATGTTCGCATCGATGTCCATTGCTCCTGAGCGCAACGTCGAGGCGCGAATGCGCCTCTTTCGACCGGCGAGCCTTCTCCTTTTTGGCGCGCTAGTCGTTACGGTAGTTTTCGCGGTGGCTTGGCAGTATGGCTGGCATGGCCGTCGGGCCTTCAGTGAGTCTGCCGCGGATGCTCACGCGCAAATGCAAAGCGCTACCCTGATGTTGCAGAGTGGTCAGTTCACCGCTGCCGTACGGCAAATTGCCCCTATATTGGCAAATCCGAACAACCCTCTCTATCGTCAGGCTAGGCTGCTCCAGTGGCAGATCGCCCAAACCCAAGCCCTCGCCATTCCTCCCCAATCGCCAGCGCGTCGGCGCGCAGAAGCTGGGCTGCTTCCCCTGCTGGATGGACTGCTCCAGCTCGGCGGTTGGACGCCTGCAGAATTACGCTCCTTGGCCAAAGACGCTTTTGCCGTTGGCGCGTATGGGCTGAGTGCCAAGTTTTGGATCGCAGCAGCCAAAGCCGATCCAGCCTTTGCGCCACAGGGCCAATGGCAGGCCGCCCAAGCCCTGGCAGCGGGAGGCGATGCGGCAGCGGCAGGGCAGATCTTGCTCGATCTCGCAGCACAAACGCCTAGTCCTGCGCGGCAGAAGGCGCTGCTCCTGCAAGGGGGGCAATGGTTACAGGGAGGAGCGAGCGCTGCCGTCGCCTTGACCCGTTGCCAAGCTCTGCTCGCCCGCAGGCCGGGGCTTTGGCAAGATCGCCAAGTGGTCCTTTTTATGTCCCGACTCGCCATGGCGGCCGGCCAGCCGAGCTTGGCGGCACAGTGGCTGCACAGCGAGTTGGTGCGGCCAGAACAGGGAAGAAAGCCCTCTTGAGACGAAAGATCACTCTGCTCTTCTGGCTCGCCTTACCGGTGCTGGCGCATGCGAGTCCCAGCGTTCCGCAGGACTGGTGGAAGGCGCCCGGAAGTCTCGCCTCCGATGACGCCCAGTGGCGAGCCAAGTACTTGCAGCAGAAGGAAGTTGCCGACGCTTTCGCTGCCGATCTGCAGCAGAGTCAGAAGACGGGCAAGGGCATGGCGTATCTGGACCAGGGCGGCGTTTCCCCCTCCTGGTACAAGCCACCCATCGTGGTGCAGCCTTTTCCGGGGGCATACTCCGCCAAGCTCTACGACCTTGCCTATAGCGCTTTTCTCCAGTCTCATCGCCTGCAGGAGGCGTATCGCTTGGCCTACACGGCTGTTCTGCAGCGACCAGACGATCGGCAATGGCGCCAGCGGCTGATTCAGGTCTCGCTGTGGCTGGGACAGCGGGAGCAGGCTCTCACCCAATGGACCTGGCTTGCGCAACACGGCGACGCGGCGGCCAGTCGGCAGGCGATTACCCTGGCGGTGAGCCTGTCGCGCCCGGATCTGGTGGTTCAACTTCTCAGCCCTGCTGCGCGCGCCGGTACCCTCAGTGACGCCGATTGGAAGTCCTTAATATTTGCCTACGGCGAGTTGGGAGAGCCCGACAAAGCCTTGGCCGATATCGATGCTGCTCTGCAGCGCGGTGGTCCGCGCCGCTATCTTCTCGAACAGAAGGCCTATCTAAGCTACCAACTGGGGCAGGTTCAGCAAAGCCTCGCTGCTTTGCAGCGCAGCGCCACGCTCTATGGGTCGACTCCCCACACGGCCGTGGAGGAGGCACGACTGCTGTCGATGCAGGGCAACTATCACCTAGCCTTTCAGGCCCTGGAGCAGGCGCGCGCCTCGGCCAGCCTCGATGATGTCCCCTTCTGGCAACTCTATGCCTTGCTCGCTTGGGAAATTCACGACGATCCCGCCGCTTTTGCGGCAGAGAAGACACTGTATCTACTGGGTGCTGCCAGCCAGTACGACCTGCAACGCTTGGTACTCCTGAGTGGTAAGGAAAACGCCCAGGCGGCCATGCATGTTGCGGAACAAGGCTGGCAGCGCTACCACTTGCCGCTTTTTTATTTTGAGGCCATCTACTACGCCGGCGCCGCGCAAGAGTGGCAAAAGCTCGGGGCCCTGCTCCAACAGATTCCCCACAATGATCCAGACGGTATCCGCACCTATAGCGCGTACTGGATGGCGATGGGGCAATGGGCGAGTTCCCAGAGAAATTACGAACGGGCCGGACGCGCCTACGCCGAGGCCTTGCGCCGCAATCCCGAAGACGAGCTGGCGCAAAGCAATCTGTTGTGGATGCTCATCGACCATGGTCGCATCGCGGCCCTACGCGCCCTGTTGGTGGGTGCTACCTTGCATCCGGCGCCAGGGCTGCGGGACGCGGTTGCCAATGCCTTGGAGCGCATTGGGCAAAATCGTGCAGCACTCTTTGTGCAGGGGGGCACGGCGCGGAAGAACACGCCGCAAGCGCTCCTGCAGCAGGCGGGTCTTTGGGCAGAAAGCGGTAGCCCGGGCTTGGCTTGGTCGCAACGTCGCCTGGCAGCCTGGCAGAGTTACCAGGAACTTGAGCGCAAGCCGTCGGGAGCGCAGCCATGAGTCGACGCGACTACGGCTATTTTCTGGTTTCTGGGTTAGGGGTACTGTGCTATGCCCCCGGTGTACTGGCTGCCGAATCCGCCGCTGATCCGACTTCCGCCGGCCTGATGTCGGCGGGGGCTCCGATTTCCTCGGCCGCCATCGAAAAAGTGCATGCGCCTGCGTCTACAACGGTAGCGGCCTTCGCTGATGACCCCCTGCATACCCTGGCCGATAGCCTCTCCTCTTCGCCCAGTCTCGGCGATGCCACCCGTCGCGTGCTTTTGGCCGAGGCAAAGCGGGGCGACTATTTGCCCGCCATCTCTTGGGCCCTGGCCCAGGGTTATTGGGGATTGGCACAAGTGCTCATCCAAAACAATCCCCAGCCCACCCCCGACTGGGCAAAACTAAGCCTTGCCCTGCATCGTCACGATGAGCCGGAAATGGCAAAGTTACTGCAACACCCAGAGCGTCTACCGGTTCGCGATCGTCTGCAAGCGCAGATGGATTTGGGGCAATATGCCGAGGGGCGTAAAGACGCCCTGGCGGCTATGGAGGTGGATCCCTATGATTGGCGCTTGCGGCGGGAATATCTGCAGGCCGTCCGCAAGAGCGCAAGTTATGCGGATCTCTCGGGTGCTTGGCAGAGTTTCAATGGCTTGACCGAGATCGGCCCGCACTTGCGCGGTCGCCTCGCCCTT
Source organism: Candidatus Igneacidithiobacillus chanchocoensis (assembly GCA_038447835.1). Lineage (GTDB taxonomy): Bacteria > Pseudomonadota > Gammaproteobacteria > Acidithiobacillales > Acidithiobacillaceae > Igneacidithiobacillus > Igneacidithiobacillus chanchocoensis. The sequence continues at coordinate 12,827 of JAWNZB010000019.1, read as the reverse complement.
GGCAATGCTTGGGGTATTCAACTCGATGCCGACGCCTTGCGGCAGTCGGCGTCAAGCTCGGCACAGTTGCTATCGGTACCGGCCTGGAGTCGGCGTCAGGCTATTGGTTTGTACTGGCAGCAGCCCGACTGGGATGTCCGGGGACTCGTTGGCAGTTATCAAGGGGTGCGCAACAACCTGACGCTAAACGTCAAGGGTCGCTGGCAATGGTCGTCAACGCGCGAGCTCACCGGCACTTTGGCCTACCACGATCGCAGCCTACAAAGTCCAGCTCTTGCCGTAGCAGGAATGTCCAATCGCATCGAATGGCAACTCACCCAGCAGCTCGGCTCCTGGATGGCGGGGGTGGGCGCCGGCTGGCGACAATACCAGGGCCAAGACGGAGTCGATCTGGGTTCCGATGTCTTTGGTGAAGCGTCGTTGTTATGGCGTCATGGCTTGGGGCCTTGGGAGCTGCAGTTAGGGCCCTTCGTCGACTATCACAATCTCCACCGCAGCGGCCAGCTCGAAGGTGTCGTCGCGCAGACGCTTGCGCCGGACGTGCGTAACATCAATACGGTATTGCCCGGGAGCTACGGGGATATTGGGCTGCGCCTACAGTGGGGGCAGTGGGAGCGCGCCATCGATAGCAATTGGACGCCGTACTTGGCAGTGAGCGTCTACGACAACACCCGCTTTGGCATGCAGTACCAGCTCGATACCGGGGTCAGCACGCCGGTTTTTGGGCCCGATCGATTGCGGATTGGCTTTTCCCAGGGGCAAGGGGGCAATGGTCTGGCCATCAACCAACAGATTTTCAAGATGGGATACCGCTTTTATTTTTGAATAGAGGGAGTGCGATGATGAAATGGCGATCACTGGTGGTTTTTGCAGGAGTGATGGCACTGCTTTCGGGCTGTGCCGGTATGGATCTACGCACGGCCAAACCCCTGCCCAAGGCGCAGGATCTCGCGTGGGCCGTTCTCCCTTTTGCCAATAATACCGAAACGCCCATGGCCAATGCCCGTGCCGCCGCTTTGGCTGCCGGAATTTTGCAGAGTGATGGCGAGCACGTTGTTGGCAATTTGCCCATCAATACGCGCACCCAAGACCTGCTCGGAGGTGATTGGAAGCAGGAGTACGCCAGCGCTCTGGCCGCGGCGCGCAGCAATGGCGCCCGCTACGCCTTGGCGGGAAGTGTGGATGAGTGGACCTACCGAGCTGGCATCAATGCCGAACCGGAAGTCGCCTTGACCCTATGGGTAGTGGATGTGGCCAACGATCGAGTGGTCTGGAGTGGTGTTGGTAGTGCGCATGGCGGCAGCCTTGGGCGTGGTGGTACCGGAGGGGTCGCCCAACGCTTGCTCCAGCGTCTCCTGGATCGGGCCCTGGCGCGCTGAGCATGGGTTTGGTGACAGCGATCCCGCGGCGTGGCGAAGGCTGGCTGGAGGCCATTCTCCTGCCGGTCTTGGTGCTCTTGCTTACCCATTTTCTGGTGCCGCAAGACCCGTTGCTGCTGCAACAGCCCTTCCCCTGGCTGCTGCTGGTTCCCTTACTTATCGCCTTGCGCTACGAATTTTTGCCGGGAGCGCTGGCGGCAATCATCCTCTCGGCAGCCACCTGGTGGCATCCCTATCCCTTGGATCTTTCTCTACCAGTAGCAGCTGGTACCCTTTTGCTGACCCTCATTGCTGCCGAATACGCCTCTCATTGGGTGCGGCGTGAGGCCGGGCGTGTGTTGCAGGAAGAAATCACTGCTACCCGTCTGCGTCAGCTGGCCGATGATCTCTATGTAACGCGCACCTCGCTTGATCGTTTAGAACAAAGCTTGCTGTATCAGCCCGTCTCGGTACGCAGCGCCTTGCTGGAATTGCGCGACGATCTGCGCCGTGCTCCTTTGGCACCGGCAGTCTTCGAGAAAATGCTGTATTTCCTGAATCAACTGGCCGGGGTGCAAGTGGCATCCTGGTACCGTTGGGAGGCCGGAGCTTCGCGCCCGCAGCAGTTGGCCGCACTAGGAAAAGTAACAGACTGGGACGGCGCCGATCCGGTAGCGCGCGCTGCTCTGGCCGAGGGCCGTAGTCAGCAGCTTGCAGATCTGGAACTGGAGCGCATGCACCGCTATTTGAGCGTACATGTCCACGGTCACGAAAAGACCGGCCGCGATCTTCTTTGCATTGAAGATATGAGCTTCTTCGCCATCACCTTCGAGAGCATGAAGATTATCGAGGTCTTCTTTCAGTACCTCTGCAACTACCGAGACGCGCGCACGGCCGCCGCGGAGTTGTTGGTCCGCTGGGCGGACTGCCCAGTCGATTTTGCCGCGGATCTGCTGCAACTGTGCGGCCTTGCGGCGATCGTACCCGAGGTTGGTATCTGCCAGCGCTATCTGTTTCGTGCCGGTCGGGAAGCGCAGGAGCTTGCCCGGCGCATTCAAAATCTACGGCGCGGTCTCGATATTTTTTGGGTCCATGAGAGTGAAGGGCATCTCCTGGTACTGCTTTTGCTCCCCTTTGCGGGCTCTAGCGCTGCCGAAGGGCAACGCGCCAGAGTCGAGGCGGAGCTGCAGAAATGCTGCGCAACCCTATGGGAGAGCGCTTTCGTGCGCGCCGATTTTCTGCCGGTGGATGCACGACCTGCCGCAGAGCAGCTGACGCGCTGGCTCGAGCTACAGCCATGATGCACTGGCTTCTGCTCGACATTTTGTTCGTCTTGCTGGCTACCTTGCTCGCCAGCCTCTTGGTGCCGGTTGTCGATCGCCAAGGCCGGCGTTTGGCGGCAGCCCTCTTTTTTCTCCTCGCTCTGGCCCTACCTTTCATCGGCGCGTTGCTGGCCCTGGTTTATGCAGCGGCCCTGCGCTCTGTAGCCCATCGCGTTCGCGATGCCGAGGTGGAAGCGATTCAAGTGCCGCCTCCCGCTCGGGATTTTCGTTTGCGACCATCGCCGGTTGCTCCCGGCGCTATTACCGCTCGTTTGCAAGGAGCGCGGGATACCCAGCAACGGGTCGAGGCCCTGTCACAGATCATGAGTTCTCGTTTTGCCGAGCAGTTACGACTGCTACGCAGCGCCCTGCGCGATGAGGCGGAAGAGGTTCGCCTTCTGGCCTATGCCGCCTTGGACCAGCGCGAGCAGCAAAATACCGAAATGCTCGTCGACCTGCAGCGACGCATCGCCGCCCAGCCCACTGGCCCTTTATCTCGAAGGCTTCGGGAGTATCTGGCCTGGTTGCGTTGGAACATTGCGCATTCTGTATCGCAGGAGCTGGCAGAGCCGGAGGTTCGCCTCGATGATGCCCGCGCTGCGGAGCGTTCAGCAGGCAACGAGAGTTTTCAAGCAGCCCCCGCTTTACTCCTCGGTCTCCGTGCCCTGGAAAGGGGAGAGCCCGAAGCAGCGCTAGCGTATTTTAATGCTGCAGAGCAGGATGGGGTGGATGCCACGATCCTCGCCCCCCATCGGGCTGCGGCACAATACCTACGCCGAGATTTGCGCGCGGTACAGGAGGTGTATCGGCGCCATCCAGAACTTTCCATTTCGCCCCGCTATGGGTCCTCGTATCGCTTCTGGCAGGGGAAGGTTTCCTGATGGAACGCAAAGACGCGAATTCTACCGATATCTTGCTGCTGTTGGAGGGCACCTTTCCCTATGTGCGCGGTGGGGTTTCTTCTTGGATCAAACGCATCATAGAAGGTTTTCCCCAATATCGTTTCGGCATCATTTTTCTGGGTAGTGCAAAATCCGACTACGGCCGCAGCCAGCCGTACGCGCTACCGGAGAACGTCAACTATTTTGCCGAATATTTTCTCTATGACGAGGGCAATCATCTGCCTTCGATGAGCGCCGGCAAGGGTAGGCTCGACGAAGAGCATTTGCGCCATGCCCACTTGCAGATGCGGGCCTGTTTGCAGGGTGAAGTCTGCCCGCTGCAGGATTATGGTTTGGCCGAGAATTTCGGCGTTAGCCACGCAGAGTTTCTTCATTCACCAGCCATTTGGGACTATTTTTTGCAGCGGTATGCCGAAATTCCCGATCAACCGCCTTTTGTCGATTACTTCTGGACGATACGCGGAATGCACGCGCCTTTGTGGTATTTACAGTCTGCTTTGCGGGCAGCGCCGCAGGCTAAAATATTTCTTTCTCCATCAACGGGCTATGCGGGCTATTTAGGAGCACTGTTGACGGCTCGCCAAAATCGGCCCTTGATTGTTTCCGAACATGGTATCTATACCAAGGAGCGGCGCATAGATCTTCTCATGGCGCGCTGGATTCAGCAGGATGAGGAATTTTTGCGTCGACCTGGGCAAATTCATTACTTGCGTCAGCTCTGGATCCATTTCTTTGAATTTCTCGGCAGACTCGCTTATCAACAGGCATGGCGCATCGTCAATTTATACGCCGGAGTGGTTCCTTTGCAGTTAGCAGGTGGCGCTCCGCAAGAAAAACTGCGCACTATTCCTAACGGTATTGGTGTAGAGGCCTTGGTGCCAGCACGGCGGGCATTTTCTGAGCGACAGGACGTGATAGCGCTGATTGGGCGTGTAGTACCCATCAAAGATATCAAAACCTTTATTCGGGCTGCTGCGTTATTGTGGCAACAAGGGCGGACAACCCAGTGTTGGATTGTGGGACCGACGGAGGAAGACGAAGAGTATTTCTCCGAATGTCAGCTTCTGGTGGCGCATCTCGGTCTGCAGGAGAGCGTGCAATTTCGTGGCTTTCGCTCGGTAGTGGAGGTGTTGGCAACGGTACGGCTCACCATTCTCAGCTCCATTAGTGAGGGCTTGCCCCTCTCGGTGTTGGAGAGTTTTGCCGCCGGCGTGCCCGTCGTATCCACCGATGTCGGTTCCTGCCGGCAGCTGCTCTACGGCGATGCGACTGTCGAGGGAGAAAAACACGCAGGGATCATCGTCCCCATTGCCGATCCCCAAGCCCTGGCCAGTGCGGTCGTTGCGCTCCTTGACGACGAAGAGCGTTGGGATGGTTGCAGTCAAACTGCCATTGCCCGGGTAGAAAGCCAGTACCGAGAAGAACAAATGTTTGGGCAGTATCGACAACTCTTTACGCAGGCGTTGACGGAGTAGACATGGCCGGCATTGGTTTCGAGTTGCGACGTATCCTGCAGCGCAAGAGCTATCTTGCCATGGTGGAGGCTTATGGCTATGCCGGCCTGGTTTCTTCGGGGCCTTGGTTGCTTTCCATCTTCGGCATCCTCCTCGTCGGTTTCCTCGCCGTTGGCGAGCAGTCGGCCCGCGAGCCCGTCATCCAGTTTCAGGTGTCGGTCACCTATCTCATTGCCACGTCTCTGATTTTTACCGGTCCCTTGCAACTGCTGTTTACCCGCTATATTGCCGATATGCTCTTTGCGCGCCAAGCGCGTTCGGTGGTCACCATTTTGCTCACCATGCTGGTGGTGGCAATTTTCCCCGGTGCGCTTTTTGCGGCGGCGGTATTGTTCTTCTTTTTTGGCGGCACGCCCATTCTCTACCAAATCCTAATGGGGATCGCTTTTGTCGAGCTCTGTGGAGTGTGGGTACTGACCATCATGGGAACCAGCCTGAAGGATTACAAGGCGCTGGTGATCGGCTATTTGTTAGCGTATGCCCTGGTGGTGGGTCTCGGCCTGCCTTTGGGTCGGGAATACGGACTAGATGGCTATCTTTTCGCCTTTGCCCTCGGTCAACTGGTCTTGCTGCTTGGTCTTGGCGTCTTGGTCATTCGCCAATTCCCCGGTTTTTTGCAGTGGCCTGCACATCGCGCTAACCGCTTGTTCTGGTCATTATCGTTGGTGGGAGCTGCTTTTAATTTGGCGGTTTGGGTCGATAAGTTTTGGTTCTGGTTTTATCCCAGTACCAGTGCTGCGGTCATTGGACCGCTGCGTGCTTCGCCCATCTACGACGTCCCCATTTTTTTGAGCTATCTCTTGATTGTACCCGGCTTGGCGGTCTTTTTGTTTCGTTTGGAAACGGATTTTGTCGAGGCCTACGATGCCTACAATCGTGCCATTGTTGAGGGCGGAACCTATGGCGAATTGCGTAGCGCTAAGCTCGGTATGATTCTCCCGACCCGCGCCGGGCTCTGGGATATCGCCAAGATCCAGGGCATTACGGTATTGCTGGCCTTTGCCTTCACCAAGCCGCTGCTCGCACTTTTGGGATACTCCGAAAGCTACGCACGGATCTTTCAATTTGATGTTGTTGGCGTAAGTTTGCAATTGCTCTTGATGAGCTTGCTCAACGTCTATTTTTATCTCGATCTGCGTGGTCGCAGTGTCCTGCTCACCGTCATGTTTCTGTTAGGAAACTTTGTCTTTACTTGGGCAACGTTATGGTTTGGCCCCTTCTTTTATGGTCTGGGATTTCTGGGAGCGCTCTTTGTGGCCGATGTTCTTGGGCTCTACCTTTTGGCTTGGGATTTGAGAAGGATTGACTATCTGACCTTTGTGCGGGCGCGATAAGGATGCATATGAAAAACGATGAGAGCGTGATTTTGGTGATTGGCGGAGCCGGTTTTATCGGTTCGCATACGGTTGATCTGCTATTACAGGAGGGATATCGCGTTCGGGTTCTGGACAATTTTTCGACAGGACGCCGAGAAAATCTACCCGAGAACGCCCGTAACTTAGAAATCGTTGCGGGCGATCTCGAAGATGCAAATTGTTTGCGTAGCGCTTGCACCGACGTGTCTGCCATCCTTCACCTTGCCGCCCAGGTCTCGGTGCAGCGCAGCGTCGAGGATCCCGTTCGTTCCAGTGAACAGAATATTGTTGGTTTTGTGCGGGTGCTGGAGACGGCGCGGAAACGAGGTGCGCGGCTGGTCTATGCCTCCTCGGCAGCGGTCTACGGCGATCCCGAAATTTTACCCCTGCGCGAGGCCGCGACCATTCGTCCTATTTCGCCCTATGGTCTCGAAAAATATAGCAATAAACTCTACGCCGAGCTCTACGGCAGGATGCATGGGCTTTCGCAGCTTGGTCTGCGCTATTTCAATGTCTACGGTCCTCGGCAGGATCCCCATTCCCCCTACAGTGGAGTGATTTCCCGTTTTATTGACCAGCTGCGTCGAGGGGTGCCGTTGACCGTGCGTGGCGATGGTTTGCAGGAACGCGATTTTATCCATGTCTCCGATGTGGCGCGCGCCAACGTCAGGGCGTTGACCACTGCGGTAAACGGTGTTGTCAATGTCGCCAGTGGCCAGCCGGTAACAATTCGGCAGTTGGCCGAGACGCTGCTCGCCCTTGCCGGCAGAGGCGAGGAGATTCAGTGGACTCCGAGCCTGCCCGGCGACATTCGTCATTCGCAGGCAGACATATCGCGCATGGCCGAACGATTGCTTCGCCCACATACCCCCTTACGCGAGGGATTGGAGGAAATGCTGTCCGCGCCCAAAACGAGTTGGCCCGCCGCAGAGGTACCGGTGCCGCAGGGGTTTTCGTTGGTTGCGCCGACCTTGCGCTAGGCTGTTGATCCTCGTATAGTTTGCGCCTCGTTCAGGGGAGAAAGGCCCGGTCGTCCCTCGCCCCGCTCGCCATAAGTTCTCAAAAGGAGACCCAGCAATGACCGAAGTAAATTTTGTATTGGCCGCGCAGGCGCGTAGCGAAGAAGGACGGCGTGCCAGCCGTCGGATGCGGCGCTCGGGCAGAATCCCTGCTGTTGTGTACGGAGATGGCAAGCCGGCGCAGTCGATTAGTCTCGACATGTTTGCGGCGCAGAAATTCCTGGCTAATGAGCAGGTCTACAGCAGTGTCGTCAGCCTGAATTTGGACGGCGTCCAGGAAAGCGTTTTGATCCGTGACCTGCAGATGCATCCGTACAAGGCGCAGATTCTGCACGTCGATTTTATGCGCGTGCATCAAGGCGAACTGGTGACGCTGAATGTGCCAATCCATCTCCTCAACGAACATAGCGCCGTTGGAGTGAAAATGGGTGGTGGGCTTCTGCACCGCGCCGTGACGGAAGTCGAAATCCAGGCGCCGGTGGGCAAGTTGCCCGATGCCATCGAGGTCGACGTGGCCGCCCTGCAAGTTGGCGAGAGTGTCCATTTGTCGGATCTGCAGATGCCGGCGGGCGTGGTGCTGACCGCTCTCAAACACGGCGACGACAAAGAAGTGGTGTCGATCCATGCACCGCACGGCCCGGCAGGCGATGAGGCCGAGGGCGGAGCTGCAGCGGAGTAGGCCGCAGTGGATTGGCTGATTGCCGGACTAGGCAATCCCGGAACTGAGTATGCAAAAACCCGCCATAATGCGGGTTTTTGCTTTGTGCAGGAGTTGGCGCGTCAGCATTCCGTATCGTGGCGGCTGGAAAAGTCCTGGAAGGCCGAATGGGCGCGGATACAGCGTCCTGATCTCGACCTTCTCCTCGTGCAGCCGCAGGACTTCATGAATCGTTCCGGTGCGCCGGTGCAGCAAGCCGCTGCATTTTATCGCATCCCACCGGCGCGCATCCTGGTCGTACACGACGAGCTGGATTTGGCGCCGGGTATCGCGCGCTTTAAGTGGGCGGGAGGGCATGGTGGCCACAACGGCTTGCGTGACCTTGATCGTGCTCTGGGTACCCGAGATTATTGGCGTCTGCGCATCGGCATCGGGCATCCTGGACATAAGGATCGTGTGGTCGACTACGTTCTTAGCCGACCCACGGCGGCTGAGGATGCAGAAATACACCATGCCATTTCCCGCAGCTTTGCGGTCCTCGAAGACTTTCTTGGCGGCAAGCAGGACGCGGCCATGAAAACCCTACACAGCGAATAGGAGCCCTCCATGAGTTTGGCTTGCGGTATTGTCGGTTTACCCAACGTGGGTAAATCCACCCTCTTCAACGCGATCACCAAGGCAGGGATCGCCGCGGAGAACTACCCCTTCTGCACTATTGAACCCAATGTTGGTTTGGTGAGTGTTCCCGATCCTCGTTTGCAGGCACTGGCCGCCATCGTGCGTCCCCAGAAAGTGGTGCCCGCTACCGTCGAATTTGTCGATATTGCTGGCTTGGTAGCGGGGGCCGCCCAGGGCGAGGGGCTGGGCAATCAATTTCTTGCCCACATCCGCGAAACCGATGCCATCGCCCTGGTAACGCGCTGTTTTGCCGACCCTAACGTGGTGCATGTGCAGGGTAAAGTCGATCCCGTTGCCGACCTCGAAACGGTGATGACGGAGCTAGTGCTCGCCGATCTCGCCACCCTCGAAAAGGCGCAAGCGCGGGTTGCCCGCCAGGCTAAAGGTGGCAACAAGGAGGCGATTGCCGAGCTTGCCGCCATGCAACGGTTACAGCCGCATCTAGATGCCGGTAAGCCGGCACAGAGCGCCCCGCTCTCTGCAGAAGAACGGCAACTCCTACGCGGGCTTTTTTTGCTCACCTTAAAACCGCTCATGGTCATTGCCAATGTGGCCGAGGACGAACTGGAGTCGGGTGCTTGGCGGCAGCCTCTCGAAGCCTGGGCCAGCGAGCGAGGCGCGGAGGTGGTGCCGGTTTGTGCCGCCATCGAAGCAGAGCTGGCAGAGCTCGAACCCGAAGAGCAACTGGCGTTTTTACAGGATCTTGGTTTGCAAGAACCCGGTCTGCATCGGATTATCCGCGCTGCCTATCGCCTGCTCGGTCTACAAACCTATTTCACCGCCGGCGAAAAGGAAGTCCGCGCCTGGACAATTCCCGTGGGTGCCACGGCCCCCCAGGCTGCCGGGGTCATCCATAGCGATTTCGAACGCGGCTTTATTCGTGCGCAGACCATTGCCTATGACGATTATATTCGCTTCGGCGGAGAAGCCGGCGCCAAAGAGGCCGGGCGCCTACGCGCTGAAGGCAAGGAATACATCGTTCAAGACGGCGATGTGCTGAATTTTCTTTTTAACGTCTAATGAGAGGCCTGTCGTCCCGGAAATGCCAGGAATGACTAGAAATTGTAAAAGACACAATAAATCTTCATCCTCACGGAGTCTTGCTATTTCTGGATGCTACTCGCAATTACACGCGCAGTTGCTTATCTTCTGATCATCCGGGGTAAGCAGTGAGATGACCCAACTGCACTTATATGCTGTAGTATTACCTCATTCTTTCTAACCGACATGCAGCCATGAAGACGCTATCCGACAACGTGCGCCATATTAATGGAAGCTGTGCGATAGGACGTGGACGATACGTCGGCTTTGGCTTAACGAATCAGAGGGCTCTATCGACCAGGGCCGATGGATCATGGTCGATAGCAATGCTACGACCAGGGCAGTCATCTGGAGGAAGGTGACGCATGATCAAATCCGAGGCAGAAACCCGATCAGGGCTGATTGACCAGCAACTCGCCCAGGCCGGCTGGGATGTCCAAGACCCCACACAGGTTGTCGAAGAGTTCGACATCCTCACCGCGTTGCCTGAAGGTGTGGCCGAACCACGCACTCCCTATGAGGGCCACCAGTTCAGTGACTACGTCCTGCTGGGTAAAGACCGCAAGCTGCTTGCGGTGATCGAAGCCAAAAAAACCAGCTGCGATGCCGCCATTGGCCGCGAGCAAGCCAAGCAATACTGCTACAACATTCAAAAGCAGCTAGGCGGCGAGCTACCTTTCTGCTTCTACACTAATGGCCGCGAACTCTATTTCTGGGATCTCGAGAATGCCCCGCCGCGCAAGGTCATCGGCTTTCCCACGCGCGACGATCTGGAGCGCTTCGCCTACATCCGTCGCAATCGCAAGCCGCTGACGCAAGAGTTCATCAACACCTCGATTGCCGGCCGTGATTATCAGATTCGCGCCATTCGCTCAGTGCTCGAAGGTATCGAGCAGAAACAGCGCGATTTCCTTCTGGTGATGGCTACCGGTACCGGCAAGACCCGCACCTGCATTGCCTTGATCGATGCGTTGATGCGTGCCGGCCACGCTGAGAAGGTACTGTTTCTAGTCGATCGCATCGCGCTGCGCGAGCAGGCACTGGCAGCCTTCAAGGAGCACATGCCCGACGAGCCGCGCTGGCCAAACGTCGGTGAAAAGCTGATCGCCACCGACCGCCGCATTTATGTCGCCACCTATCCCACAATGCTCAACATCATCCGTGATGAGGCGCAACACCTGTCGCCGCATTTCTTCGATTTTGTTGTGGTTGATGAAAGCCATCGCTCCATCTACAACACCTTCGGCGAAGTACTCAACTATTTCAAAACCCTCACCCTGGGTTTGACGGCTACGCCGACCGATCTCATCGACCACAACACATTCCAGCTTTTTCATTGTGAAGACGGCCTGCCGACCTTTGCTTACACCTTCGAGGAGGCCGTGAACAACGTGCCGCCCTACCTCTGTAGCTTTCAGGTCATAAAGATCCAGACCAAGTTCCAGATGGAGGGCATCAGCAAGCGCACCATTTCGCTGGAAGATCAGAAAAAGCTGATCCTGCAGGGCAAGGAGATTGAAGAAATCAATTTTGAAGGCTCGCAGCTCGAAAAGCAGGTGATTAACCAGGGCACCAACACCCTGATCGTCCGCGAGTTCATGGAAGAAGCCATCAAGGACGCCAATGGCGTGCTGCCAGGCAAGACCATCTTCTTCTGCGCCACCAAGGCCCACGCCCGGCGCATGGAAGAAATCTTCGACAAGCTCTACCCGCAATACCACGGCGAACTGGCCAAGATGCTAGTGTCGGACGACCCGCGCGTCTACGGCAAGAGCGGCCTGCTCGATCAGTTCACAAACAACGACATGCCGCGCATCGCCATCAGCGTGGACATGCTCGACACCGGCATCGACGTGCGCGAGATCGTCAACCTCGTGTTCGCCAAGCCGGTCTACTCCTACACCAAGTTCTGGCAGATGGTCGGGCGCGGCACGCGCCTGCTGGAAACCAGCAAGCCCAAGCCCTGGTGCCTTGAGAAAGACGTGTTCCTGATCATCGACTGCTGGGACAACTTCGAATACTTCAAGCTCAACCCCAAGGGGAAGGAGCTCAAGCCGCAATTGCCGCTGCCGGTGCGGCTGGTGGGCCTGCGCCTAGACAAGATCGAGAAGGCCAACGACAGCGGTCATGCCGACATTGCCAGGCGTGAAATTTCCAAGCTCCGCTTGCAGATTGCTGCGCTGCCCAAGGAATCTGTGGTGATCAAGGAAGCCGCCGCCGCGCTGGCGCGGTTGGACGATGAAAACTTCTGGATCAGCCTCAGTCACGACCGGTTGGAATTCCTGCGCTCCGAAATCAAGCCGCTGTTCCGCACCGTCTCCGAGGCTGACTTCAAGGCCATGCGTTTTGAGCGCGACTTGCTGGAATATTCACTGGCCGTACTGAACGAAGACAAGGAGCAAGCCGAAACCCTCAAGGAGGGTATCGTCGAACAGATCAGCGAACTGCCGCTATCGGTCAGTTTCGTGAAGCAGGAAGAAAACTTGATACGCGCCACGCAAACCAGCCACTACTGGGCCAAGGCCGGAGAAGATGCCTTCGACGATATGATCGCCAGGCTCGGTCCGTTGATGAAATTCCGTGAGTAAAGCACCGGCCAGGAGCAAACGCATCTGGACCTGGCCGATGAACTGCACAAGAAGGAATGGGTGGAATTTGGCCCGCAGCACGAGGCGGTCAGCATCACTCGCTACCGCGAAATGGTCGAGGCTCTAATTGCTGAGCTCACCGAGTCCAACCCGGTGCTGCAGAAGATCAAGAACGGCGAGGCGGTCAGCGCAGTGGAGGCCAATGAACTAGCCGCACTGTTGCACGAAGAACACCCGCACATTACCGAAGACCTGCTACGGCAGGACTACCAAAACCGCAGAGCGCACTTCATCCAATTCATTCGTCACATCTTGGGCATTGAAGTGCTCAAAAGTTTTCCGGATGAAGTCAGCGCCGCGTTTGACCAGTTCATCCGCGCCCATACCACGCT
>JAWNZB010000286.1:0-1088 GCA_038447835.1 Candidatus Igneacidithiobacillus chanchocoensis | reverse complement strand
CACGCTCCGCCCTGGGGGAAGTACGCGTACACCAGGCGGATTACGCCGAGGCAAAATTATTGCTTTCCACCCAGTTGGCGTGGCACTACCTTTTGCTGGCGGGTGATGTACAACGCCTCCGGCAATTGGTTCGCGCGGAAGCTCTGCACACCTCCTTACTCCACCTGGAACAACAGCGCTGGCATGACGGCCTGAGCGATGCCCGCGCTGTTTATCTGCAGGAAGAGGCGCGCGCAGGGGCACGCCAGTCGGTTGCCGACATGCAGGCAGCCATCGCTCAACAGCGCTATATATTGGCGGCACTGGTCGGACACGGACCCGATTGGGGGCGGGATATTCCGGCAGAGCCGTTGCCCACGCTATCCACGATCACCATGCCCCGGAATTTGCCCCTACGTCTCATTGCGCACCGTCCGGATATAGTCGCTGCGCGCTGGGAAACAGAAGTCGCGGCGCAACAGGTGGGTGCGGCACGCGCGGCCTTTTATCCCGATGTGAATATCGCCCTGTTTGCGGGATGGAACAGTATTCATCTGGGAGATCTGTTCAGTCCCGGCAATCTCGCACATGCCCTTGGCCCAGTCATATCTCTGCCGATTTTCGAAGGAGGGAGATTACGCGCCCAACTGAAAGAGAAAAATGCATCATACATAGCCACGGAAGACCATTATCGCGCCACCATCCTCGGCACGGTGCGCGAGATTGCCGGTCGGCTGGCCACCTGGCGACAGATACGCCAAAAACTTCGGGCACAACGGCAGATGATTTTTGCCGCCGAGCATACCACGGCGCTGGCTGACTCTGCCTTTCATTCCGGAATTACGGATAAAGCGGAAGCCTATGGCGCGCAGATTCAGGAGACGGAAATAAGAAATCAACTGCTGGCCTTAAAGATGCAAAATGCGCAATCCTGGGTATTGCTGCATTCAGCGCTGGGTGGCGGATATACCTCGCGGAAGAATCCCGCATGAGCATGCAGAAGCCCGAACATTCGAGTGCTCCCATCCAACCGGAAAAACGCGCCCGGCTGCTGGTGCTCGTTACCCTTATTTTCGTGCTTGCCGGATTGATCTGGGCCGCGTGGTGGT
>JAWNZB010000018.1:0-31319 GCA_038447835.1 Candidatus Igneacidithiobacillus chanchocoensis | reverse complement strand
CGTCCATGCGATCACCCAAGTCTACGGTGCGCCGGTCGACGTGGTTGCGCACCCAAGCGGTTGCTGCTTCCGCTTCTTCGGCCTTCAGATTCGTGTCTTGAAAAAAAGCGCCGTGACCGGCTACCCCTTGCTGCGTCGTGTTTTCACTCATTGCAAACTCCTTGTCGGCCCTTGGGGCCAAGACTATGATCCATTGCCGTGTCCGTGTTGGATCTCCTTATAGTTGACCATTATGCTCTCCTATAATTCCAAAGCCAAGCCACGGATTTTATTGTCATGCTCGGAGGGATGCGGAAGTAATGAGGCCAGAACAGGAAGTTGCAGAACGATGCCGAAGCTTGTTCGAAGATGCAGCGGTACGAGCAAAGGGATGGCGCAGTAACCTCTTTTGGCGTCCGGCGAGCCCCGCGAATCCCTACGGCAACCTGCGGGTCGACGGCGAGGAGCTCGAGGTGCTGTTGGCGGCCATTGTTGGGGTGCCGGCTACGAGCCGGTCTAGCCTCGAGGCGCGCGAACCTGGCCGCGCGGGCTTTATCGAGCGCTCCATTGCCCATGGTGAGCTGCCGCTCTTGCGCTACCGAGCCGACGAGTGAGTAGTGCCGTCATCCTCTCGCGCTACCCCGAGCTGTATTCCAGCCAACGATTGCTGGCGGCCCTGCAAGAGCGCGGTGTGCAGGCGCAGATTCTGCAGCCGGAGCTCTGTGCCCTGAGCCTCGAAAATGGGCACTTTCATTTGCACTACGCCGGCAAGCCCCTCGCTCCGCCCGCTATCGTCCTGCCGCGCTTCGGTAGTCCCCTGACCCAGCTTGGTCAACGTCTGCTGCAGCATTTTATGGTGTTGGGCAGCGTCCTCCTCAATCGTGGAGAGGCGTTGCTGCGCGCTCGCGACAAATTCCTTTCCCTACAACTCTTGGCGGCGGCAGGGTTACCCGTGCCCGATACTTGGTATTTGGCCGATGCGGCAGCGGCGGAGCAAGCCCTGGCGAAACTTGGGGTGCCCGTGGTGAGCAAGCTGTTGGCGGGCTCGCAGGGGGTGGGAGTGAACCTGGCGGAGAGCGAGGGCGGGGCGCGGGCGCTGGTCGACACGCTGCTGCTCCTGCAGCACGAGGTACTCCTGCAGCGTTTTCTGCCCGGGCGAGAGGACTATCGCATTATCGTGCTGGCGGGGGAGGTGCTTGCCGCTATGCGTCGTCGCGCCGGGGCGCAGGATTTTCGTAGCAACCTGCACCGCAATGGTACTGCCGAGGCGATTCCCCTCGATCATCTCGACTCGCGCCTGCAAAATCTTGCCATTACCGCTTGTGCGGCGTTGGGGCTGGACTTTGCCGGGGTGGATCTGATGGCAGATGGGCATGGAGGCTACACCCTCCTCGAGCTCAATCCCTCGCCCAGTCTGCAGGGCATCGAGACGGTCAGCGGGGTAGATATCGCCGCTCGGGTGGCAGAGTTCTTGATCAGCCGCTGTGCGGCGGCATCCGGCGCAGTTGGGCAGCAATCCACTCCCGCAGCTGCGCCGTAATCTCGGCGCTGCGACCAGTGGCGGCCATGCTCGGGCCAAAATGGAGATGCAGTTCGCCACCGCGCTTGCGCCATTCGCCCCGCGGCCAAAAGCAACCGCTGTTGAGGGCCAGGGGCAAAATCGGCACGCCCGCGCGCTGGGCCAAAGCGGCAGCGGTTTGATGAAAGTCCCCTAGCTGCCCGCAAGGCTGGCGTGTTCCCTCGGGAAATAGCAGAACCGGGATACCATCGCGCAGCCGCTGTTCGCCCTGCTCCAAGACCTGCTTCAGCGCCTGACGACCGGCTTGGCGGTCGATGGCGATGGGGGCGGAGAGGGGAAGATACCAGCCGATGATGGGCAGGCGCAGCAGTTCGCCTTTGAGGACAAAGGCCAGACGAGGAAAATATCGCCAGAGCAGCAGGGTTTCGAGGGCAGATTGGTGATTGCTGACGATGACACAAGGGCCTCGAGGCAGATTCTCCAGCCCCGCAACGCGAACCCTCAGGCCCAGAGTCGCGGTGAAAATACTGCTACCGACGCGCGCCCAGGTGCCGCAGCCCCAGTAGCGCCAGCCCTGGGGTAGGAGGGGAAAGGGGAGCAGCACGATTGCCCAGAGCAGCGTCCATAGCGCAAAAATTATATAGAACAACAGGCTGCGGAGGGCGCTGCCCATGGGCTAATGCCCCAATATGGCGTCGGCGACGGCCGCCAAATTGGCAAAGATGGGAACGCCCTCGGCGCGAGCGATGTCTTCCACCTTTTTCCCCTTACCCGTACGCACCAGAATGGGGCTGGCGCCGGCGCTACGCGCCGCCTGCAGGTCGCGATGACTGTCACCCACCGCCGGAACCCCACGCAAATCGACCTGAAAACGTTCGGCAATCTGCCGGAACATGCCATCCTGAGGTTTGCGGCAGTCACAGCCGGCGTCCGGGTGGTGTGGACAGAAGAAGATAGCGTCGATGCGGCCGCCGAGTTCGGCCAGTTCTCGCCGCATCCGCGCATGGATGGCGTTGAGGGCGGCTAGGCCAAAGAGGCGGCGGCCAATACCCGACTGGTTGCTGGCAACCACTACGGAGTAGCCGCTGCGGTTGAAGCGAGCAATGGCCTCGAGACTGCCCGGGATGGGGCGCCACTCCGCCGCCGATTTGATGAAGGCGTCGCTGTCCTCATTGATGACCCCGTCGCGATCGAGAATGATCAGCGGTGTCATCCGCGTCCCTGGAGCAGGGAAAAGTCGGCGATGCGCAGGAATGCCCCTTGCAGCTCCTGGAGCAAGGCGAGGCGTTGGCGCCGCAGGTCCGGATCCTCGCAAAGCACCATGACCTCGGCAAAGAAGCGATCGACAGGATCGTGTAGGGTCGCCAACTGACTGAGCGCCTGTTGGTAGTCCCTCTCGGAAAGGGCACTCATCACCGCGTCACGAATGCTGAGCCAAGCGTTGCAGAGGTCTTTTTCTGCGGCTTCTACCAGGCGTTCGGACTGAAGACCCACGCTGGTGCTCTCCTCCTTGCGTAGCAGGTTACCGACCCGTTTGATTAGAGCGGCGAGATCATCTGCTCGCGGGTCGTTGGCCAAGAAAACGCTCAGCCGCTCCAAGCGCTGACGAGCGTCGAGGGGATCGTCGGCAGCAACCGCCAGGACGGCGGCAACTTGGTCGGCGCTAAAGCCCTCCTCGCGAAAAATGACCCGCAGGCGCTCGCCAAAAAATTCTGCCAGCTTGCTGCTGACTTCCGCTGCCTGCACCGCCGACGCCCCATGTTGTTGTGCGGCAGCTGCAACGAGCTGGCGCAGGGAAAGGTAGCGTCCGCCTTCGAGAGCGATGCGCAATATCCCCAAGGCGGCACGACGCAAGGCAAAGGGATCGCGATCGCCGGTGGGTATCTTACCCAAGGTAAAGAAACCAAAGAGGGTGTCGATACGATCGGCAAGGGCAAGCACCTGCCCCGCCGCCGAGGCGGGAATGGCATCTTCACGCCCAGCCGGTTGGTATTGACTGGCTATGGCGGCGGCTACGGCGGCCGGCTCTCCGTCGTGCCGTGCGTAGTGTCCACCCATGATGCCTTGCAGCTCCGGAAACTCTCCTACCATGCCGGTCAGGAGGTCGCATTTGCACAACGCTGCAGCACGACGACAGGTCTGCGCATCTGCCCCGAGGGTGGTCGCCAAGGTTTCGACCAAGAGAAGAAGACGGCGGACTTTGTCGCCAATGCTGCCCAGCCCCTCCTGAAAGGAAATCGCATCGAGGGCCGGCCGGCGTGCTTCGAGGGCTTGTTGGCGGTCCTGATCCCAGAAGAAAGCGGCATCGGCAAGGCGCGCGCGCAGGACGCGATTGTTGCCGTGGATGACGACGCGGGGATCGCGACTCTCGAGATTGGCAAGAAAAAGGTATTTTGCCGCCAGTTTGCCGCTGGCGCTGCGCAAGGGGATGTAGCGCTGGTGTTGGATCATCACCGTGACCAAGACTTCTTCCGGGATGCGCAAATACTCTTCCGCAAAGCCGCCGGCGAGTGCCACCGGCCATTCGCAGAGGCCGGTAATCTCGTCGAGGAGGGCGTCGGAAAGCAGTGGCTGGCAGTCCAGCTCGCCGGCAAGGCGCTGTGCTTCGCGGGCAATGTAGGTGCGGCGCTCTTCCCAATTGGCACGCACCCGCGCTTGCAGCAAGGCCTTTTCGTACGCTTCAGGGTGAACAAAAGGAACCGGGCCGGGGTGGTGCACCCGGTGGCCAAAACTGTGGGCCTCGCTTTGTAGCCCAAAGGCTTGCCAAGCCAAACTCTCCTCGCCAAAACGTAGGAGTAGCCAGCGCAGCGGGCGGGAGAAACTTTCGCTGCGGCTACCCCAGCGCATGCGCTTGCGCAGCGGTAACGCCTCTACCCAGCGGGTGGCGAGGGTTGGCAGGAGCGCCGCGACCGGTTGCGCCGGGCGCCTTTGGCGCCAAGCGAGCACGGTACCCTTTTCGGTCTCGAGCCGTTCCAGTTCCTCGACCCGTACCCCGCAGGAGCGAGCAAAACCCTCGGCTGCCGGAGTGGCTTTGCCATCGACAAAGGCGCGCTCGACGGCAGGGCCGCGGCGCAGTTCTTCTTCGGCACGCGTCTGTTGGGCAAGGGTCGGGATATATAGGGCCAAGCGACGCGGGGTAAGAAAGGGCCGGATTTCACCGTAGTCTATCCCTGCATCTTCGAAGAGCCGTGTGGCCACCTCGACCATGCTGTGACGAAGCTGCGCTTGCTCGGCGGCAGGCAACTCCTCGCAGCCAACTTCCAGCAGCAATGGCAGGAAACTCATGGGTTTTCTCCCTGGTGGCGCGGCAGCAGGGGGTGACCGAGTTCTGCCCGTGCCTCGGCATAGACCTGTGCCACTTCCCGAGCCATGGCGCGCACTCGACCAATGAAGCGGGCGCGCTCATTGACGGCAATGGCATGACGGGCATCGAGGAGATTGAAACTGTGGGAACAGTCGAGGACGCGCTCGTAGGCGGGTAGCGGGAGTTTGTCGCCAATCAGGCGCTGGCAATCTGCTTCGGCGCGGTCAAAACGCTGCAGCAAATCGCTCACCGGAGCCAGCTCGAAGTTGTAGCGTGATTGCTCGACCTCATTTTGGTGGTAGACGTCGCCGTAGCTTACTCCCGGCGTCCAGACGAGATCGTACACGCTCTCTACCCCTTGCAGGTACATGGCGAGACGCTCGAGCCCGTAAGTCACCTCGCCCATGACCGGGTGGCAATCGAGCCCCCCCACCTGCTGAAAATAGGTGAACTGGGTCACTTCCATGCCGTTCAGCCAGACCTCCCAACCCAAGCCCCAGGCGCCGAGGGTAGGCGATTCCCAATCGTCTTCAACAAAGCGAATATCTTGCAGGGCGATGTCGATACCGAGCCGCTGCAAGGACTCGAGGTAAAGCTCTTGTAGATTGTGCGGGTTGGGCTTGAGTACCGCCTGAAACTGATAGTAGTGCTGCAAGCGATTGGGATTGTCGCCGTAGCGACCGTCGGTGGGGCGGCGCGAGGGCTGCACGTAGGCGGCACGCCAGGGCTCGGGACCAATGGCGCGGAGGAATGTGGCCGGATGAAAGGTTCCGGCGCCAACGGGCATATCCATAGGCTGGAGAATGACGCATCCCTGCTCACTCCAGAACTGCTGCAATACTCGGATGATTTCCTGAAAAGTCATGCCGTCTCCATCCGCAAGGCCCGAGATTATGGCCTAAAGTCGATTCTATTGAAAAGCGGCGGAAAAATGCTGCCATTAGGCGTTGAACAGGCGAGAGATTTCGCCAAGACGACGGGTGCTGGCGCGTTCTGGATGTGCGCCTTCGGCGGCAGTGTGGTAGCCGTGGAAAAAGGCCGGTAGCGCCTGCAAGATGATCGGCAGGCGCTCGCGGCTAACACGATGGATACGCCATTCACTGCGCGGTTCGCCCTTGCCCGCATAACTGCATACGGCAACGCCCCAGGCGTGTTCGGCGCCGGTCCAGTGCTGTTCGGCAACCCGCAGGCGATGCAGGTTGGCCTGGCTGCCCAAGCCAACGTCGGGGCCGTCGTACACAATTTGTAGGTCCTGAGCCAACTGGGTGAGGAGGTGATCTACGGAAACGAAGGCACCACGCAGGGTCTCGCTGCTGGTTTTCTCGCCCTGCAGGCCGCGCTGCAATTGCAGCAGAAAAGGTGATTCCACTTTTTTCTCCTTTTTCGGTAAAATCGGAATGTTACAACAGGATCAACTGGCCGCGCAGAGAAACAAGAATTCTGCCAGCCTCCCATTAGAGGTTGCAATGCTGCATACGACGCTACGAAAACTCCTCTTCGCCAGTTTGGTTGCGCTGGCCCCAGGTCTCGCCCAAGCCACCGTGTTCCCCTTGCCGCAGCATGGCAACATGGTCGGTAACCTACAGGCGGTAACCAGCCATCGTGACGATACCTTGCTGGATATCGGTCGCTTTTATGATATCGGCTACAACCAGGAAGTAGGCGCTAACCCTGGGGTCAACCCCTGGCTGCCGGGTCAGGCCTCCAAGGTCGTCATCCCCAACGAATATGTCTTACCCCCCCAGCCCTGGACCGGGATCGTCGTTAACATTCCCGCCCGGCGCCTGTACTTTTTTCCGGGCGGTCGTGGAGTGGTCTTCACCTACCCGGTGGGCGTATTTTTGCCCGGCTGGAAGGAGAATCTAACCACCACCAGCATCATCCAGAAATTCAAGATGCCAGCCTGGAACGTACCCAAAAACATCCATGCCTGGTTTGAAAAGAAATTCCATATGGACATCCCATGGTACTGGCCCCCTGGCGCCGAGAATCCTATGGGCGAGCTAGCCATGGAAACCGGTCTGTCTGGGATCTTTATCCATGGCACCTACCATCCTTGGGGCGTGGGCATGCGTGCGAGTCAGGGCTGCTTCCAGATGTATCCAGAAAATGTCGCCCAACTCTTTCCCATGGTTCCGGTTGGTACACCGGTGCGCATCATCGACGAGCCGAACATGGTGGGGGAGCGTAATGGGCAGATCTATCTGCAGTGTTACAAGCCCATGCATGCCTACCACAAGGATGGTCCAACGGATTTGCAGCGCGCCGTGGTCACCATCAAGGACTTCATGGCCGCGAATCATCTTCAAGACAAAATCGACTGGAACCGGGTGCGTCGCATGGTTGCGGAGCACAACACCGTTGCCCTGCCCATCAGTGAGGGTAGTCCGACCTATGCATCGTTGGTCCAAGCGATGCCCGCCAAGCCCTACGCGTATGCGCCCTATGGGCCATCGGCCAATGGCGCTGCGGTACCGCCACCCTTGCCCCTGGCTAGCGAGGCGAACAAGGATCAGGTCAACGTGAAGGTATTCCTGCCCGGTCAAAAGCCCAGCTGAAATTTCCGCGTTTTCCAGTCATACCAAAGGAGGCCGGCATACTCGTGCATGGCCTCACTGCTGATTTCCTCGTAGATGGCGCGCGGAAGCCACGATTGCCAGTTGAGGGCGCCCGCCTCGCCCATGCGGTAGTCGCAGGGCACGGGGGTCGGCTGTAGGCCGTAGTAGCGGAACCAGGCCATGGCGCGCGGCATATGCACCGCTGAGGTGACTAGGTAGATTCGCCGGATGCCGTGTTGGCGCAAGAGGATCGCACTATCGTGGGCGTTGGCAGCGGTGTTGTAGGACTTGTCCTCGAGCCAGAGGGGATTGCTGATGTGAAAACTCTGGCGCAGTAGCCGCGCCATGGTGGCAGCCTCGCTTGGTGCCCCAAAACGGGGGGCGCCACCGCTCGGCATTACCGGCAAATCGACTTGTTGGGCAAGGGCGGCTGCTGCCTGCAAGCGCATGAGGGTGCGGGCGTTGGCCATTTCCGGGACCGGGCGACCAGGATCGACAATTTCCCCACCCCCGAGCACAACAATGGCTTGGGGTGCATCCTCGCCGGTTTCGGGGTGTAGCAAGGGCGGGTAGCGATCCTCCAGGGGTTGTAGCAGCAGGCGGGCACCAAGAGGGGTGGAGGAAAAATACAGGGCGGCGAGGGCCACGAGTACGAGAATGCGGCCGAAAGTATGCCAGCCAAGGAGCGCGCTACTCAGAACTCCCAAGAATGCCACGAGTAGCAACAAGCCAGGCACTTGGACCAGGGCCGAGGCCAGGGTAAGGAGATAGATGGGAGTCACGGCTCTGCGTCAGTCTCCGGACCACTCCCGAAAACTATGTTCTGCATGGTAGGAAGAACGCACCAGTGGGCCGGCAGCAACGTGGACAAAGCCCATCTGTAGACCTGCCTCGCGCAATTCAGCAAATTCTTCGGGTGGCACGTAGCGCTCTACTGGATGATGATGGCGGGAAGGCGCTAAATATTGACCCAAGGTCAGCAACGAGCATCCTACCGCGCGCAGATCGTGCATGACTTCCAGGATCTCCGCGTTTTCCTCCCCAAGCCCGAGCATCAGCCCCGATTTGGTCGGGACTTCGGGGTGACGGTCGCCAAATTGCCGCAGCAGTTCCAGGGAGTGGCGATAGTCTGCCCCCGGGCGCGCCTGGGCGTAGAGACGGGGCACGGTCTCCAGGTTGTGGTTAAGGACATCGGGAGGCGTCTCAGCCATGGCGTCGAGAGCCTTGTCGAGACGGCCGCGGAAATCCGGCACCAGCACCTCCACCTGCACTTGCGGGCAGTGGCGGCGCAGGGCGCGAATGACTGAGGCAAAATGACCGGCGCCGCCGTCGCGCAGATCGTCGCGGTCGACCGAAGTCACCACCACAAAGCGCAGATCCATGCGCGCTACGGTCTGGGCCAGATGCTCAGGTTCCTCGGGGTCGGGTGCCTGCGGACGCCCGTGCGCCACATCGCAAAATGGACAACGCCGGGTACAAAGGTCGCCAAGAATCATGAAGGTGGCCGTGCCGCCAGCAAAGCATTCTCCGAGATTCGGGCAGGAGGCCTCCTCGCAGACCGTATGCAGATTGGCCTCGCGCAAAATTCCTTTGAGCTGATCGACGCGCGGATTGAGAGGCGAACGCACGCGCAGCCAAGCGGGCTTGGGTTGTCGCGGAACCAGCTCGGCGACTACGGGGATGGAAACGGGATTACGTTTTACCTTGTCGGCACCGCGCTCCCCGGAAGCACTGGTCATGATCAGCTACCTCCCTTGTGCAGGGGGCGGTCGAGGCTCGCCGAGAGCTGCTCGAGAAGCTCCTGGGCAACGCTTTGGGCAGGCAGACCGGGGCAGAGCGCAGACACCTGAGTAACTTGCAGCCCCGGGCTGCCGCAAGGGTGGATGCGTGCAAATGGGGAGAGATCCATTTCCGTATTGAGACTCAGGCCATGATAACTGCGGCCCTTCTGTACCCGTAGGCCAAGGGAGGCAATTTTGGCCCCGGCAACATAGACTCCGGGGGCATCGCGACGGGCTTCGGCACGCACGCCATGCACGGCAAGCAGGCGGATGACGGCATTTTCCATGGCCGCGGTGAGCTGGCGAACGTTCCAACCGCTGCGTCCAAGGTCAAGGAGTAGGTAGGCCACCCATTGCCCAGGGCCATGGTAAGTGACTTTACCACCGCGATCGCTCCGAATGACAGGGATCGGGCCCGGGTCGATCACGTCGGCCGGATCGGCATTGCGGCCCAGGGTAAAGACCGGCGGGTGCTGCAGTAGCCAGATCTGATCCGGGGTTTGAGCATCGCGTTGCCGTGTAAACTCGCGCATGGCATCGAGTACCGTAAAATAGGGGAGTAGGCCCGGCCAACAGCGTACCGAAATGGCATTATCTCCGGTTATAGACACAGCATCACCCCTTCGATCTCCTGCACTGCAGCGTAAATAGCCTGTAACTGCGCGGCGCTTTGTACCTCAAGGGAGCAGGTTACGGCCTGGTACTTTCCACCGGCACTGGCACGCAGGCAGAAGGCGGTTTCCGATAGACCTGGGGCGTGAGGGGTAATAGCGGAGCGCACCGCGGCAAGCAAATCGTCGTGTTGCCCAATGGCCTTGACGTGATGCAGGTGGGGGAAATCTTCCGGCGCCTCAGTTGGCGAATCCATGGCCACTCCTCATCTTGCCCCGTACTGGCGGAGGCTTCTATCCTGAGCATGGTAGTGCTTCGCTGCCGCAAGGTGAAGCCCCAGGGGCAAACTCCCTTATATCGCCGCTTTTACGCGATGCCAAATACGGCCAAACCACGACGCCTTGCCCACCCCCGTAGCGGCTACCACCGGGACGGTTCGCAGTACCTTACCGTCCAAGCTGATGGCTAACTCTCCAAGGGTAGTTCCTTTGGCGAAGGGTGGCTGCACCTGGGGATTCCACTGTAACTGGGTCTTGATCTCGCCGTTACGCCCCTGCGGAATCGTCACCAGCACCGCTTTGTCGACCTGCACCGGTACGCGCATGGGCGACCAATCATTGTGGGTAGCCACCCCGACTTGGGTCCCCGCCGGATAGAGCTGCTCGTTGCTGTAAAAGCGATAGCCATAGTTCAGCAAGGCCTCGATGGCATCGGTTCCCGAGGACCAGCTTGGCGCCCCCATTTCCACGGCAATCAGGCGCCTGCCATTGCGTAGAGCGGTGGCGTCGATACAATGCCCGGAAGCGTCCGTAAGCCCGGTCTTCAAGCCATCGACGCTGGGGTCGCGAAACAGCACGGGGTTCCAGCTGCGCTGGGTGATCTTGTTGTAGGTGTAGGACTGCATCTTGGTGATCTGCAGGACCTGCGGATATTGCTGAATGAAGTCGCGAGAGAGACGGGCGACATCGTTCGCGGTCGTATAGAGGTTATCATCGGGCAAGCCGTCGACATTACTGTAATGAGTTGAGCGTAACTGCAGGCGTTGGACGGCATCGTTCATCAGTGTCACGAAGGCACTCTGACTGCCACCCACGGTTTCTGCCAAGGCCACGGCGGCATCATTACCAGAATCGATCAGTAGACCGTGCAGGAGTTGGTCTACGGTAACTGGCAGATTGGGCTGCAAAAACATCCGCGAACCCCCGGTCTTCCATGCGGTATTGGAGACCGAGACCGTCTCGTTTGGGCGCAAGCTCCCGCCAGCAATGGCCTGGTAGGTTAGATACGCTGTCATCAGCTTGGTTAAGCTGGCCGGCGCCCGCCGCAAATCCGGATTCTTCGCGGCAATGATCTGCCCCGTTTGAAAGTCTACCAGCACATAGCTGGCAACGTTTGGGAGCTCCGGTGCTGGCGGAATGGGTAGCAACGGCGTCGGCGCGACCGCTAGGGCAAATCCTGCGTTGAGCAGGAGACAGGGGGCCAGAAGACGGATGGCAAAGGTACGGATACGGGGCATGGTTTTCCTCAAAACAGACAAGGGTTATTCGTGGAGACGGGGGTGAGAGTGAATCGACATGAGGATACCCAAACCGACCAAAAAGGTCAGCATGGCCGTGCCGCCATAGCTGATGAGCGGTAAAGGTACGCCAACTACGGGCAGGATTCCGGTGGTCATTCCCATATTGATGAAGATATACAGAAAAAAGGTCAGGCTTAAGGTGCCGGCGAGGAGCTTGCCAAAACGCGATCGGCTCTCAAAGGCGATGACGAGGCCGCGCACAACAATCAGCAGATAGGTGAGCATGAGCAGAAGAACCCCGAACAAGCCAAACTCCTCGGCAAAGCCAGCAAAGACAAAGTCTGTCTGCGCTTCCGGCAAAAAATCGAGGTTCACTTGCGTGCCGTGGAACCATCCCTTGCCAAAGATGCCGCCGGAACCGATAGCGATCATGCTTTGAATGATGTGGTAGCCGGCGCCGAGGGGATCGCGCTGGGGATCAAGGAAGGTGAGAATGCGCTCTTTTTGATACCCATGCAGAAAATGCCAGAGCACTGGGCCGCTGATGGCCGCCAACAACACCAAGGCAATGAACCAGCGTCGGCGTACCCCGGCAAGCCACATGGCAAAAAGCCCAGCGGCGGCAATCTGTACCGCTGTACCGAGGTCGGGCTCCTTGGCGATCAGCAAAAACGGCACCCCGACAAGGGCAAAGCCAATCACCGTCGGGCGCCAGAGGCGAGCATCATCGACCTGGGAGAAATAGTAGGCCAGCATCATCGGCAGGGCGAGTTTGACTAGCTCCGAGGGCTGGAAGCTGAAGGCGCCAACGCCCAGCCAACGCTTTGCTCCCATACTACTCTGCCCAGCAATCAGCGTCAGTAGCAACAAGAAAATGCCCACGACGTACAGAGGCGGTGCCCAAGCGCGCAGCCGCTCGGGCGGAGTGTTGGCAATTGCCACCATGATCGCGATGCCAATCAAAAAATGCAGGAACTGTGCGCCGACCACGCGGATACTCTCTTGACTGGCACTGTACAGCACCGCCAAGCTGGTGCCCATGAGCAGTAGGATGCCAGTCATGAGTGCTGGATCGATATGGGAGAGGATGCTGCGTCCGCGTAAGGACCAGTCTTTCGTAGCCATTGCTATCCCTTCCTTCGTGGCCAATGGTGCTGCAGGCGGTCCAATACAAAGGTAAACAGCGGCCAAAGCGCCGCCCCCAAAGCCGCACTAAGTAGCAGTGCATTATGCCACACGATGGGGCCTGCCCAGGCTTGCCAGAGCCAGGAGCCCAGAGATTGGGCGAGGAGTAGAAAAAAGATAAAAAAGAGCTGTTCCCACGGAGGTAGCCTACGTACCCGCGCAATCCAGGCGTAGAGTAAAGCCAGCATGAGGACCAGAGAGATGGCATCGGAACCCGGTACGCGTCCAAAAATAAGATCTTGGACCAGGCCAATTAACCAAATCACGAAATAGCTCAGCGGCTGGCTACTGCTCAGGGCCCAGTAAAGAATGAAAAGCGCAATAAAATCTGGGTGCAACTGTGCATACAGCGGGCCCAAAGGCAGAGACTCTGCGAGGAAAACAAGGACAAAACCGAAGACCAGCGCCCCAGCCTTCATGAATGGGCGGCGTTACGCGTTTGCGGCCAGAGAAGAAGGATCGTATTCAATGCTGCCAAATTGGCACTTGGCCGCACCAGTACCTGCGCAAAAGGTCCATTGCTTGCGTGCTCGACCGATTTCACCACTCCCAAGGGCAGGCCCGGAGGGAATCTACCGCCGAGGCCAGAGGTGACCAGTTCGGTACCCGGGACGAGGGGAGTGGCATGCGGCTGGAATGGCACAGACAAGCCATGCAAATTGCCGCGTCCTTCTACCAGGCAGGGATCATTTCCGCCCAGGGGTTTGGCGGGTATGGCGCTGGATAGATCTGACAGTAGACTGATGCGGGCATTATTCGGGCTGACGGTGACTACCTGCCCAATCACCCCGCCTGGAGCCAGCGCCGGCTGGCCCACATAGACTCCCTCGGCAGTTCCCAGATTGATGGTGATCTGTTGACTACCATTGCGTAGATTTTGCGCCTCGATTTGTGCGACTGCCACCCGCCCCGGCGCTGTTGGAAAACTGTCGAGGAGGGCGAGCAGCTGCTGATTCTCGGTCCGCAATACCGGCAAAGCGAGATTTTCCATTTCCAAGACATGCACGCGTTGCCGGAGCGCCGCATTTTCCTGGCGGAGTGTCGTCTGGCTTTGCAGATATTGGCTAGTCGCCTGCCAAGCGTCGCGCAGTTGCCCGTTGAGCCAGAGTAGCGGTTCTGCCGCACTCAGGCCCACTTGCCGCAGGTTTGGGTGTTCGACACTGTACAGGCTAACACCAACGCTCAGTGCAGCCAGAACCAGCAAACGGAGCAGAGACGGAAATGGTCGAGTGAACGGGAGGCCAGACATGACGGGCGAAGATTCACTCTTCGGCAAAGACCTCGCCGAGGCGCTCCAACTCCTCGAGCGCTCTGCCCCCGCCCCGCGCAACGCAGGTCAGAGGATCATCGGCAACGATCACCGGCAGTCCCGTCTCTTCCATAATCAAGCGATCAAGATCACGTACCAAGGCCCCGCCGCCGGTCAGGACCATGCCGCGCTCGGCAATATCACCGGCAAGTTCCGGCGGTGTCTGCTCCAAAGCAAGTCTAATGGCGCCAACGATAGCGCCAAGGGGCTCTTGCAGGGCTTCGAGAATTTCATTGCTGGAGATGCTGAAGGTTCGCGGCACCCCCTCGGCGAGATTGCGGCCGCGCACCTCCATGGAGAGATTTTCGGCGAGCGGATAGGCACAGCCGATGGTCTTTTTGATCTCTTCGGCGGTGCTTTCACCAATCAGCATGCCATAATTGCGCCGAATGTAATTGACAATAGACTCATCCATTTTGTCGCCGCCAACGCGTACGCTCTGAGAGTAGACCACGCCGCCAAGCGCAATCACCCCCACTTCTGTGGTGCCGCCGCCGATATCGACCACCATGGATGCCGTCGGTTCGGCTACCGGCAAGCCGGCGCCAATGGCCGCGGCCATAGGTTCCTCGATGAGATAGACCTCCCGCGCTCCGGCACTTTGCGCCGACTCGCGAATCGCGCGGCGCTCCACTTGGGTCGCGCCGTAGGGTACACAAACAATGATGCGAGGGCTGGGGCTGAGGAAGCGCTGCGGGTGCACGCGCTTGATGAAATGTTTCAGCATTGCCTCAGTGATCTGAAAATCGGCGATCACCCCGTCTTTCAGCGGCCGGATAGCAATAATGTTGGCGGGGGTGCGCCCGAGCATGCGTTTCGCTTCTTCCCCCACGGCCTGGGTGCGTCGATCGGCGCCGTGACGACCGATGCGAATTGCCACTACAGAGGGTTCCGAGAGCACAATGCCCTTGCCGCGGACATAGATGAGGGTGTTTGCCGTCCCGAGGTCAACCGCTAGATCGCTCGAAAAAAGTCCGAGAAAACGCTTGAATATCATTTAGTTGAAGTCCTGCATGGGAAAATCCGGAAGCCGCCGCTACTGTCCGTCCGAAAGGGACATTTTGTGGGTCCAAAAAAATATCGTGGTAGTCTAGCATGAGCCAGGGTAAAGCTCAAGATCCCCTAACCATCTGAATCTGTAGCGATTTGGCTACAAAAAAACCGGCCCAAGGGCCGGCAGAGTCTTGCTCGTTATCGCTAAACCGTTCTATAGCTTGTAGCTTTTCGGAAAGGCAATGCCTTGATTATTGCGCATGTCGGCATTAAGCACGGGTAGGTCCAGCTTTTTGACTTCCACATGCTTTTGACTTTTTAGCCAAGCGGAGAAGACTTCCCAGACCGGCTTGCCTTCCACGGGCTGCATAGCTGCCCAGCCGGCTACCTTGTACTTCTTGGTGGCGCTTGCTGGCTTACCGCTAATCTGTAGATTGCTGATGCGATGGTAGATCTTTTCGTCAGGGTTGAAGTCGTACTGAATGTTGCCGACGCGGATCATATCCCCTCCCTGCTGATAGTAAGGGTTGGGGTTGAAGATGTTGTCGGCCACCTGCTCCATGATGTTCTTGATTTGCTCCCCGGTGTACTCGTTGACCGTGACCTGGGGATAAGTGATGGCCGTTTGACCCATGACGTCTTCCATGGTGATGGTTTCGCCAGGTAGCTTGCAGTAACCCCAGCGGAAACCTGGCGAGAAGGAAACCTCGCAGTCCATTTCCTGGCGCAGGGCATCACAGAGCAACTGATCAAAGGTGCCGTTGAAGTTGTCGCGCCGGTACAGGAGGCTGCCGGTGGTCGCCAGGGGCTCCTGCAGTTTTTCGGCGTAAGGTTTGCGCACGCCTTCAATATATTGCGTCATTTTGGCGTCGGCAGGAATCAGATTGGAGAATACCGGCAGGTAGTGGAAACGCCAAGCCTTGAGTTTGCCTTTGCCGACATCCAAATCAAAGCGGGCAAGAACCTTGCCGTTGGTGCTGGTGTTGATAATGAGAGTTTGATTCACCTGGAAGGGCTTCGGTCCCATGATATCATGGGTATGTCCGCCCAGAATGATATCGATGCCTTTCACCAGAGAAGCCATTTTTTTATCGACATCGGCACCGTTATGGGAGAGCACGACCACGAGATCTGCGTGCTCCTCCTGACGGCACTTATCGACCACCTTCTGCATGTTTTCAGTATGAATACCAAAACCCCAATCTGGAATCATATAGCCTGGATTGGCAATGGGTGTGAACGGGAATGCCTGACCAATGACGGCAATACGGCGGCCACTGATCTCATGCATTTGATAGGCCTTGAAGACCGGCTCCTGCCAGGTATTGCTAAACACATTCTGTGCTAGAAAATTGGCCTTGAGCTTATTTTTGACCAAATATTCCACTTGTTTCTGGCCGTAGGTGAATTCCCAGTGACCGACAAAATCGTCTACGCCCAGCAGATTCTGCGCGCCGACCATGTCCTCCCCCTTGGTCCACAGGGACGTTGCCGATCCCTGCCAAGTGTCGCCACCATCGAGCAGTAGAGTGCGCTCTTTGCCCAGCTGTTGGCGATAACGACCTACCAAGCTTGCAATGTGCGCATAGCCGCCAATCTTACCGTACTGATGTGCTAGGGTGGCAAAGTCCAAACAGGAAAACGCATATTTTTGCCGCGGAGTGTGATTGACACCGTAATAATCCAGCATCCACTGACCACATAGATGGGGTGTTTGGTTCAGTACCCGACCTACTCCAATATTGGTATCGGGCTCGCGCCACCAAACCGGGAGTAACTGGGCGTGAGAGTCGGTCATATGGAGCAAGGTTACATTCCCGAAAGCCGGGATATCGTACGGGTCTTTCTCGCTGCCCCAAGCTGCCTGAATTGCTCCGGGCGCAAAGAAGCTACCCGCACCGGCAATCCCCAGTAATTGTAAAAAATCTCTTCTTCCTAACTGCATGATATGTGTACCTCCAAAATTATGTGAACTTTCTTACAGACCACCAGACTTTGCCTGTTTCATTACGGCAATAATTTGTTTGTCCAGTTCGCTAGCAACCTTTGCGGCTTCAGGATTTTTCGGAAAGTAGCGTAGCGCGTAAGTCGGCAGATAGGTCATGAGTTTTAGTTGTCCATGGCTTTGGTACATGACGATTTTGCAAGGTGCAAAAGCACCAAATTCGGGATCACTCTGGAGAATTTTTGACCCTAATACCAGGTTGCAAACCTCGTAAATCACGTAGGGCGTGTTGCTCTTTATGCCGCGCTCCTGCAAACCTTGTTGCACATCCAATGTACCCACAACATTCATGTTTTCTGACTCGGCACCACTACTAATCCCGAGTTTGATCTGCGCCGGGGTAACGCCTTTGTCTACATCTACAACGTACAGTGGCGAGTCGGTGTTGATCTTGGGCATACCCGAGACCGGGGCGGCAACAAGTGCCGCATTACTAATACAGGCGAAGCCGACGCAGGCTATCCCTGCGCCCAGGCTCACCCAGAGAGAAGAAACACGAAACATGAGGCGACTCCTTCGGGGCAAACGTAATGGATACTTCTGGATTGATTACGGCCGATAACCCGGCACATTCATCTTGATGCCGTTGCTTAGATAGCTCATAAAATACTCAAGATTACGATAATCGACGCTTTCCAAGTTCTCTGGCTCGGCACCGACCTTTTTATCACAACCCTCCATACGCTTTTGGAGGGTATTGACTGCCGACCAAGCTGCGCGATAGGTAGGGAAGTGGGCGCTTTGTCCAACTACGGGAGAAATGATCTGGGCGCGCAAATACTTGCCCGCGTAGGCAACATGGCAAGAGGCGCAAGAGAAATTCAATTGCCCGCGTTTCATGAAGAAATAGGCTTTTCCTTCCTCAAAGGCCTTGACCGCGCCTGGCCCTTTTACTTGGACGTCCACCGGCATACCGTTTGATAGCGAGCCAACGTAGGTTTGCAGTGCAATCAAATCCTGGCCGCCATACTTCAAGGGCGCTTCACCATTTGCTTGACGGCATGCATTCAGACTCATGCTAATGGTCATGACACTTTTTGTCTTGTTGTCGAACATCGGATAATGCGCAGCAACTCCCTTCCCGCCGTTTGGATAGCAACTAGCATAAGTTTTCCCGTTTTTGAACGGTGTATTCCACAGTTTTTTGCCCTCAGAAAGGGTTAGATCGCCGGGATTGAACTGAATTGCCTCCTGATACTGGCTATACATTTCTGGGCTAAAGGCATAAGCTCCGAGTGCATATTTCTGCAGTGGAATTTTGGGATACATCTGTTGAAAATACTCGTGAAACTGCTGCAATGTTTGTTCTGGACCGACCTTGGTGTTGCCAAGATCCCACCAGTTCACTGCATTAGCTGCAGCACTGCTGCCAGCAAGCGCCACAACCGCAATGGAGACAATCCATTTTTTCATTGCGATTTCCTTCCCTTTTCATGGAAATCGGCGCAGCGCGTTACGCGCTGCGCTCCGAGGCAGTTCTTAGCTAACGGTAATTTTTGACGTCGCCGTCCACGAGCCGTTGCTGTTATCCTTCCATACCATCTGCAACGTACCGCTCTCGTCCGCCCGCATCTTGAATGCAAGATAAGGGTTGGCGCTTACCGCTGTGCTCCAGTCAATATCCAGCAAGGGTTTATCGTTGAAAGTGATAGTGACGGTCTGAATGAAATGGGCGGGAATCAGTTTGCCGGTATTCTTGTCTTTGGCTAGCCCGGTGGTCATCGGATTCATGATCAGGGAGCGAACCTCGATGACCTCTCCCTTCTTCGCGCTACCGGGCATGCGAATCATCGGGTTGCCTAGTGTTTCTGCCATAGCATGTACTCCTTATAAAAATGGATGAGAGAGAAAAAGATCAGCCGCCACAACCGCCAATGGTGACTTTGACTTCTCGTGGTGCCGAAGCCATTAGCTCGCCTTTATTGGTTTTTGCAATGACGCGCACATTATCGGTTTTTGCCATTTTAATACGCTCTTGAATATAGGCCTTGCCGCAAGCGGGGGTAAAATTGAATTGACTTGCGAGGGGAGTGGGATTGTGGTCAACAAAGAGCCATACCGTGGCAATGTAGTCATCGGCAGTCATCGGTGAGTCTACCTCGATAGTCACCGGTACTGCACCGCCATTTTCCGCAATAGTTGGCGCTTTCAGGCTGACCTTGGACGATACAGGAACACTCGTCTTACCAACGGAGTCGGTCATCGCTGCATCGAGCTCTTTCGCATCAAATGCCTTGGCGGGCCAGCCAGCCACATTGTCTGCAAGGGCATTGCCGGCGCGAAGAAGACCAGTGCCAGCGACGGCGGCTACGGCGGCAGCTGTTACCCCAGTACCAAGAAATTGTCTACGCTGCATCTGCTTCATGTAATTACTCCTTGACGGATGAGTTATTTCAGTGACCAAAGGTAATCAGCAATTTGCTCCAGCTCTTGCTGAGTCAAGACCTTGTTCTTCCCAAACTCCGGCATGTTGGCGTAAGGGAAAAGTTTTTCCGGATCCGATAGAAAAGCGACAAGCTTTTCCTTGGTCTGGAACATTTGTTGGAGAGTGACCCCTTTCATGGGCAAGGCGGGGCCAACATTGCCTGCCTGATTGCCGCCAGGCAGAGCGTGACAAGCGAGGCAATTCCCCTTGGCTCGATCAAAGGCTAGAGCGCGACCCGCCTCAATGTTGTTGATCGCAGGAACAGCGCAGGCGGCGCTGGCGGTCAAATACAGGGTGCCAGCTAAACCCATCAGAATGCTTGCGCGTGTCCTTTTGAAAGCTTCCATAACAACTCCTGTGGTGCATTCCGGACTCTTACCCGGTGCTTTCCTTCAGAGCAGTTTCCGTGCCAAGACAGAAATTCCATCTTTCCTGCTTTCCACGGTGTCGGGAAATACGTGCTATTCTGGAGATAAAGAAAAAATAATGAATTTATTCAGATAGATGGATATTGCTCTCGGAGAGCTTAGTGGGCTGGTCTTATGGCCGGGGCGCAACCCGGAAAGCTCAGTTCGATCCGCAACGGCAAGGTGATTGTGCCGAAAGGCACAAGGCGTACTATTCGCCTTCCGGACCGTCGTCGTCCGGTCCTTGGTCCGCCAACAGCCCCATGTTCTTCATTTTCGTCCGTAGCTGTTTACGGCTGATGCCGAGCAAAAGGGCTGCCTGACTTTGATTGAAACGCGTCTTCTCCAGGGCGCTGAGCACCGTCTGGCGTTCGATAGCTGGTAGATCGAAAGGGCTGGCACTGCTCTCCTCAGCGCTAGCCGCATAGTCGCGCAGCTCCGCGGATAGATCCTGTCGCCCGATACTGTTTTGCCGGGTGAGAACTACAGTACGCTCGAGGAAATTTTCCAGTTGCCGGATATTGCCGGGCCAGGGAAAGCGTTCTATACAGGCCAATGCATCTTGGTTCATTTCCACTTTGGGGTGGCCGATTTCCTGGCAAATTCTTTCCAGAAAATGCTCTACTAACGGAGCGATATCCGCTCGGCGCTCACGCAGCGGCGGGATGTGCAGCGGGATGACGTTGAGGCGATAGTAGAGGTCCTCACGAAAACGCCCTTCCCGGATTGCCTGTTTCAGATCGATGTGGGTAGCGGCAACGATCCGTGCTTGTAAGCGAATCGGCTGATGGGTGCCGAGGCGGCTGAACTCCCGTTCCTGGAGCGCGCGCAAAAGTTTTACCTGCATGGGTAATGGCATATCGCCTACTTCGTCGAGAAATAGTGTCCCGCCGGCGGCGGTTTCTAACTTCCCGGCCTGACTGCGGATGGCGCCGGTGAAGGCGCCGCGTTCGTAGCCAAAGATCTCGCTCTCGACCAAATCGAGGGGAATGGCCCCGCAATTGAAGGCCACAAAGGGCTGATCTCGACGCCCGGAGGCATTGTGTAGAGCACGCGCTACCAGTTCCTTGCCGGTGCCCGATTCACCGGTAATCAGTACATTGGAGGGTGCTGGCGCGACGAGATCAATGATCTCTAACAGTTGAGTGATGGCGCGACTTACCCCAATCAGCCCATGTCGGCGCGGTATTTGGCGCGGCGGTGGAACGTGACGTCCACCGCGTTCGAGTACTTGCCGGATTAAAGCCAGCAGTTCTCCCTCATCCACAGGCTTGGTCAGATAATGTTCAGCACCGGCCTTGATCACCTCGACCGCTTGGTCGATTTCTCCATAGGCGGTACTGATAATAACCGGAATGGCTGGATAGAGGGACTTCATCTGGCGCAAAAGTTCGACACCAGGCATCCCAGGCAGGCGCTGATCGCTCAAAATCAGCGAGGGGGTATCGTGTTGCAGAAGTTCCAACGCTTCCTCGGCAGACTCCGCCTCCAGGACGGAAAACCCTTCGGCGCGCAATATGGCTGCAAGGACTCGGCGAAGATTACGCTCATCCTCAACTATCAGAATCATTGTATCCATGCGACTCCTTAGTTCTCGTTTTCCAGGATCGGTGGGTTCCCGGCGCGTAGGGGCAGGGAAAGGACAAAACAAGCGCCAGAGTCCGATGTTTGCAGCAGTTCGACGCTTCCTTCGTGCACCATCATGATTTTGGCGACAACCGCCAGGCCAAGTCCACTCCCCCTGGTCTTGCTGGTCACGTAGGGTTTGAAGATTTCGCTACGCCGCTCTTCGGGGACCCCCTGTCCATTATCCTGCACGCGAATTTGCATGCTCCCGGCGCTGGCTTCCGCCGTCACCTCTATTTTGCCTCCGGGGTTGGGCACGGCATCGCAGGCGTTGAGTAGGAGATTGCTCATTGCTTGCGCCAATAAGGAACCATCAAAATTGGCACGTATCGGTGCTTGGCAATCGAGGTGGACCGCAATGGCGCGTGCATCGAAATCCGACTGATGTCGTTGCATGCAGCGTTGCAAAAACAAGCAGAGTTCTTGGTTTTCGAGTTTGGCCTCGTAGCTGCGGCCGAAATCGAGAAAGCCTTGGGTCATGTCATACAGACGCTGCACTTCCTCTTCAATAATGCGCAGAAATTCGTCACGATTATCCCGATCGTCATAGCGCACCAGGTAACGAGCGGCGCCGCGCACCGAAGACAGAGCATTGCGGATCTCGTGGGCAACTTGCGAAGACATCTGGCCAATGGTGACCATGCACTGCATCGCTTGCTGCCGCTGGTGGAGTTTACGCAGCTCTAGCAAATGCTCGCGCAAGCGGGTAGCAAGAGAGCGAAAGGCCAGCTCGAGGCGGTGCAATTCGTCGTGATAAGCGTCAGCTTCTTTCAGTTGCGATCCAGTGCTGATGCCAAACTGCCGTTCCATGAACTCCATCTCCCGACGAAGGCGCGAAACTGGACGAGTGATGGCGAGACTAACCAGATACGCACCAATCAGTCCGATGATTGCTGTGCTGATACCCAAAAAAAGTAGACGGCTGGTAGTGTGTGCCAGCTTCTTTGCAATGACTGCATTGATTTCTCGCGCATTGCTGCGTAGCCAAACCGTTCCGAGTCGCTGCGTTCCTGCGACAATGGGAGCAGAGTAGGTATAATGCGTGGCAATCTTTTGAAGCGTAGTGACCGATAGGTGCATCCCCACTTCCGCGAGCTTGTCGCTTGCCAAAACGGTCCCGTCTTGGTCCACGATCAAGATTCCCGAAACCAAAGAGTTTGGCGTGCGTGCCAGCCGTGCGAGCTCCCCAGCATCTTTCAGCAACAAAGGATCAGCTGCAGCAGCTGCAATGTTCTTTGTTAGGTGCCAAGTCTCCGTTTCTACCTGGCTACTCAAATCCTCGCGTACCGAGGTGTACAGAAAAGCGGCTATCAAAAGGTAGATCATAGCAATCAGCAACACGACCAGTGCCATGCTCTTGCTGCGCCAGGTAAGGCGTTGCCACAGTTGCGGTAGCTTGGAGATCACAGCGCGCTTGGCACGAAAGGAAGGACTGTCATGGATCGATATGAATTCTCGTAAAGCCGGCGGCTGCCAGGGCCTGTATCGGCAGTATAGCCAAGCTTTCACGGATTTGCCGACACAGCAGCGGCGAGACGACGTTGCTCGTTACCAGGTGCCAAGCTGGTGCCGGGCCAGCACGAGCGATAATCTTCCAGGTTCCTGGCATGGATACGGCGAGATTGTCCACCGAGGCCGCGCGGACGATGCCCCATTCCGCCCTGCCCTGACCCAGGTCAGAAAAAACCGCTCGCTCCGATCCGACTGGCGACCAGCGTAATTGACGCTGACCCAACTGCTGGATCACTTTGCTGGATAGGAGTTGCTTGGCGCTGCAATACGGACTGCCGTAGGCAACATTAACCTTTGCTCGGAGTGGCGGCTGTCCTACAGCCCGAACCAGAGCAAGACCGGCCGCACCAGATTTTGGCAGGAGGGTGGCGAGGGGATGCGTAGCGACGCGCAGCGCCTGGGCCATAGGAGGGCTCAGGAGCGCAAACTGATAGTAGCCAGCGCGCACCTGGCGAAGATAGCCACGCTCGTTGTTGGCCACGGAAATCTCGATTGCCTTGCCGGTCGCTTTTGTTAAGGCCAAACGGAGCGGCTCAAAAATGCGAGCTGCTGCCAGTGGCGAAAAGGCTGGTGGAATGCCCAGTCGCCAGCGCGGACGCTCCACAAGCGGAGTCAATGTTACCCCGTACAAGTCCGCATAGAGGCTGCGCAGTGGGGCATAGGTACCGGCGGGAACTGCCGTAAATCCCGTGGCCAGAGGGCGAATGGCGGTCATTGTGGCGGGGGCACTGTGCGCCATCTGCAGTAGAGCACGCCGTAGGTCGGCGCGCTGCTGCGGTGGAACCTCTGCCGAAGCGGCAATGAGATCGCCAGGTCCGACAGAACTGCGCGCGATGACTCGTAGGGTTCTGGCACGCAGATACGGGGCAGCAACATTTTCGGCGACCGCTGTGGCGTCATAAAAACGCGCCGCTACATCCAGTAGCGCATTACCGTCGGTACCACCTTGGTGCAATTCGCCGAGTTGTTTTGGCGAAATGCCCGCCGCGTTCAGGAGCGACAAGGGAACCAAAGCCGACGCTGCACAGGAAGGATTCCCGAGCACAAAGGATTTTCCACGCAACTGTAACACGTTATGGATACTGCTGTCGCGTCGGACCACGATGACACTAGAGTTACCAAGGGGCGGAGGAATAAGGCCGACCAGAGGAACGTAGGGGCTCCGGTGCGCCACCTTCAGATAGGCAATGGGGCAGAGCAATACGATTTGCGCTCGTTTTTCTGCCGCCTTTAGGTAGAATTGATGCAGGTCGGCACTGAAGCTGAGTTCGATAGGTTCCCCGAGCGTTTTCTCCAGTTCGGCGGTCAGGGGCTGAAATGCTGCGTACATCACCGTAGGACTGCTCACCGGCGGCAGCAGAAAGCGCAGACTCGCCATCCCTGGTATCGGACAGAGAAAGAGGGCGAGGCAGAGGGGAAAAAATAAACGCAAGGAACGCATAGTGACCGATGATAGAGTAACTCTACCCTGACCTAGCAAAAGGAGTGCCATAATCTTGAACAACGAAGTGCAGCTCAGCCATTTCAATTCCCAAGGAGAGGCACACATGGTCGAGGTGGGCGACAAAGCCAGCACCCTGCGGCGGGCCTTGGCCTCTGGGAGCATTCGTATGGAGCCAGATACCTTTGAACGAGTACGTTCCGGTACCCTATACAAGGGAGACGTGCTCGCCGTGGCGCGTATCGCTGCCATTCAGGCCAGCAAGAAGGCCGCTGATCTGATCCCTTTGGCACACCCGCTTTTTCTCACCGGAGTGGACATCGAGTTTTTTCTTGAAGCCGAAGCCAGCCAAGTACGTTGTCAGGCCGAGGTGCGCTGTCAGGGACAGACCGGCGTCGAGATGGAAGCTCTCACTGCGGTAACGATTGCGCTGCTCACTATCTACGACATGTGCAAGGCGATCGATCGCGGAATGGAGATCGGCCAAATCCAGCTCCTACGCAAAGAGGGAGGGAAATCGGGCGTATGGCAACGGTAAGTGGAAGACTGATGCGACAACGGCGCCCCAGAGGACGCCGTTGCCAAACTGGACGCGGTCCGTTTACTTGCCGCGGCTCGGTGACGAGCTATAGCGCACCATCACGTCGCGATCCTTCCAGTTGCTCTCTTTCAGGACTTCTTCCGGGATCATGTAGCGCTCCTGGGGAGCCACGTCCTGGCACTTGACGATGCGCAGCACATCACCGAAGGGTAGCTTGCGCAGCAGGCCGTCCTTGTCTGTGGCGCGGACGATCATGGCATCCTTCAGCAAGGCATAGACATAGAAATTGCCAGGGCGCAGCTTTCCTTCCTTGTCTTTCCAAGTGACGGTGATGCGCGTATGTTCCTTAAAGTCACTACGGTTCATCTTGGGTCTCCACACGGGTCAGTACCCGATGAACTTATCCGCTTTGTCTGCAGTAGGCAAATAAGTCGCCCTTATTACAAAATCAAAAAACCTGAGTTGCTTTATCACTTGGGCTCGGCCACCATCTGTCGTCTGCCTTCCCGATGGGCACGTATCCTTTTATTAGAGAGGTCTGGCGATGGCAACGGTCATGGAATTTGAGGATCACAAGAAGCAGGAGATCAAGTACAGCACCTGCTACATGTGCGCCTGTCGCTGCGGTATCAAGGTCACCGTCGAAGACAACAAGGTGCGCTTCATCCAAGGCAACCGCAATCACCCGATCAATCAAGGCGTTCTCTGTGCGAAGGGATCTGCTGGGATTATGAAGCAATACTCGCCGGGCAAGCTGCGCAACCCCCTGCGCCGTAAGCCGGGGACGGAGCGTGGCGCTGGCGAATTCGAAGAGATTTCCTGGGACGAAGCGATCGAGACCCTGACCCAGCGGCTTGAGCATATCCGCGCTACTGATCCCGACAAGCTCGCCTTTTTTACCGGGCGCGATCAAATGCAAGCCCTTACCGGTCTTTGGGCACAGCAGTTCGGCACCCTCAATTGGTCGGCCCATGGCGGCTTCTGCTCCGTGAATATGGCCACCGCCGGCCTGTACATGCTCGGCCATGCGTTTTGGGAGTTTGGCGACCCTGATTGGGATCGCACCAAGTATTTCATGCTTTGGGGAGTTGCTGAGGACCACTCCTCCAACCCCATGAAAATCGGCCTCGAAAAGCTCAAGCGTAACGGTGGCAAGTTCGTGGGTATCAACCCCGCGCGTACTGGATACCAAGCTATTGCCGACGAATGGGTGCCCATCCGCCCTGGTACCGATGGCCTGTTCGCCCTCGCCATGGTGCATGTGCTGCTGCAGCACGAGCAGTTCGATTGGGAGTTTTTGCTGCGCTACACCAATGCTCCCTTCCTCGTGGTGCAGACCCCCGGCCAAAAGGGCGATGGCCTGATCTGGCGCGATGCTGAAGGCCATCCCTTGGTCTGGGATCTCGAAAAAGAAGCCTTCGTCAATGGCATGGAGCCAGGGGTCAAGGCTGCCCTTTTTGGCGATTTCCAGACTCCAGACGGGCGTCCGGTGCGCACCATCATGTCGATTCTTGCCGAGCGCTACCTCGATGAGCGCTACAGTCCCGCAAGCGCGAGTAAAATTACCGGTATCCCTGCCGAGACCATCGAGCGGCTGGCTCTGGAAATGGCCCATGTCGCCTTCAAGGAGAGCATCGAAATCGAGGCGGAGTGGACCGACTGGGCAGGGCGCAAGCACGACAAGTTCATCGGTCGGCCGGTTTCGATGCACGCCATGCGCGGCATCTCCGCGCACTCCAATGGTATGCAGGCGGCACGGGCTATTCATTTGCTGCAAATTTTTCTCGGCACCATCGACTGCCCCGGCGGTTTCCGATCCAAGGCGCCCTATCCGAAGCCTGTGCCACCGCCAAACAAGCCGGCCCAGCACAGTGCACCAAACACGCCGCTCAAGTCCTTGCCTCTGGGCTTTCCGACGGCCCCTGAGGACTTGGTAATTGATGAAGAAGGGCGGCCGAAACGCATCGACAAGGCCTACTCTTGGGAAGCGCCCATCGCCAACCACGGGCTCATGCACATGGTGATCACGAATGCCGTGAACAAGGATCCCTACGGCATCGATACCTTGATCTTCTTCATGGCCAACATGAGTTGGAATTCCACCATGAATACGGCCAACGTGCAGGAGATGCTCAAGGCCAAGGACGAGAATGGGGAGTACAAGATCCCCTTCCTCGTAGTCGTCGATGCCTTCCATTCGGAGATGGTGAATTTTGGCGATTTGATTCTGCCGGACACCACTTACCTTGAGCGCTACGACTCCATTTCCCTGCTCGATCGCCCCATCTCCGAGCCGGATGCCATCTGTGACTCCATCCGCCACCCAATCCTCAAGCCCGATCGCAATGTGCGGCCGTGGCAGGATGTCATGGTGGAGTTGGCCGGGCGACTCAAGTTCCCTGCCTTCACCAAGGAAGATGGCACGCCCAAATTTAGCGGCTATAAGGACTTCATCGCCAATTTTGAGCGGGCTCCAGGGATCGGTTTCCTGGCCGGTTGGCGAGGCAAGGATGGCGAAACCCATCTGCGCGGTGAGCCCAATCCCAATCAGTGGGAACGCTACATCGAGAACCAAGGCTTCTTCCAGTATCACCTGCCCAAGTCGATGCGCTTTTATCGCTTCGCAAACAAAGAGTATCTCGAATTGGCGCAGCGAATTGGCTTTAATCCAACGGCGGATCCCATCATCATCGAGCTCTATTCCGAGACTTTCCAGCGTTTTCGCTTGGCCGGTCAGGGGCTTTACGATGGACCCTGCCCCAAGGACCCCGTCGACCGCGAGCGCCTAGCGACGTACTTCGACCCGCTGCCAGACTTCTACGAACCCCTGGAGCAGCAACGGATAGATAAAAAGGAATATCCGTTCTTTGCCGTCAACCAGCGGCCGATGATGATGTACCATTCCTGGGATAGTCAGAATGCTTGGTTGCGGCAGATCATTGCGCAGAATTACTTGTACATGAACCGTCAACGCGGCGAGCAGATGGGCATCAAGGATAAAAGCTGGGTTTGGGTTGAGAGCCATAATGGCAAGATCCGCGTGCAGGTAAAGTTGATCGAAGGCTGCCAGGAAGATACCGTCTGGACTTGGAATGCCATCGGCAAGCAGTCTGGTGCCTGGGGTCTCAAGCCGGATGCGGCAGAAGCGACTCGCGGATTTCTGATGAACCATCTGATCTCTGAATTGCTGCCCCCTAAGCAGGGAGAGCGGCGTCTGACCAACTCCGATCCGATCACCGGTCAAGCGGCTTGGTACGATCTGATGGTCAAGATTTACCCGGCGGCGCCGGGGGAGGAGGGCACTTGGCCGACCTTCCCGACCATGAAGCCGCTACCCGGCGATACCCCGGCGCCGGATGTGTTGCGGTATCACACCCATCAACCCGTCAATCTCAAGTCCTGAGTTGGCAAGGAGCGCGTGATGAGACTCGGCTTAGTCATCGATCTAGACACTTGCGTAGGCTGTCATGCCTGCGCAGTGGCCTGCAAGGAATGGAACACGAGCGGCACGACGGCGCCGCTCACCGATTACAATCCCTACGGTGCTAAACCCTCGGGAGTATGGTTTAACCGAATTCGGCATTACGAAATCGGTGACTACCCCTACAACAAGACAGTGAATTTCCCCATGTCTTGTATGCACTGCGAAAATGCAGAGTGCGTGACTGTCTGTCCTACGGGCGCTAGTCACAAGCGTGCGGAAGACGGCATCGTTCTCGTCGACCAGAGCAAATGTATGGGCTGTAATTACTGCTCTTGGGCCTGCCCCTACGGCGCCCGTGAGCTGGATCGGGTTTCCGGCACCATGAAGAAATGTACCCTGTGCATTGACCGCATCTACGACATGGAAATTCCGGAAGAAGAGCGGCAGCCTGCCTGTGTGCTTACCTGCCCCGCCCATGCCCGCATGTTTGGTGATTTTGACGACCCGGAAAGTCCCGTCAGTCGCGCCGTTCGGGAACGGGGCGGGTACCAGCTCATGCCGGAACTCAATTACGATCCCTCCAACCACTATTTGCCGCCCCGGGTCCACGCCCCGATTCCTACCGAGAGCCTAAAAAAGAAGGCCGCCGGCAAGGTCAAGGAGTGGGTCAATCGAGTAGTAGAGCGCTGAGGATTTCTCCATGCATGCAGCTTTAGCGGTTATTTTTCTCACCTTGTTCTCGGGTGGTGGATTTGGGTTGATGGCGCTTATCGCTGTCGTCAACGATCTGCACATCGACGGTGGTTTGAGCCCTTTGCAAACCCTTGTTGCCGTGCTGGTTTCTTTGGTCTTTGTCACCATCGGCATGCTTTCCTCGACGGCGCATTTAGCTAACCCGAAGAATGCCTGGCGTGCCTTTACGCGCTGGCGCACCTCCTGGTTGGCGCGCGAAGGCGTCTTCGCCGTGGCCTACTATCCCTTCGCCGCCGCGTATCTACTGTGGGTCTTTTTTACCGGCGCACCCGAAGCCACGGTAGGTCTGATCCTCGCCAGTATCGCTGGCGCGATTGGCCTCATTACGATCTTCTGTCAGGGAATGATCTATGCCGTGCTGCGCACCATCCGGCAGTGGAACACGCCTCTGGTTCCCGCAAATTTTTACGCCATGGGTCTAGCCACTGGCGCTACCGTTCTGGCAGCTATTCGCGTGCTAACCGGAGGGCCTGCGAGCACATTCATCGGTATCGCTCTCGCTCTGATCGCGGCGGTGGCAGTTCTCAAGGCGATTTACTACTTTTGGATTTCTCGGCCAGCAGGGCCGACTATTCGCACTGCCACGGGCTTTAATCGTTTTACCGTGCGCATCCTCGATCAAGGTCATACCTTTGGTAGCTTCCTCACTGAGGAGTTTGGCCATACCTTGCCACGCGACAAGGCGCGAGGCATCAAGGTAATCATGTATGTCTTCGCAGTGATTATCCCTATCTTTGCCCTGGCATTTGCTCTTACTGATCAGTCGGCGCTGGCGGCAGTCATTGCCGCCGTATCTATTGTCTTCGGTCTGGGCGTAGAACGTTGGTTGTTCTTCGTCGAAGCGCAGCACGTGGTCAACCTGTATCATGGCAGACAGCGCTGCTGATCACGCCTCTCGCAGTATCGCTGTGGAGCGCGAAAGCTCCGCGGCGAGAGGGTTGTGGGATCAGTTCGGCAGGCGGATCAGCTACCTACGTCTTTCCTTAACCGAACACTGTAATTTCCGCTGTCAGTACTGCAGCCCAGCAAGCGGAACGCCCTTCTTTGAACATGCGGAGCATCTCAGTGCCGAGGAAATCGAGCTTGTCCTGCGGAGTTTTCACACCCTTGGTTTGCAACATCTTCGCTTTACTGGTGGCGAACCTCTTATTCACCCCCAACTTTTGCGCTATGTGCGCTTTGCCCGCGAACTTGGCATCGGTAAGCTCAGCCTGAGCAGTAACGGATATCTCCTGGATCGCCTTGCCGAACCCCTAGCCGCAGCCGGACTGAATAGCCTCAATGTTAGCCTCGATACTCTCGACCCGGAGGCCTTTGCGCGGGTAACCCGGGGCGGCGATCTGCAGCGAGTGTTGAGAGGTATAGATTGCGCGCGCGCGGCGGAAATTCCGCGGATTAAACTCAACGTCGTCCTGATGCGCCAAGTGAACGCCGATGCCTTGCCCGAGTTGGTGGAGTACGCCTTCGAGCGTGGGCTCGAGATACGCTTCATCGAAACCATGCCGCTGGGCAGTGCCGGCGCAGCTAGCCAAGACGAAGAGTTCTTCTCTGCAAGCGCGGCGCGTGCCAAGATTGAAGCCGCGATGGGGTCGTTGTTACCCGTGGCGAGCAGTCGCGATCAAGGGCCGGCGCGACTTTTCACCTTGGCGGGGGGAAATGGCCGTATTGGCTTCATCACGCC
Organism: Candidatus Igneacidithiobacillus chanchocoensis; assembly: GCA_038447835.1. GTDB lineage: Bacteria > Pseudomonadota > Gammaproteobacteria > Acidithiobacillales > Acidithiobacillaceae > Igneacidithiobacillus > Igneacidithiobacillus chanchocoensis. The sequence continues at coordinate 745 of JAWNZB010000018.1, read as the reverse complement.
GCTCAGCGACAATTTCTGTGCGACCTGCAACCGCGTCCGCCTGACTGCGGCCGGCCGCTTGGTCTATTGCCTCGGGCAGGAGGCTGGAATGGAGTTGCTGCCGTTGCTGCGAGCCGGTGCTGGTACCGAAGAGGTAAGCGCGGCGATTGCCAAAGGTGTGTGGCAAGACAAACCAGAACGACATTTTTTTACAGAGGATAGGGAGCGCTCTTCAAAAATATTTATGATGCGGCTCGGCGGCTGAGAATGATTAGAAATGCGCTAGGCAAAAATGGTATACTGGACTGGTAAACTTATGGGAGTTAACTGAGAATCATGTACGGTTTCAAAGAGGTTACGGCGGAGCAGCTGAAAGAGATGCAGGACCAGGGGCACTCCTTTACGCTCATTGACGTGCGGTCGCCTGCTGAAGTGGCGCGAGGCATGATCGAGGGCGCGAAACATGTTCCTTTACACCTTCTCCCCATGAGTATGGCTGAATTCGAGAAAGATCGCCCAGTGGTATTCTACTGCCTTAGCGGTGGGCGTTCCTCCCAGGCGTGCGCCTTTGCGGCGGCGCAGGGGTTTGGGGAAGTATTCAATCTCCGGGGAGGGATCTCCGCGTGGGCGAATCGCTCCTTCCCGCTGGTCTAGGATGGCATATAAGAATATGCTGAAATATGCCTGCTTAATCATCAAATCAAAATCTTTGCCTTGCTTGGCAGGCAAATCCTGATACATTGATCGACGTTTGGCTTACGAGTGG
>JAWNZB010000101.1:0-6085 GCA_038447835.1 Candidatus Igneacidithiobacillus chanchocoensis | reverse complement strand
CAAAACCGTCAAACGCGCTACCGAAAGGATATCCTCTACGGAACGAAAACCTAAGAATTCCACCACATCCTGCAACCCCAGATGCTCCACCAACACTGAGCATTCAGCGAAGTACTCTTCATCTTCCTCCGTCGGGCCGACGATCCAGAAGCGTGTCTGGCGGCCCTGACTTTTACTAATCGCTGCCGCGCGGATAAAGGTTTTGATATCTTTGATCGGCACCACTCGACCAATCAGCGCGACGACATTCTGCCGTTGTACAAAATCACGGCGACAGTGCATGAAGGGCTCGATAGGCACGCCATTGGGGATCGTTTGTAGTTTTTTCGGATCAGCTCCATCAGCTAGCTGCAAATCAATGACGCCACTATACAGGTTAATGATTTTCCAAGCCTGATCGTAGGTGACACGGCCGAGAAAAACGAAAAAATTGATCCACAACTGACGAAGATAATGAATTTGCCCGGCGCGCTGCAGAAATTCTTCCTCCTCCTGAATCCAGCGCGCCAGAATCAGGTCGATGCGTCGTTCTTTGGTATAGATGCCATGCTCGGAGACGATCAGCGGACACGTCTGACGATGACTCATCAAAGCGCCCAAGTAACCTGCATAGCCGGTCGATGGACAGTGTACGATACGGGTCGCGGGAGCACTCTCCAATGCTTGTTGCAGCGCCCAAAGGGGCGCATGCATACCACGGATGGTCCAGAAATAATCAACGAATGGCGGCTGATCTTCAATTTTCTCATATTGATGCAAAAAATAATGCCAAATCTCTTCACCAAAGAGAAAATCCTGATAACTGACTGAAAAATTCTTCGCACAGGCATCCAAATCCACTTCATGCTCTTGCCCGGCGACACAATGCTGCATCTGCAGATGCGCGAGTTCTAGCGCTGTCAGATTGTGCCGACGACGGCTGGGAATCTTTTTTGGGCGCGGTAGTTCTTCAGTATCATGCAAAAAGTATTCGGCAAAATAATCAACATTTTCCGGCAACGGGTATGGAGTGGCGCGGTAATCCGAGCGCGCGCTACCCAGAAAAATGACGCCAAAACGTAAATCGGCAAAACCGGAAATCATGCGATTCACCCAGGAGGAAACCCCACCGCGCACATAGGGGAATGTGCCCTCGAGCACCAGCAGTACGTCCAAGGAGTCGACATTTTTGCGACGAATCATGTAATGGCCTGTGTCCAGAAGGCGTAGGACGGACCGTAACGGAACGACAATGCCAGCTCTGGATGCTGGCGATACCAGTCACGTACACCTTGCAAATCGTGGCGTTCAAACGCAGCGGCCGCACGATAGGGACAGAGAATGGATTCTGCCACACCGTCGTCTTCTGCTTCTTGCAGATATCGCAATGCCAAATCGCCGCGCGCCAATTCCAGACTACGTAGGCTGCGCAGTAAGGCGGGTGATTCTTCTGCTACGGCCGGGTCGGCCACTGCCGCCATTTCTACGGGCGCAGTATGTACAAGGGGTTCTGCCGCTTCCCGCGAGATCGAATGCTCAATGTTCCAGCGCAACCAGGCGAGATAACCCTGTAAACGACGACGTAGCGGCAAGCTGCGGCATTCGTCGAGTTCCTCTTGCAAACGCATAAGTAACTCGGTGTTTTCCTGCTCGCGCTGATCCAAGGCGGCATAGGCTAACAGCCGAACCTCTTCGGCTTCGTCCCGCAACGCCGCGCGCAAGAGACGATACTGCTCAGCGAAGCGCGAGCCGACCACCTGCGACAGTGCTGCCACTCGTTGCTGGGGATCGCGAGACCTTTCAAGACGAGCCATGATACCCCCCGGCGCCACACCTGTTACACGCAGACGAAAATCACGGGCCGGAGGCGGCAATACGAGCGGCTCGACCTTCGCCGCATGAATGTGATGGCGCACCGAACGCATCGCCGTGGCATAGGCCAGACTGAGAACCGCACCGAGGAAGGGCAAAACCAGTCCCAATATGGCGAACAGAAAAAATCCAGGGAGTGGCGACTGGCCCTGTTCCCGTGGGGCAATCCAGGTGGCCAGAAGAGCCGCGACGAGAGCGCACAGGAGAGAGAACAGCAGCAATTCTTTCATTGTTTTGTCCCAGAATCCAGGAAGCTGGCCAATTGAGTCGTTGCTGCGCTTCCATCGACGCGAAACAGCTGACAGGAACGAAACGCTTGTTGCCATTGCGCCAGAAACCCATCCCGCAGCTCGTTTTCAATTCGCAACCGGTAGCCATCTGCTGCGGCAGGACCAGCAAAAGGCAGTAAGACCAGCAAACAAGAGTGCTTTGCATCCCGATGAAGCCAAAGTACATCCAAGCCGCGGCGCAGTGTGGCAATGCGCCCAACGACCAGATCCGCGTCAGCGCCCGGATGGAAGTCATAGCAAATACAGAACCCAACCTCCGGGACTACTGCGGCCAGACGCTGCAATTGCAGAAAGTCAGTAGCAAATGCGGCCGGGCAATCCGGCCAACGTTGCAGGATCGGTTTAGCGAATTGCAGGGAATCCGCATAATTACACAAATACTGAAACAAGACCTCGACGATCTGCAGGCTTTCTCGATTGATCGCGAAAAAAGACATGTCCTCGACGGCAAGAATCTGGCGTTCTGACTGCTCGTCACCATGCACATGCACACTCAGGTAATGATGGATCTGCGTCAGCTCCAACGCCGCGATATTTTGGCTCTGCCCTTTCGCTAGCGCTTCTCGCCATACCGGATCGGCTCCATCCCAATCTGCCACTGCACCGAGTTGCGCCAACCGTTGCGGATGCGCTTCCTCGGCACCCACTCGGTACCAGGCAGCAACCTGTACTCCCGCCAGTTGATTCAGGAAATACAGGACGCGCTGCAACACGGCAGCATCCAGATGCCCGTGCTGCGCCGCCAGCGCCGAACGCAATTCGTGTACCGCCGTGCGCACGGAAACTGGTTGATAAAGCAAACTCTGTTCCAGCCGATCCAGAGACACGCGTGTCACATACAGATCGTCAGCGAGCTGGCGCAGACGGGTGGCGGTAATCTCTTCCTGCAAGGCGCGCCCTGCCTCTCGGCGTCGCCAATAGGAGGCGAACTCTGCGCCCACCAAAGCGACTACCACCGTTCCCGCCGATGCCACCAGACTCGGCGCAAGAGGATAGGGATGCCAAAGAAACGTGCTACCCAAGATAAGCGTCGCCAGCAGTGCCGGTAGAAATTCATAACGCAATGCAATCAGCAGCGGGATCAGTAGCAGCCAGGGAAAGTCCGCCCGCAGCAGCAACGGATCGCTAGGATTCAGAATCCAGACGAGCAACAGGGCGAGGACCGGCAAGAGGATCGCCTCCAGCCAGCCATCACCATACCGAGGGAAAGCACTCAGGCTGCGCATGTCATCTGTCGAGGGCGCGCTTGAGTAGGCGCTGGATCAGACGTTGACCAACGGTCCCGGTGCCACCACGGCCAAGACTGCCGCCATGAGCACTGCCGACACCACTCCAAATCACCCTGTCTGACGCCACATCAACGACCCAAAGAGTCATTGCCACCTCCGGTTCGGCGTTTATACCGGCGCGATAGTCCCACTCGTCCACACTGCCACCCAGAGCATAGCGCGTGCCATCGCTACGTGCCGCCCGCAGGGCGCTGGCATATTCCTTTTTCCAGTCTCCACCGAGCAAGGCTTCGGTGCGGGTGCTGATCGGCAGATTGCCGCGCAGCTGCAGCCCATCGCTCTGCAGTACTCCCGCCGCCATCGCCGCCGCGCGCGCGTTGGCCATTGGCGTTTCGGTATTGTTGACGAAGGGCAATACCGCCCAAGCGCCGCCATCCTGCTTTGCCGACAGAGGCTTGGCCGTATGCAGATTCATGCCAGCACATCCAGAAAGTAACAGGGCAAGGCTTGTCGAAGCCAAGAATGCGCGCCAGTTCATGTGATTTCCTCCCAAGTACATTCAAAAATAAAAGCGGTAGCCGATTTGTACGAGCCGTTGGTTGAGGGCCAGGCCATTGCCACCCTGCCCCTGCGCAAAACCAATACGCAGTCGATCCGGACCAAGCACTGCGGTACTCAATCCGGCATCGAGCTGATACTGCGGTCCAAAACGGGTATTTTCATACACACTCAAGGCGAGATAAGGAGACCAGGCACTAGCCAATGCCAGATCGCGCGCGCCCCACTGTAGACGCAGACCGGCATCTGCATACGAACCTGGCAGAACCAGATCCACATTTCGTGCGTCTGGTTGCAGAGCCTCTGCCAACACCCCTTGCAGGGTCCCAACGCGGGAAAGATGGTGATAATCGACAAAAGGTCCCGCCTGCAGTTCCCAGGGACCAAGGGGATGACTCCACAGGAGTGACGCCTCACCATAACGGTCCGAACCCAATGCAAGACCATCCTGTCCTTCATACTGGCGCCAACCAAGACCGACGTTGCCGAGCCACTCCCCAGCACGCTGCGCCCATTGCAGATCGACACGGTTGACCATACCGGCTACGGCAAGGGCGGGGCTCTGCAAGCTGCGAGCATGGTAATCGAAGTTGGCTGACAGCTCGCCGCTATCCGTAGCTTGCCAATGCAGAGCAACTTGCGCACTGACGACATCCCGCTGCCCGAGATAACTACCCAGCAGGGCCTGCGCCTGCCAGCGCGGATCCTGCCAGCGCAAGCCGAGCAGGCTATGGCTGCTCCATGCCGGTGTCTGCAACAATTGCGAACTGGCGGCTGCCGACTGCGCCAATGTGTCGCCGGCAAAGACCAGACTCCAGCGATCACTCAAAGAGATGCGCCCCCGTAGCTGCGGGCCAGCCACGCTCAGGCCATTGAAACTCTGCCAGCTTCCCGCCAGATCAAGATAGCTGGCACTGTCGCGCACGGCCTGCAGATATTGCTGGCGTAATTGCCGATCGAAAGGGTTGGTCTGCAGTCCTCGCAAGGCATCTCGGCGCGCCTGGTGGTATCGCCCGAGGTCCATTTGGGCCTGCATACGATCGCGCACCGGCAGCCTTTCAGGATAACGCAGCAGCTTGCCCATAGCCGCTGCGTCATGACGTTGCAGAGCCAAGCTCAGGCGTACCCAAGCCGGTGTCGGCTTGGGGTTAGCTCGGATCAGAATAGTTGCCAAACCCCAGTACCCCTGCGCCAGACTCCAGGAAATCGCCGGCAGATAGTCGCCATGCCGTGCCGCACGCAACAGCACCGCTCGGGTCGCATCACCTCCCACGGGCGCGGACGCAAGAGCGTCAGCCAAGCTGCGCAGGGGATCCTGTACCATGCTGCCCGATTTGATCTTTTCCTTCTGCAACGATGCTGCCGTAGCGATATCGATAGCGCCCCGACTTGGTATTGCCTTGGATTGCACCGGCAAGCGTTCGTCCCCGTATACTAGCTCCGACGCAAGATACAGCGTGGCAAAAAGCAACGCGCTAGCAAGGCCAGTCTTTCTAATCATGTCCAGCCCTTTCCCGTGCTTGAACGCGCAGATCCTGGAGACTCTGCCAGGCACCCTGACGACGCAAGGTCCAAGCCAAGCCTGGATATCCTGCCCCATCCCAGAGGGAGGCCTTGTTCAACAAATGTGCCACCCGCTCTGTCGGCGCAGCCGCCGGCAGAGCGGTCGCCAAGGCTAATGCTTGCCTATTCAGATTCAGGCGTTCTAAGGCACTGAGCACCGCGTCGCGCAGGCCAGGTTCCGGCTGCTCAGCATTGTTCACCAAAAGTGCGCGCAGAGTCCGCACCTGACCGCTATCGATCAACATCCATAGGAGATTACCTGCTGCCACCATATCATCAGGCTGGAGCTGCAGAACGTGGGCATAGGCGCGCCCAGCCAGCGGGTATTCGCCACGAGCGTTGGCCCACTGCCCCAACGCCATCCAATAGGCAGGGTAATTTCGTACCCCATCGGGATCGTTGGCGGGCACGGATCGCAAAAGACCACCGAGTACATCCCATTCGTGCGCCGTCGCGCTGTAGTACAGAGCCTCAAAATAAAACAGAGGCAAATGGTAGCGATGCCAACCATGTAACGCCACGACCAACGCTGCCTCTGGTTGCTTTTCACCACTGAGCGAGACCAATCGCTGCAGGTCGTATTGGCTGGCGGCA
>JAWNZB010000285.1:0-1095 GCA_038447835.1 Candidatus Igneacidithiobacillus chanchocoensis | reverse complement strand
CTACGCATCATTCATGGCGGGTCACGAGCGGCAGCGCATCAAACGTGAGTTGCAAAGGCGCTTGCTGCGTCTGCGTCGGCAGCGTCAAAGCCATAACCTCACCCACCTTGTCGCAAAACAGCAACAGGCGGCCACTGGTTTGTTGCACGCCATTTTTCACTGATCGTCATTGAAACGATTAAACGGCCGCCCTTTGCACGTCTTTACCCAATTCCTGCAACGCCTGCCAGCGCGTTGCCCATTCCTGCACGGGATGAGGTGACGCGCCAGCGATGGCTTGGCGAAAAGCGATAAAATCCTTTTCCACTTGCTGCAATACGCTGAGCAAGCGTCGGATACGACCAGGATCACCTTTGCGTTTAGCTGATTCAATGGCCTCCTGAGCCGCAGTAAGCGCACGCGGGAAATCCATGGACTGACGTAATGCAGCCTCGCGTCGTTTACGCTCCCCGCCGCCTTCGCGATCGGGTATACGCGGCACCCGCTGCTGCCATTCTTTGAGCAGGTCTAACGCCTGTTTCTCCAGATCAGCGCGCAATTTTTCCGTCGACCCCGCTAGCATTCGTGCACTTTTAGCACGCCGGTCATCGTGACGCAGACGTGCCTGATGACTGAGACTGAAGGCCAGGTCTTGTTCATGCACCAAACCGTCAGCGATGAGAAGCTTACCTAAACGCTCTCCTCCGACAGTCTGTCGCGCAATAGCACGGTCGAGCTGCTCAGGGGAGATAAACCCCCGCTGCAGCAGCACCTGACCAATGCGTAGCTTTTCTTCTTGAGATGTCAATGTGACTGTTCTACCAAAGGAAGGCCACCCCTTCCAACTCTGCGGCCAGGGCCTGCAAACGCTCCAGCCGCCGCGCCGTGGCGGCACCAATACCCGAGGAGGCGCCTGTCACCACGGCACAGAGCTGCTGAGCAGTCATACCCAGTCCTCCGGCTCGTTGCCCGGCCGCCACTTGATACTGCAGCCAATGCTGGGCGGCACTTTGGCCGGGGGCTCGGCACCCGCTAACACCGCGGCTACAGCTGCAGACAGGTCTTCACCGGTCACCGGCAGATCATTCTTGGGACGACTCGCATCGAACTGACCGT
>JAWNZB010000284.1:0-1096 GCA_038447835.1 Candidatus Igneacidithiobacillus chanchocoensis | reverse complement strand
CGGGCCATATCCGAGGGAGAAGCGTCTTTCAGTTCGGCTTGCCGGCTTAGCCTGCCCCAAGATCTTCCAGCCAGCGCAAAGGCATGGTAGCCATTGGATGCACCTCGCATGCCAATTTAGATGGCAAAAAGCATGACTAATCGTCTGGTGTCCCGCAATACCCGCTTTCCCGCCGTGGCCGGGGCGGATTATCACCGCAGCAGCCTTTCGGGCTACTCATCAGCTCCATGGAGGAGCGGCGGGGAAAACAAGCCATGCCCCGCCGATGCCGGAGCGGACGGGCTAGGAGGCGTGGTAGAGGGCGTGGAGTTCGGCGCGAATGATGGCGAGGCGGAGTTCCAGTTCGGCGCTGTTGGCGCGGGGGCCGCTGCGTTCCTGGAGAAGGGCGCGGCGCTGGGCCTGGAGCTGGGCGATGCGGGCGTAACGGTCGAAGGGGGCTGCCGCTTGGGCGGCGTGGATGCTGGCGGAGGCCGCCGGGGCTGCTGCGCTGCGGGAGATGGGCATGGATGGGCTCCTTATTGGGGGATGGCGATGGCGGTCGTGCGTTCCATGAGGTGAAGCCGCATTGGGACCATAAACACTTTAGTACTGAAAAGAGCCTGCAAAAGCAGGCCCTTTTATCTCAGCTATGCCATCTCAATAACCAGAAATGGTAAGCGCCGTGCCACCTGCTGCTGCGCTAAACCCAGCCGCAGTCAATGCGGCATCAATAGCTCCTGACTGAGCCGTACTACAGCCTGTGTTTACATAAGCGACGCCATAAGTCCCACTTGCAGCACCAGGACTAATTGTTCCACCTGTAATAGCAATAGTACCGCACCCTGAAGGAAGCGCACTAGGATTAGTAACCGTACCCGTAAAGGTAAAAGCTGCATTTGCTGTATTCACCGGATCCACGCTTGTTTTTGCGTTGAGGACTTGACTTAGGTCTGTAGATTGTCCCGCACTCGCTGCTGCGATAGCCGCGTTTATTGCATCCACCGCTTGCTTAAAGTTACTAGCTACACCACTACCTGGATCCGTGGCCCAGCTTTTGCTTGTAGCCTGATAGGGATTAGATGGTGACCGCAGGGTTTTTCAGGAGCAGGAAATTGTG
>JAWNZB010000283.1:0-1097 GCA_038447835.1 Candidatus Igneacidithiobacillus chanchocoensis | reverse complement strand
ACCGCGTGCTGTACCACTTTGGCAATTCTGAATTTCACGCCCACCAGTTTGATCTCATCCAGCGCTACCCTGGGGTCGTGGTATTGCACGATTTTTTCCTCAGTAGCGTGTTGGCAAAAGTGCTGGAAAATCAGCAGCCGGGGGTTTGGCCACAGGCTTTGTTGGCATCGCACGGCTGGCCTGCGCTGATGGACGCGCATCGCGCGAAAGATGCTGCCGAGATCATCATGCGTTACCCCGCCAATCTGCCGGTTTTGCAAGCGGCATTGGGGGTTATCGTGCATGCGGATTTTTCCCGCAAGCTGGCTGCGCAATTCTATGGGGTTGGCTTTGCTGAAGATTGGACGCTCATCAAACACCTGCGGGTGCCCGTTGCTCATGTCGATCGCAAGCGCGCGCGCGCAGCATTAGGTATTGCGCCCGATACCTTTCTGGTCTGTAGTTTTGGCCCTCTAGGTCCGACGAAGCTCAATCATCGTCTTTTGGCGGCTTGGCAACGCTCGCCCTTGGCACAAGACGCAAACAGTCAGTTAGTGTTTGTCGGCAAAAACGACCAAGGCGAATATGGGGCGCAGCTTCAGCAAACCTTGCAATCACCACCCTTTGCAGGCCTCGCGCGCATCAGCGGCTGGGCAGTTGAAGAAACGTATCGCCTGTACCTGCAGGCCGCCGATGTGGCGGTGCAGTTGCGCACCCTACCGCGTGGGGAAACCTCGGGTACCGTGCTCGATTGCATGAACTACGGTGTGCCGACCATTGTCAATGCCAACGGCAGCATGGCAGAACTGCCCGCAGAGGCTGTGCTGATGTTGCCCGATGTCTTTAGCGATGCGGAACTGAGCGCGGCGCTCGAACGCCTGTGGCGCAATCCCGCCCTGCGCAGTGAGTTGGGCGTGCGGGCCCGAGCTTACATTGAAACCGAGCACGACCCACGGCATTGCGCGGCGCAATACGCCAAGGCCATCGAGGGGGCTTATGCGCAAGCGCAAAAAAACACCTTGGGTATGGCGCAATATATTGCCCATTTAGGCGCGCCTGACGATCCACAAGATTTATCGCGCATGGCGCAACGCATGGCAGAGCTATACCCACCCAAG
>JAWNZB010000282.1:0-1099 GCA_038447835.1 Candidatus Igneacidithiobacillus chanchocoensis | reverse complement strand
ATTCTCTATACCCACAGCATGAATGGTCGCCGCAGCGGCTACCTGCACCATCCCCAGCCCGGCACACAAGACGATCAAAGACAACGGTGTGGTGCGCAGGGCGAGACTCCAGTCGCGCGGGCGGCGGCCGGTCATTGAAAAAATAGAGGCGTTCTTCTTGAATTTAAGCATTTTCGAACCCCCGGAAGCAGCAGTAAAGGGCTATGCGAGATGATCACCATCTTTTATGCAACTTTGTTGCAATCTAGCGAAAGACCCATTCCATGTCAAGCGCGCATTCAAGAAGACAGGAATAGACTACTCCTCATCCACTACAAATAATGCAGCATCCTTCACTTGGTGCCTCAACAGCCCGGCGTTGGCTTCCCGCAGTAGCAGATCCATAGCCATGGCGCAGACCGAATCCATGCTCCAAGCTTCCCCTGCCCTGAAGCTTGGAGGTAAGATGAAACGATTGTTCCATCACCTGCGGAAAAACATCTCATGAGCCAAGCCCCCCACTCCACCCTCGATACCAGCACCCTGACCCAGATCGTTGGCGACATGCTCAGCCTTGCCCGCGAGCAGGGCGCCAGTGCGGCGGAGGCTTCCGCCAGCACAGGCAAAGGCTTGTCGGTAACCGTGCGTCTGGGGGAAGTAGAATCCATCGAATACCATCAGGACAAGGGGCTGGGGGTCACCGTCTATCTGGGCCAGTCCAAAGGCAGTGCCTCCACCTCGGACTTTTCCCGCAAGGCTTTGTCAGAAACCGTTTCAGCGGCGCTCACCATTGCCCGGCATACGGCGGCAGACCCTTTTGCCGGGCTTGCCGATCCCGAACTGCTCGCCAAAGACTTCCCGGATCTGGACCTCTATCATCCCTGGTCCATAGACGCTGACACCGCCGCTGACCTGGCACGCCGCTGTGAAGCGGCCGCTCGCGACAGCGATCCGCGCATTCACAACTCCGAAGGCGGCAGCCTCGGCACTGGCGAGGGCACGTCGGTCTATGGCAATAGCCTGGGTTTCATGGGCAACAGCCGTTCCTCACGGCATAGCCTGTCCTGCTCGGTCATTGCCGAAGACAGCAAAGGCGGCATGCAACGGGACTACTGGTACG
>JAWNZB010000281.1:0-1105 GCA_038447835.1 Candidatus Igneacidithiobacillus chanchocoensis | reverse complement strand
CCCCTTATGGTTGGGGCTCGTGTTTGGGGTATCGCGACCAAGCGTTGTCGTTATTAATGCGACGGGGGCACTTGGTGCGTCCACTCGTGGGTAGCGAGCCATGGCTCGTTATTCACACGTCGCTATTCATTCTGCAAGGGGTGCGCCAGATTAAAGCAAAGACTATTAATAAAAATAGAATCAAATACTTAGCAGTTTTCAAAAAACACTATTTTATGCCGCGCGCACAAATATGACGCAATTAGTAAGCCGTCATGCACGCTTGTTATGCACCAATAGGATGCCTTGCACCACAAGAGGGTATTGTCACCGCCAATAAAAAAGCGCCCTAGGAGACCTAGAGCGCCAAGGAGTAAAGCGTTGGCGTTTACTTAGCCGCCGCAGCCGCCTTGCTACGCCGCTTTTTCAGCAGCGGCAGGCCCAGGGAGAGCACCGCGATGACTAGTAGCGCCAGCGAAATCGGCTTGTCGATGAAGGTGGTCCAGTCACCGCCGGAGATCTGCAGCGCCCGGCGCATGGACTCTTCCATGATGTTGCCGAGGATCAGCGCCAGAATCAGCGGCGCGGTGGGGAAGCCAAACAGACGCATACCCAAGCCCAACAGGCCAAAGCCCAGTAGCAGCAGCAGATCGAACACGCTGAAGCTCATGCCGTAAACGCCGATCATGCAGAAGATCAGGATCATCGACAGCAGCAGCGGGCGCGGCAGGTCGAGGATTTTGGCGATCAGCGGAATCAGCGGCAGGTTGAGTACCAGCAGGAAGATGTTGCCGATGTACATACTGGCAATCACGCCCCAGAACACGTCTGGGCGCTGCTCCAGCATCATCGGGCCAGGCGTGACGCCCATCACCAGCAGCGCGCCCAACAGCACCGCCGTCGTGCCGGACCCTGGCACCCCCAGCGTCAGCAGCGGTACGAACGAGCCGGTACACGCGGCGTTGTTGGCCGCTTCCGGCGCGGCCACGCCTTTGATGTTGCCTTGACCAAAGGTGTCGCCATCTTTCGCCAGGCGCTTCTCCATGCTATAGCCCAGGAAGGAGCCAATGGTGGCGCCCGCCCCCGGCAATACGCCGGTAAAGAAGCCCAGTACGGAGCTGCGGCT
>JAWNZB010000017.1:0-31921 GCA_038447835.1 Candidatus Igneacidithiobacillus chanchocoensis | reverse complement strand
TGATGACGATGCCGGCATGGGCGCGCAGGGTGCGGGTGAGATAAGCAATGGCCGGGGTAGGCAGAGGGCCGACCAGTAGAACATCGACCCCAGCGGCCGCAAGCCCGGATTCGAGCGCCGATTCGAGGAGATACCCGGAGAGGCGGGTATCCTTGCCGATCAGTACTCGCGGGCGGCCCTGCACCCCCCGGGTGAGCACCCGACCCGCAGCCCAGCCCAGTTGCAACACCCAATCGGCTCGCATTGGGATCTCGCCGACTCGGCCACGCACACCATCCGTACCAAAAAAACGTCTTGTCATGTTTTATCCTTCTGACTCTAAAGCATCCCAGATGCGTAAAGCTTGCCGGGTCGCTCCCACGTTATGCACACGATAGACTACCGCACCTGGGTGCCGACGCGTCCAAAGCAGGGCCGCAGTACTAATGCCATCCCGCTCTGCCGGATTTTCGACCCCCGCCAGCCGCCCCAGGAAGCCCTTGCGCGAAAGGCCGAGGAGGATCGGTTGCCCGAGGCGCGCCACGACGTCGAGCTGCCGCAGCAGGGCGAGATTACCGGCGTCGTCTTTCGCAAAACCGATACCCGGGTCGAGGAGTATCCCCTCCCGCGCAATCCCCTTCTGTAGACAAGCATCGCGCCGTTGGGCGAGGTGGGTAGAAACTTCTCCCAGCAAGTCGTCGTACTCGGTCAGCGACTGCATGGTTTGTGGCGTGCCGCGCATGTGCATGAGGCAAACATCGAGCTCCAGCTCGGCCACGGTACCCAGGGCCTCGGGATCGAAAGTGAGGGCGCTGACATCGTTGATGAGGGTCGCGCCATGGGCATACGCCGCGCGCATGACCGCGGCCTTGCGCGTATCCACCGATATGGGCAAGGGAATTTCGGCACGAATGGCAGCAAGGGCAGGCAGCAGGCGATCAAGTTCCTCTTGCACGGGTAGCTCGCCGGCACCCGGACGAGTTGATTCCGCACCCAGGTCGAGAATATCGGCCCCCTCCTCCCAGAGCCGCCGGGCATGGGCGAGGGCGGCAGCGACGCCGAGATGACGACCGCCATCGGAAAAGGAATCGGGGGTGAGATTCACAATACCCATAATACAAGAACGCCCCTGCAACCAGGGGCGTCGTTGCACAACTGCGGCAGAGCTCAAACGGGGTGTTCTCCCGGGTTGAGTTTCGGCAGGTTGCTCGGCACCTGCTCGGGGTTACCCATTCCACTGCTACCCGTGGTAACCGCTGGACTACCGGTGTCCTGCGGCGGCCGCGGATCACGGCCAGCCATCAAGTCACTAACCTGATTACCGTCCAGGGTCTCATACTTGAGCAGAGCACGTGCCATCTTCTCGACGGTATCGCGATTTTCCTCGATCAGCTTACGTGCCACCTGATACCGCTCTTGGATAATGGCGCGCACTTCCTCGTCTACAGTTTGCGCGGTCCGCTCCGAGACGTTGTTATGCTTGGTAATTTCCCGACCGAGGAACATCTCTTCTTCCTTCTCGCCGATCACCATAGGGCCGATCTGCGACATGCCCCATTGCGTCACCATCTTGCGCGCCAAGTCTGTGGCTCGCTCGATGTCGTTGCCAGCGCCCGTGGTCATCTGGTTGAGGAAGACCTCTTCGGCAATGCGGCCGCCCATTAGGATCGAGATATTGTGCAAAATCTCTTGCCGCTCGTAATTGAAACGGTCCTCGGTGGGCAACTGCATGGTCAAACCAAGGGCGCGACCACGCGGAATAATGGTCACCTTGTGCACGGGATCGGTACCCGGCAAGAGCTTGGCGACTACGGCATGTCCGGATTCGTGGTACGCAGTGGTTTCGCGCTGCTTGTCGCTCATCACCACCGACTTACGCTCGGCCCCCATCATGACTTTGTCTTTGGCATCTTCGAAGTCATGCATATCGACCAGGCGCTTACTTTTGCGCGCTGCCATCAAGGCCGCCTCGTTGACCAGATTGGCCAAATCCGCTCCGGAAAAGCCGGGAGTGCCGCGAGAGATGATCTTGGGATCGACATCCGGGGCCAGTGGGACCTTACGCATGTGTACCTGCAGAATCTGCTCACGACCACGAATATCCGGCAACGGCACTGTAACTTGGCGGTCGAAGCGACCTGGCCGCAAAAGGGCAGGATCGAGCACGTCGGGCCGGTTAGTGGCAGCAATGACGATGATGCCCTCCGTTCCTTCAAAGCCGTCCATCTCTACCAGCATCTGGTTGAGGGTCTGCTCGCGCTCGTCGTTACCACCGCCCAGGCCTGCGCCACGCTGCCGACCAACAGCGTCGATCTCATCGATAAAAATGATGCAGGGTGCATGCTTCTTGGCCTGCTCGAACATATCGCGCACGCGGGAGGCACCAACACCAACGAACATTTCGACGAAGTCAGAGCCAGAGATGGAGAAGAAGGGCACTTTGGCCTCACCAGCAATGGCGCGGGCGAGCAAGGTCTTGCCCGAACCCGGGGAACCCATGAGCAGAACGCCCTTGGGAATCCGTCCACCAAGACGTTGGAACTTTTGCGGGTCGCGCAGGAAATCGACAATTTCTGCCACCTCTTCCTTGGCTTCTTCGACGCCGGCAACATCCGCAAAAGTGACCTTGTTATTCTCCTCGCTGAGCATGCGTGCGCGGCTGCGGCCAAAACTCATGGCCCCGCGACCACCGGCACCGCCACCACCCATCTGGCGCATGAAGAAAATCCATACGGCGATCAGGAGGAGCATGGGGAACCAATTGATCAGGAGTGCCAACAACAGGGACTGCCCCTGGGGTGGCTTAACGTCGATCTTGACCCCAGCGGCAAGCAACTGCGGCACCAACTGGGTGTCGTTCGGGGGCGTGTACACGCTGAACTGCTGCCCCGAGCTCAGAGAACCCTTGAGGTGATTGCCGTCCATAGTGACATCCGCCACCTGACCTTGCTTGACACTGTTAATGAAGGTCGAGAAGTTCATGGCCTGCGACGGCGTTGAACTCGATGAGTTGAGATTCTGGAAGACGAAGACGAGGATTACCGCAATCGCCACCCACAACAGTACGTTCTTGAAAACGTTATTCATTCCCTCACCTCCCCCGTAGGGAGTTTAGACTGGGTACAAGTGACCCCAATACCTGCGATCTTAGACCTCTGCCAAGAGCCTGACAATACTGCAAACCGTGTAAGACGGTAACGACACGATCACTGGGTTCCTCCAACGGTCAGGTCCCGGATCTTCAGGGTCGGCTGCCCGACCCCGACCGGGACGCTCTGACCATCCTTACCGCAAGTCCCCACTCCTGGATCTAATTGGAGGTCGTTGCCGATCATTTCAACCCTGGTCAGCACATCAGGACCATTACCGATCAAAGTCGCCCCCTTCACCGGCCGCGTGATCTTGCCATTTTCGATCAAATACGCTTCAGAAGCAGAGAAGACGAACTTGCCGCTGGTAATATCGACTTGCCCACCGCCAAAGTTGACGGCGTAGAGGCCCTTCTTGACGCTGGCAATGATTTCCCCCGGAGGCAGCTGCCCGGCCCGCATGTAGGTGTTGGTCATACGCGGCATAGGCAAATGCGCGTAGGATTCGCGCCGCCCGTTGCCGGTCGACGCCACACCCATGAGACGGGCGTTGAGGCTGTCCTGCAGATAACCGCGCAGAATACCATCCTCGATCAGCACGGTGCATTGGGTGGGGTGGCCCTCATCGTCGAGATTGAGGCTGCCACGGCGTCCCGCCAAGGTGCCGTCATCGACCACGGTCACCCCCGGTGCGGCCACCCGCTGGCCGATGCGGCTGGAGAAGGCACTGGTGCCCTTGCGGTTGAAGTCTCCCTCGAGGCCATGACCGATGGCTTCGTGGAGCAGAATTCCCGGCCAGCCGGGGCCGAGGACGACTTCCATACTCCCTGCCGGGGCCGGCTCTGCCTCGAGATTAACCAGCGCCTGGCGCACGGCCTCGCGGGCATGGGACTCGGCCAGATCGCCGGCAAGAAATTCGCGGTAATCGTGACGCCCACCGCCACCGGCACTGCCTTGTTCGCGGCGACCATTTTCTTCGGCAATGACGGTTACGTGCAGGCGCACCAAGGGGCGCAGATCCGCCGCAAGACTGCCATCCAGACGCGCCACGAGCACCACTTCGTAGCGCGCCGCGAGGCTGGCCATGACCTGCACGACGCGTGGATCGGCAGCGCGAGCGGCGGCTTCTAGGCGTTCGAGGAGGGCGATCTTTTCGCGGTTGTCGATACTGGCCAGGGGGTCGACGGCCGGGTAGAGCTGCAGACCGCCGCGGCTGCGCCATTGCATGGCGCGCTCTTGCCCTGGGTGGTGGACAATGCTGCGCGCGGCCTCGGCAGCACCCAGGAGGGCATCGACGGCAATTTCATCGGAGTAGGCCAGCCCCTGGCGCTCGCCCTGAATGGCGCGCACCCCGACTCCCTGCTGGATGCTGTGACTGCCCGACTTGACCACGCCTTCTTCGAGGCTAAAAGACTCACTACGACTGTATTGGAAGTAGAGATCGGCATCATCAAGGGCACGCCGGCTCAACTGGGCAAAGACGCGATCTAGGGCCGACTCGTCGATGCCTGCGGGTCGCAACAAGTTTTCTCGGGCAAGATCAAGGGCGGTTTCGGTCATGAAGGAAGTCTCCGTCAGAACAGTTACCAAGAAGTATGCGCCCGCCGGCGATATAGAACAAGTCTAAATTAGCACCAATTTATACCCCAGATATCCACAGTCCGCCCCCCGCTCATCCACAGCTTGTCAACACTATATATAGTGTTGACAGCCGGGTCCGGATAACTATATTTTGTGCGAAATCGCCAAGGAGAAAGCCCATGCCCAATTCTGCACCCGCCCTCGTGTCGGATCCAAACGAAGTGCAACACCGCGTCATTCGTCGCAACGGCGCCCTGGTCGCTTTCGACGCCAGCAAGATTCACGTAGCCATGACCAAGGCCTTCCTCGCCGTTGAGGGCAGTGGCGGTGCGGCCAGCGCCCGGGTGCGGGAACAGGTCTCTCGTCTCACGGCGCAGGTCATCAGTGCGCTTGCCCGGCGCCAGCCTGGAGGCGGCACCTTTCACATCGAAGATATCCAGGATCAAGTCGAGTTGGCCCTGATGCGCGCCGGCGAGCACGAGGTGGCACGTGCCTATGTGTTGTATCGCGAGGAGCGTGCTCGGGAGCGGGCCCAGCGACAGCGGCAGGAAGCCCCCACCACCACCGAATACCGGGTACGGCGAGCCGATGGTAGCAGTCAGCCCTTGGATCGCGAGCGTCTGCGCGCAGTCATCGAGGAGGCCTGCAATGGTCTTGGTGACGCGGTTTCCGTGGAGACCATTCTGCAAAATACCGTCAAGAATCTCTACGATGGCATCAGCGAAGAAGAGCTGTTCCAGGCGCCCATTCTTGCCAGTCGCGTTCTGATCGAGCGCGACCCGGCCTATGCCTACGTTTCGGCGCGTTTGCTCCTTGATCGCATTCGTCGAGAGGTCCTCGACGAGCCCTGCACCCAGGCACAGATGGCCGACCGCTATGCCACCTATTTTTGCGACTACATTGCCACCGGGATCGAACACGAACTGCTCGATCCACGGCTCGGGCAATTTGATTTGCAGCGGATCAGCGCTGCTTTGCGCCCAGAGCGCGATCTGCAATTCCAATACTTGGGCCTACAGATTCTTTACGATCGCTATTTTCTGCATGTGCGCGAGCGCCGTATCGAATTGCCGCAGGCCTTCTGGATGCGTGTTGCCATGGGGCTCGCCATCGAGGAAGTCGACCGCGAGGAACAAGCCATTGCCTTCTATGAAGTCCTCTCGCGCTTCGATTTCGTCAGCTCCACGCCTACCCTCTTCAACTCGGGCACCCTGCGCCCGCAGCTGTCGAGCTGCTTCCTAACCACGGTAGCCGACGACCTCGACGGCATCTACGAGTCCATCAAGGACAATGCCCTGCTGTCGAAATTCTCGGGCGGCTTGGGCAACGACTGGACGCGGGTGCGGGCCCTCGGTTCTTATATCAAGGGCACCAACGGCAAGAGTCAAGGCGTTGTTCCTTTCCTCAAGGTAGTGAACGATACCGCCGTGGCAGTAAACCAGGGTGGCAAGCGCAAGGGTGCGGTCTGTGCCTACCTCGAAACTTGGCATCTAGACATCGAGGAATTTCTCGAGCTGCGCAAGAACACCGGTGATGACCGCCGGCGCACCCACGACATGAACACCGCCAATTGGATTCCTGACCTGTTCATGGAGCGCGTAGAGAGTGGCGGCGACTGGACCTTGTTCAGCCCCAACGACGTGCCGGATTTGCACGATCTTACCGGCGACGCCTTCCGCAGCCGCTATGAGGCCTACGAGAGTATGGCCAACGCCGGGCAGATCACCCTCTTCAAGCGCCTTCCTGCCTTGCAGCTGTGGCGCAAGATCCTCACCATGCTCTTCGAGACTGGGCATCCTTGGATCACTTTCAAGGATCCCTGCAATTTGCGCAGCCCGCAGCAGCATGTAGGCGTGGTGCATAGTTCCAACCTCTGCACGGAAATTACCCTCAACACCAGCGACAAGGAAATTGCAGTCTGTAACCTGGGCTCCGTCAATCTGCTGGCACACCTGCGCCTGCCGACGGAGGCAGAATCCGCTGGGCTGCGCACGGAAATGAGCGCCGAGGAGATCCTTGCCTGCATCGATGGCGAGAAGCTGGCGCGCACCATTGGCGTTGCCATGCGCATGCTCGACAACGTCATCGACATCAACTACTACGCCCTAGCCAAGGCGCGTAACAGTAACCTGCGCCATCGCCCGGTGGGTCTGGGGCTGATGGGCTTTTCCGACGCCCTCCTCGCCCTGCGCATTCCCTACGCTTCGCCGGCGGCGGTGGAGTTTGCCGACATCAGTCAGGAGCTCATCAGCTACCATGCCATCGACGCCTCGGCCGACTTGGCGCGGGAGCGCGGCGCCTACCAGAGCTTTGCAGGCTCCCTCTGGAGCCAAGGCATTCTGCCCATCGACAGTATCGAGATCTTGGCGCGCAGCCGCAGCCAAGGGGTGGATGTAGATCGTACTCAGCATCTCGATTGGTCGGGCCTGCGGCAAAAGGCGCAGGGCGGAATGCGCAACAGCAATTGCTTGGCCATTGCCCCCACCGCAACGATTTCGAACATCGTTGGCGTGAGCCAGGGTATCGAGCCGATTTACCAGAACCTCTACGTGAAATCGAATCTCTCGGGCGAGTTTACCGTGGTCAACGAATTCTTGGTGCGCGACCTCAAGCGTCTGCATCTTTGGGATGAGGTAATGGTCAACGATCTCAAGTACTTCGATGGTTCGGTTTTGCCTATCGATCGTATCCCAAGCCAGCTCAAGACCCTCTATGCCAATGCCTTCGAGGTCGATCCGCAGTGGCTGATAGAAGCGGGAGCACGGCGGCAGAAGTGGCTCGATCAGTCCCAGAGCCTGAACTTGTACTTTGGCCAACCCTCGGGCAAGAAAATCGACGACACCTATCGTCTTGCCTGGCGGCGCGGCATCAAGACCACCTATTACCTGCGCTCTCTTGGGGCTACGGCGGCGGAAAAATCCACGGTGCAAACCGGCACCCTGAACGCCGTTCCGGGCAGCCTCAAGGCCTGCGCCATCGACGACCCCAGCTGCGAGGCCTGCCAGTAAGGCGGCCCTAACCCAGGAGAATTCCATGCTCGATTTTGAAGAAAACCCAAAGACCATAACCCTGCCGGCCTACCATGAGCAGCGCGGAGCCGCTTCCGAAGCGGGCATTCAGGCGACTAGCCTTGCCCGGGTGCGTGCCGAAGACAAGCGCATCATCAACGGCAGCGCCGATGTCAACCAACTGGTGCCTTTCAAGTACCAGTGGGCTTGGGATAAATACCTGGCCGCCTGCGCCAACCACTGGATGCCGCAAGAAGTACAAATGGCCCGCGACATCGCCCTCTGGAAAGACCCCAAGGGGCTGAGCGAAGACGAGCGCCGCATCGTGAAGCGCAATCTGGGCTTTTTCGTCACCGCCGACAGTCTCGCGGCGAATAATATCGTGCTTGGCACCTACCGCCACATTACCGCGCCCGAGTGCCGCCAGTACCTACTGCGTCAGGGTTTTGAAGAGGCTATCCACACCCACGCCTATCAGTACATCGTCGAGTCTTTAGGGCTCGATGAAGGCGAAATCTTCAATATGTATCATGAGGTGCCCTCGGTACGAGCCAAGGATGACTTCCTCATCCCTTTCATCGAAGTCTTGGCAGACCCCAACTTCAAGACCGGCACCACCAAGAACGACCAGCTGCTGCTGCGCTCCCTCATCGTCTTTGCCACCATCATGGAGGGGACCTTCTTTTATGTCGGTTTCAGCCAGATTCTGGCCATGGGCCGGCAGAACAAGATGGTTGGGGCGGCGGAGCAGTATCAGTACATCCTGCGCGACGAGTCGATGCATTGTAATTTTGGCATCGACATGATCAACCAGATCAAGATCGAAAATCCGCAGCTCTGGACCGAGGAATTTCAGGAAGAGATCATCGACTTGATTCGCAAAGGGGTGGAGCTGGAGTGTGCCTACGCCGACGACACCATGCCGCGCGGGGTGTTGGGACTGAATGCGCCGATGTTCAAGGAGTACGTCCACTACATCGGTAATCGTCGTCTTAGCCAGATTGGCCTCAAACCGCAGTGGGAGGGCGTGCAGAACCCCTTCCCGTGGATGAGCGAGATGATGGACCTGAAGAAGGAAAAGAACTTCTTCGAGACCCGAGTTACCGAGTACCAAACCGGCGGCGCCCTCAGCTGGGACTAATGCCAACTTGCGCTTGCGGGCCTGCATCCTCCAGTTATAGAATGCAGGCTCTTCGGTGACTGTAGCTCAGCAGGTAGAGCCCCGGATTGTGATTCCGGTTGTCGTGGGTTCGAGCCCCATCAGTCACCCCAATACGATCCAGGCTCTAGGCTCTGTCCTAGGGCCTTTTTCTTTGCCCGATTGCGTTATTGCGACACTGGTGCGGCGCTGAGAACAGATTGTCGGCTCTTCAGAAAACCCCGCAACAATCTCCCCTCGCTTTGATGATCGGATTACCGGAGTCGGCTGGCAGGCACGTATCTGCATATGAGATCCCAAACACTACCACCTCGTACCCGAAGGCTTTTCCGAAGGGTCACAACGGTGCTTGCAGGACCCGAAGCACATCTTCTACCTGGCCGCCGTCCTACTCCTCGCGCCCAACCTTGGCTATCAGTTTTCCATCCGTGATTCGTAAGGTCTGATGATAGCACCCCGGCGGCATTGCCTGCTTGTAGGGGATTCAGTACATTACGTTCAGGGAGTCTGGCGATCACCAGACACATTGATACCTACTGTCTCGTCTCTGCAAGCTGAATCTCAGGCTATACACTTGAAATGACGAGGAGCCTTTAATTGGAATATTATTTACAATCATTAATCAAACCTCTTGGATTGGTTGGGCTATCATAATAATATTTTGGATAAGGGTTTGAAGCAGGATATGTAAATTTACCTTTCAATATCTCAGCTCCATAATCTTTGATTAAGTTTATGATAACTCTATCGCTTATGTTTTGAGTTACTATTGAAGCTGAATTAATATGCGCTACTTTAGCATGCGGAACTCCGTTGCCCTTAAATTCGAAGACACTATCAGAGATAGTGCTGACTTCAATAAAAGGAACGTTGGCAAGCTTAGCAACTGTAGCTGAAAACCAATCACCATCCTCATCAACTTCATGAAAGGTGGCATCGGTTTTACGTATGAATGATTTATCAGCAAGCCACATTGTCGAGGTTCCTTGGATTCCATAATAATATATTGTTGGTTTTTTAATAGCATATTTTCCATTTATCCAGTGAGGCAAGCTCGTTTTATTAGCCACATGTTTTGCTGAGCATGCTAAATATTTCTCAAGTTGTTTATTGAGGTAGAAATATTGATAATTTCCCAAGCTGGATTTTCCTGAAAATTCATCCGGTATTAATTGTCCGCTAGGAGACATATAAAAATCTCCAAAGTTTACTTGCTTTGTACCTAATACGATATCCCCAATGTGCATTCTACTTGGCGGCAGATGAGCACCAGATGTGCCAGGATAAAGCAAAGCCTTTATTTTAAAATTGTCAATCATGGCCTGAGCAGTTAGCGCTCTAGTAAACTCACCACCGAATGGTTGTATGCAAATTATAACCGGAACACCATATATGCGTCCAATCTTATAAATGAAGTGTTCAATAGTAACTTGTTTGAGTTCTATGAACTTATCAGTAATAGCACTATAATTATCTGGCCCAATAGGCACAAGAATGCCTATATAGTTTCTGTCTGTTATGTTATTAGTCCTTGTGCCAGCCATAGCCTGAGGATAATAGATCATCCAGGAAGATATCGCCAAAAATAAAGAAAACACTCTAATGCGAATTTTAAGATATATAATCATGATGCCTCTTTGTTGAACGATTCATTAAAGTTCTACTTATGATGATGAAGCATAGCCCTGTGCAATTTGCGTTGCCAGTCTCTAAACGCACCATAATATGCCGGTGCTTAGCGAGTCTATCGTTGATCTTTACTTTTGGCCTCTATGCAATCCTCTTGCTGGCCTGCAGGGCGAGAGCGTCAAGCGCTCCGCTTCTTTACGCGTTTATCAGAACTATCCAAAAGAAATTTTATTTTAATTGTATACGTTATTACTGTGATAGCTAGAAGTGCCAAATATCGAACGTAATGCTACAAAAAATGCAACCCAGAAGATAAGCGCTCGACATCAACTTATGTCTTGGCACCAATCCCTGTGGATTGGTACCCTTCGGCCGATTCCCGGAGCGAGGCAAGTAAGATTGTGTTCCCTTTGAGGACCTGATCCTGACCTCTAGATCAATCGTTTGCCTCAACTTTTCCAGCATGGTCGGGCCGTATCCAAGGCCTGCCCTGGGCAAGAGCCAGCACATGTTTGAACGTCCCCGGTTTTGCAGGACGCTGTAGATGTTGGTTTGGTTCGACTGCAAACATGTATCCGGCCTGTTGGTGGGCATTCTGCCCTTGCCTTGATGGATAATCCGTGTGTCTGGTCCTCATCAGACAATCGGTCTGAGTTGCAACCTCTATACGGGTCAGGTTTTCCAAACACTGGTTCGACCTATCCGCCATCTCTCGTCATCGCGCAAATCGTGGAACTGTAACGATATCCTACCTATTCATAGTCTGTTAAAAATTCTGCCAATCTTCCTGCTATTCCGCCATTCGATAGGATTCTTCCCGGGCCATCAACGCCCAGGCAGTGCGCACCATCTTGATGGCCAAGGCGACCGCCGTCTTCTGGATACCCTGCCGGTTTACCAGATCTCGAATCCAT
The DNA here is from genome assembly GCA_038447835.1 of Candidatus Igneacidithiobacillus chanchocoensis. Lineage (GTDB taxonomy): Bacteria > Pseudomonadota > Gammaproteobacteria > Acidithiobacillales > Acidithiobacillaceae > Igneacidithiobacillus > Igneacidithiobacillus chanchocoensis. Next base: position 20,562 of record JAWNZB010000017.1, on the reverse strand, counting down.
TGCGATCTTGGATCCGATTTCTCTCCCACATGGCGAATTACCGCCATGGCTCCTTGTACAATCAGGGTGCGCAGATAGCTATCCCCGTGCTTGGTGATTATCCCCGCCGGTCGAGTCTTCCTTCCAGAACTCGATTGCCTGGGCACGAGACCTACCCAAGCAGCGAGTTCTCGGCCATTGTGAAAGAGCTTGGCATCCCCGACAGTCGCCACCACCGCAGTCGCCGTGATGGGCCCTCTACCCAGGGAATCTTCGCAAGGCGCCGTGCAGTCTCTTCTTGCGCAATACGGTCCTTTGGTCGCACCTCGCCAAACGCTCGTCCAGGCGGAGTATGTTCCCACGCAATGCGGCGAAGAGGCCGGTCGTCTCCATGGGCATATCGGCATCCGTAATTGTAACGACCTGCATTCAAGGGGTTTTTCGACCAGAGATAATTGTGAACAGCGAGATCCACAAACCAGAGAAAATTGCGAGTGACCAGATGCCTAGATGCTCATCTATCGGTCCAAAAAACCAACCTTTCATAGACACCCCGTTTCCAGACATTTTCGAGACTGATTCTGGCCCAAATACTGTCCATCATCTCGTTAGGTTTTCTATGTCTTGTAAACCCCTCTCGCTCACGGCTTGCTCTGGATGCACTCGGGCAACGTAACATCCATGCGCGGTTGCCACCCTGCCCCTAGCTGCCGAAAGTAGACCATCACCTGCGTTCCTATCGCTGCCCCGCGATTTTTCACGGCTACGCTCTACTTCCCGCATCCGCCAAGCAATCTCCGTCAGTCGATGGCATTACTCACGGATTTTGGGGATTACACGGAGCCCGTAGCGGAGGCTTCAGAACGACAAAAGCTGGGTATTACTGGGTGCTCCTTCGGCTTATCGCTCTACTAGCTCCTTACCGCGCCCAATCTATTGGGGTTCCACTCCCCCTACTCCGGCTGGCCCCAGTCGTTTTGCGGCAGATTGGCGTACTTGCCGGTATAGCTTTGCTTGACCATGCGGAAAGAGACCGGTACCGGGTTGTTCCCTTGGTAGTTGACGATCCAGAAATAATCGAAAGTATGCTTGGGCCAGGTTTTGGGCACGCCGGGGAGCTTGCCCAAGTGCAGGAGCTGGCGAAAGGTGACTTGCTGGCCAGGAAATTGCCGCTCCAACTTTGCGCTGGCAATGCGGGCATGTTCCCACATCACGACGACTACCTTGCCGTCGTACTGGGGGTCGTGCAAGAGGGCTGCGGCGGCCTCTTGCGTGCGCTGGGTTTCTTGCGCTTTCTTTTGCTGTTCGCTCAAAAAATACTCCGGCACTGCCGTGTAGGCAGTTTCGGGTAGCCCCCAGCTCCGGGCGGTGGGCGTCATGGTCTCGATGGTGTGCAGGGTAACGGTCATCAGCGCTGCCGGTTGCTCGCCTTTGGGCAGAATGCTGTGGCTTGCATGTTTACCCAGATAAACCTGGGCGAGCGCTTGGGCACGCTCCTCGCCAATGTGGGAGAGCTGAAAGGGATTGATCTTCTCACCATGACGAAGCAGTATGATTTCTGCGGGCACCGCCTGGGCAGCCAGGGGCGCAAGACTCAATAGTGCCAATGCAATCATGCGGCAGGTCGTTTTCATAGGTTTCTCCAAAAAAATTCAGCGCCGTAACAAGGCGCCGCGGGCAATGCCAAGAATAAGAGCGGAACTGAAAATGCCAATTACCGACATCGCCATGCCGTCGCCGATGATTCCCTGCCGGAAATTACCGTAGATGTAGGTCGAGATGACCTGCGTACCCGCCGGCTGCAAGAGCAGAGAGGCGACCAACTCGCGCATGGAAAGGGCAAAAACCACCGTCGCCCCGCCCACGAGCATGGGCCAGGCAAGCGGAATCTGCACTCGCAATACGTTATAGATGGGCGAGGCTCCATGCACCCGCCCCGCTTGTTCGAGGCGCGGCGGAATTTGCGCAAGGCCGGTGCGCGCGTAGCGCATGGCAAAGGGAAAGGTGACCGTGGCGTAGGCAATGGCCAAAACGACGGGATGCCCAAAAATGGGCAAGGTGTTCCACGGCGCATTCCAAAAAAGGATCATGCCCACGGCAAGCACCACCCCCGGTATGGCCATGGGTAGGGTAGCCAAGAGGTCGACAAAGGCCGTAATGCGGCCTCCACGGCGCACAATATTGGCCGCCAACAGCGCGGCAGCCATACCTAGCACCGCCACCAAGGCGGCGAGTTCGAGACTGGTACGCAGGGCAGAAAAGGCGCTCGACTGGTGCGAGAAGACATGATGGTAATGCCGCCAGGTAAAGTTGCCGGCTTCTAGCCCGGCCGTGAGCGCCTTCTCAAAAGACACCACCAAAATGGCAGCGAGCGGCAGGAGGGTGCCAACAAGCGCAAACAGGGCAAGCGGCAGCAGGCTCCAAAAATACCGGCGTGGATTGCGTGGCTGCTGGATTTGGCTGCGGTTTTCGCGCACCAACGGGCGATAGAACAGCCACACGATCACCCCCATGGCACAGAGCACGAGTCCAATGCCGGCGGCGCGCGGCAAATCTACCGGCCATACATTTACCGCCGACTCGATACTGGTGCTTAGCACCGATACCCCGGCATAGCCCGCGAGCAAGGCCGGCACACCAAACTCCGCCGAGGTATCGAGAAAAACCAGCAGGCCCGCCGCCGCCAGCGCCGGCAACAGCAGGGGTAGCAGCGCCAAACGAAAAGCTGCCCAGACCCCGGCACCATGCACCCGCGCCGCTTGCCAAAGGCGAAAATTACCATTTTCGAGACTGGCGCGAAGCATGATGTAGACCAAGGGCGTGAGATGCAGGGCCATGACCGCCCCCATCCCCGCTAAGGAGTACAGAAACGTCTCCAGCGGCCTACCGCCAAAGTGGATCACCTGCTCGATCAAGCCCACCGGGCCCGCCAACAAACTCCAAGCCTCGGCGGTCAGGTAGGGCGGAATCAGGAAAGGAATCAGAATGAGGACTTCCCAAAAGGGTGCCAGCCGCGGTGGGGCATAGAACATGAGCAGCGCCAACGCGAGCCCCAGAGGCAAGGCATATAGCATGGCAAAGCCCGCCATCCCCAGGGTACCCAGGAGGGCGTGCAGAAAGTGGCGGTCTACCCCCAAATGCAGCAGGGCAATCCCCTGCCCGGTGCCGGCATCGGGCAGCAGGGCTTCATAGAGGATGGAACCCAGGGGCGCCAGTACCAGCACCCCCAGAATCAGGTAGACCAAGAGATGGTTGAGGAAGCGACTCACTGGCCGAGGATTTGCTTTTTGAAACGCGCCAAAACGGCAGGTTGCTCGGCAGCCAATTTCTGCCAATCGACCGGAATGACCTTAAAACTACCGATCTTGGCCATGATCGGCTTGGCCGGAATACCCTGTAGAGCGGGGTAGAGGTTGTTCTTGGCCACCAATTTTTGCCCGGCGGGCGACATCGCAAAGTTGACGAACTGCTCGGCAAGTTGCTTGTCTGGCGCCGACTTCATGATCATGATCGGGCGCGGAATCATGATGGTGCCTTCCTTGGGATAGACGAGGCTGACGGAGTTGCCCTGCGCCTTGGCCGCCACGGCCGCATGCCCCACGCATTCGAGCATCCCGCTACGCTCACCCGACAAGACCGGCAACAGCGCCGCATGGTTGGTACCAGGCCAGACGGTGCCGTTGGCCTTCAAGGCCGAAAGAAACTGCCAGGCCTTGTTGCCATACTGGTCGACAAAGGCCACCAGAAAACTCGACGCGGTGCCCGACAGGAGCGGATTGGGGGCGGTGATGCGATCCTTCCACTCGGGCTGGGTCAGGGCAAACCAGCTATTGGGCAGGCTTGCGCCCTTGGGCAGGGCCTTGGTATTGAAGACCATCGACACCGTATCCAGACCGTAAGGCAAGAAGGGCGCGGGCTCTTGGGCCGGCTGTACCAGCGTCTTTTCGATAGAGGCCGGACGATACGGATACACCATCCCCTGGTGAGCAAGATCCAATCCGGCCGACCAGCCGGCCACCATCACCACATCGGCATGCGGGTGATTGGCCTCGGCAGCCAGGCGCGCCATGACCTTGCCGGTGCTGGAAGTCCAGACTTCGACATGATCACCGGTTTTCTTCTCGAAGGCGGCAGCCAGGGACTTGGCCAGGGTGGCAGGAGCGGCACTGTAGAGGGTAAGGGTGGCGGCAGAGGCCGAGCCGGCAAAGGCGAGGGCCAGGGCGGCGAGTAGGAAACGTTTCATCGTGACTCCTCTTGGGTAGTAGCGGTTTGCGGGATGCACCAGCCATGTTGTGGGCGCAATTTCCAGGGTCGGGGACCGAGATCCCCGTGACGGGAATAAGCAAGCAGTTCTTGCCCATCGCTGCTCTGCAGGGCGAGAAGATAGCGGCCGTCGTGCCAATGGGCATGGCGCACCTCGGCACGCGCTCCTTGGCTTGGGTCGATGTCATCGACTTCGATATCACCCGGGCGCAGCAGCAGCGTGGCCCGACTCGCCCCGTGGAGACTGCGGACGGCAGGAACCGTGAGACGTTGCCCTTCCCAAAGCAGCAGGCCGTGCCCGGCTTGCTGCTCGAGCACCGGCACCTGCACCGCACGCACGGCACCGCCCAGCTTGGCAACAGCGAAGCTGGCGGGTTGTTGATAGAGGCCCTCGGGGCTATCCCACTGCTCCAGGCGACCGTTGTGCAGCACCCCCACCCGCTGGCCAAGGTAGAAGGCCTCACCGGGATCATGGGTAACGTGCAGGGCCGTAATCCCCTCGTCGCGAAAAACGCCGTGCAGAAACTCCCGCAGATTCTCCCGCACGCCGTGGTCGAGGGCCGAGAGCGGCTCGTCGAGGAGGACGATGCGTGGATTGGCAATGATGGCGCGGGCAATGGCCACTCGCTGCTGCTGGCCGCCAGAAAGCTCGTGCGGCCGACGCTTTATCGCCGCCACCGGAATCCCCATGCGCTCGAGCAAGGCTTGGGCGCGCTTGCGATCTACCGGCAGGCGCCGTGCTCGTAGGGGATACAGCACATTGTCGACAATGCTGAGGTGCGGCCACAAGGCGGCATCCTGAAAGACCATGCCGATCTGGCGGCGTTCTGGAGCAAGCCACACCCCCGGCGCCGCAACGGTTTCGCCGCAGAGACGGATGCTCCCCTGCTGCGGGCGCAGCAATCCAGCAATGGCCGCCAACAAGGTGCTCTTACCCGAGCCCGACTCGCCGAGCAAACACGCATAGCTGCCGCGCTCTTGGCGCAGGCTCACCTCGCGCAGCACCTGCCGACCCCCGAGCTCGATGCCAAGCTTTTCTACTTCGAGCTCAATTTCCACGGGCAGCGCCGCCTCAGAAGGCATACTGCAGCATCAAGCGGTTATAGAGGAAGGAGTGCGCGATGTAAGAAGTGAGCTCAGTAGCGACGTTCTGGGCAGTTTTGAGACCTGCTAGAAGCTGATTTTCTTTGTTTGTCATCAATGCGGTCCATAGCGGTTCCATTAGGCCCGCAATGCTAGCCGATAAATATGACAGGCGTGTGAACTTTTTATGAACTTTTTGTGACAGCCGGAACGCGATATGGCAACAGGACAAGCATCGCCAGCCAACAGGGCTTGAAGAGCGGAGAAAGAAGGTTGCAGAAGCAAGAAAACTCCGCCGGTCTGCAAACACAACCCTGCGGGGTCGCATATCAGCCCATCATCGATGGCGAACTGAGCACTCCATATAGGCAAAAAACTCCAGAGGATACCCTCTGCGCCGCCCCAACGACGCAAAAGATACCCTCTAGCCGTGCCGTAGTCGAACGCCGATGATTACTGCCGGTACAGCGTCAGATTGTAGCCGCCAGGAAAGCTGATGGTGGTGCTTTGATGAACCCCAAGCTGGAAGGTTTTATAGCCCGTTGCTTGCTCCATGGCGGTATTTTGCCCCGGAACATTGGCGCCCATCTTGGCAATCTTGTAGACCACATGGAATTCATCCGGCTGCTCGCTCGAACCACCGAACACGATCAGGTTGGCGCCCGTGGTCACGGAGCCTTGATGGGAGTCGTAGGTGTAGTTCGAGTTGCGGGAAATACTGATCTCTCCCTCGGGCCCCACGTACTTGTGTACCCCATCGTGCTCATAGACGACCTCCGTCGGCGTCAAGCCCAGGCGGGAGCTGATAACATTGCCGCCATCGGCAAGGGTGGCGACCAAAACCGGCGTATTCGACATATCCGCAGCGAAAGCCGGAGCGGCAGTAGCAAGGCCGGCAGCAAAAACCAATCCAGAAACGAGAATCGAGCGACGACTTAGCATGACACGTAACCTCCACAGCAGTTTGTCTGAACTTCGGAAGCCCCCGCTTCCTTGGGAGAGGAGATTAGGCGTGTAACATAGATGAGTCAATTTTTTAGTTACTGTAATATTTTTGTTACGTTTTGGCTGTCAAGAGCAGATTGTATGGGGACTCTCCACGGGTAGCGCCGAGCCGTCCGAGCTGGACGTTGGCTTGACATTACATGCGTCTACAGCGCCTATACTGGCGCTAGCGTGAAAAGTACGGAGGGGCGATGAGCGAGACGGCAGAATTGCAAATCGACGTTGCGGGGATGACTTGCGCCTCCTGCAGCGCCCGCGTCGAGCGCAGCTTGCAAAAATTGCCAGGGGTGCGTGAGGCCAGCGTCAATCTCGCCAACGAACGTGCTCGACTCCGCTTCGATCCGCAGCGCCTTAGCGCCCAGCAGGCGGTCGACGCCATCCGCGCCATTGGCTACACCCCCGTAGCCAGGGAGCTGGATCTGGCGGTACAGGGTATGAGCTGCGCCTCTTGTGTTGGCCGCGTCGAACGGGCCCTGCGCCGCAGCTCCGGGGTGCTCGAGGCGACGGTAAATCTTGCCACCGAGCGGGCCCATCTGCGCTATCTGCCAGCCATGACCGACCCGCAACAGATAGCCGCCGCGGTGGCGGCGGCTGGTTACCCGGCCCAGCCCCTGGACGGCGCTGCTGTACAGGATCGGCACGCGGGTTTGCGCGCCATGCGGCGCGATGTACTCATTGCCCTACTGTTGGCGCTTCTCGTTGTCGTGCTGTCTATGGGCGGCATGGTCTTTCCTGCTTTTGCCAACTTGTTACAGGCGACGAGCCCCTTTCCGCAATTTTGGGATGGGCTGCAATGGCTCCTTGCCAGCATCGTGCTCTTCGGCCCCGGGCGGCGCTTCTTCCGCCCGGGCTGGATTGCCTACCGGCACCTGTCGCCCGATATGAATTCCCTGGTTGCCACCGGCACCGGGGCTGCCTGGGCCTACAGCAGCCTGGTGCTCTTCTTCCCGCAAATCTTCCCGCCCGGGGCGCGGCAGGTGTATTTCGACTCCGCGGCGGTGGTAATTGCCGCAGTGCTCTTGGGCAAATACCTCGAGGAGCTCGCCAAGGGGCGCAGCTCCGCCGCCATCCGCAAGCTCGTCGATCTGCAGGCCAAGACGGCACATCGAGTGGCGGCCGACGGTAGCGAAAATGAGGTGCCGCTTGCCCAGCTGCGGGTCGGGGAGCGGGTGCAGGTGCGCCCTGGGGAGCGCATCCCGGTAGATGGTCTGGTCTGCGCGGGCAGCGCGCAGGTAGATGAATCCATGCTGAGCGGCGAGCCGATGCCGGTGCGCAAGCAAGCCGGCGATGCAGTGGTCGGTGGCACAGTCAATCAGGACGGACGCTTGCTCATCGAGATCCGCTCCCTGGGGAATGATACGGTGTTGGCGCAGATCATTCGCCTGGTAGAAAACGCCCAGACCGGTAAGCTGCCCATTCAGCGCTTGGCCGACCGTGTGGTGCGGATCTTTTCCCCAGCCGTCATTCTGATTGCGCTTGGCAGCTTTGCCACGTGGCTACTGCTGGGGTTCCCAATCAATGCGGCGCTGGTAGCGGCGGTAGCGGTGCTGGTGGTTGCCTGTCCTTGCGCCATGGGCCTCGCCACCCCGGCGGCCATTCTGGTGGGCAGCGGTCGCGCGGCGGAACTTGGCGTACTTTTTCGCAAAGGAGAAGCCATGGAGACCTTGTCGCAGATCGATACAATACTCTTCGACAAGACCGGCACCCTGACCGAGGGGCGGCCAGCCCTCGTCGCCATCGAGGGGCCGCAAACCGAGACGGCACTTTCCCTCGCCGCTGCCCTGGAGACCGCTTCCGAGCATCCCTTGGCGCGGGCAATCGTACGCGCCGCCGCGGAGCGCCAACTCGCCTTCTTGCCGGTGGAGGATTTTCAGGCCATCGCCGGCTACGGTGTGCGCGGCCAGGTGGAGGGGCGGCAGGTGCTGGTGGGTGCTCGTCGTTTCCTCGAGCGCGAAGGCGTAGACAGTAGCCGCTTCGCGCCTCGCGCTGCGGAGTGGGAGGCCGCGGGGCGCAGCGTGGTTTTCGTGGCCGCCAACGGGGAGACTCTCGCCCTCCTTGCCATTGCCGACCGCATCCGTGGCGAGGCTACAGCCGTTATCGATGCCTTGCATCGGCAGCACCTGCAAGTGGCCATGGTCACCGGCGATGCGCAGCGCAGTGCCGAGGCGGTGGCAAACGCCCTGGGCATCGATGCCGTCCATGCGGAAGTCTTGCCCGCCGACAAGGCCAAGGTGGTCAAGGTCTTGCAAGCCGAGGGACGGCGTGTGGCTTTTGTGGGCGATGGTATCAATGATGCCCCGGCCCTGGCGCAAGCCGACGTTGGCATTGCCCTTGCCAGCGGCACCGATATTGCCATCGAGGCTGCCGATGTGACCCTGACGCGAGGCCATCTTGGCGAGCTGCTCACCGCCCTCGGCACGGCGCGCAGCACCCTGGGCACCATTCGCGGCAATCTGTTTTGGGCCTTCGCCTACAATGTCGTTTTGATTCCTGTGGCCGCCGGGGTAGCAAGCCCGCTAGGTATTTCCTTGAGCCCCATGCTGGCGGGGATCGCCATGGGGATGTCGTCGCTATTCGTTCTCGGCAATAGTCTGCGCCTCAAAGGGCTGCGCCCGTGGCGGGGGGCTGACAGCAAGGCGCCGCTTCCCGTAGACTGACGCCTTTCTCCGGCACCAGGGAGCCCATGGTCGAGAAGATTCCCGCAGACTCCGTCGGCATTGTCTCCTATCACGATCTCGAAATCCGCGAAGCGTTGACGCTGGCCTGCGGCCAGTCCCTGCCCAGTTACAACTTGCGCTACGAGTGCTACGGCGAGCTGAATGCCGCGCGCAGCAATGCGATTCTGCTCTGCCATGCCCTTTCTGGCGATCACCACGCGGCCGGCTACCACAGCGTCGAAGACCGCAAGCCGGGCTGGTGGGACAACATGATTGGGCCGGGCAAACCCATCGATACCCGCCGCTTCTTTGTGGTCTGCAGCAATTTTTTGGGCTCCTGCAAAGGCTCCACCGGCCCCGCCAGCATCAATCCGGCCACTGGGGAGCCTTGGGGGCTCGATTTTCCCATGGTTACCGTGGCCGACTGGGTGCACACGCAAGCAGTTCTCAGCGACCACTTGGGCATCGCACAGTGGGCCGCCATTGTTGGCGGTAGCCTGGGCGGCATGCAAGTCTTGCAGTGGGCCATCGATTTTCCCGAGCGCCTGCGCCATGCCGTGGTCATTGCCGCCGCCCCCAAGCTCAGCGCCCAAAACATCGGCTTCAACGAAGTTTGTCGGCAAGCAATCATGAGCGATCCCGACTTTCACGGCGGCCGCTACTACCAAGCCGGAACCAAACCCAAGCACGGCCTTGCCTTGGCGCGGATGATCGGACACATCACCTACCTTTCGGACGACGCCATGGGCAAGAAATTCGGCCGCGAAACCCGGGGTGGCAAGCAGCTTTCCTACGGTTTTGACATCGACTTCGAGGTCGAGAGCTACCTGCGCTATCAAGGCCAGCGCTTTGTTGAGCATTTCGATGCCAATAGCTATCTCTTCATTACCAAGGCACTCGATTACTTCGACCCGGCGGCGGCCCATGGTGGCGATCTGGCCGCCACCTTCGCGCAAGTGCGAGCGCGCTTCCTCGTGGCCTCCTTTAGCAGCGACTGGCGCTTTGCCCCGGAGCGCTCCCGGGAAATCGTCCAGGCCCTTTTCCGCGCCGGTGCGGCGGTCAGCTATGCGGAAATCGAGGCACAGCACGGGCATGACTCCTTCCTGCTGCCCATACCGCAGTACCATCGGGTCATGCGCGCCCATTTCGAGCGCATTGCCGAGGAGCAAGGACTATGAGCCAGCCTTTGCGTCCCGACCTGCAAATCATTGCCGACTGGATTCGTCCCGGCAGCCGAGTGCTCGACCTAGGTTGCGGCGAGGGGGAGTTACTCGATTATCTGCGCCGCGAAAAACAGGTGCAGGGCCACGGTATAGAGGTCGATGACGAGCGCCTGGCAGCTGCCATTCGGCGCGGTCTTCCGGTTTTGCAGCAAGATCTCGATCAGGGTCTGCGCCAATTTGCCGACAACAGTGTCGATACCGTCGTGCTCTCCCTGACCCTACAGGCTGTCTACTACCCGCGCGAGCTCTTACTCGAGATGCTGCGAGTGGGTCGCGAGGGCATCGTCACCTTTCCCAACATGGGGCATTGGCGGGCACGCTGGCAATTGGGGGTGACGGGGCGGATGCCGATGACGGACGTACTGCCCCATTCGTGGTACGATACGCCCAACATTCATCTGTGCACCATCGACGATTTCGATGCCCTCTGCCACGACAACCAGATTGCGGTTCTCGAGCGGCGGGTACTCGACGACCGTCGGCGAAACACCGCTGCCAACCGCGTCTGGCCCAACCTCTTGGGTGAGGTAGCCCTGTATCGATGTGCGCTACGCCAGCCGGAGGAGAAGAAATGAACCTGGAACTGATCAGCTCCCCCCTCTGCCCCTACGTGCAGCGTTCGGTTATTACGCTGTTGCACAAGGAAGTACCGTTTACCCTGACGCCTATCGATCTCGCCCACAAGCCCGATTGGTTTCTCGAGATTTCCCCCTTGGGCAAGGTTCCCTGCCTGCGCATCGACCAAGACACGGTGCTCTTCGAGTCGCAGGTCATCAACGAATACCTGGATGAGATCCTGCCACCGCCGCTGCACCCCAGCGAACCCCTCACGCGCGCACAGCATCGCGCCTGGATTGCCCTCGGCAGCGATGCCCTGGGCGACCAGTTTCAGCTGATGGTGGCGCAGGGCGAGGAACGCTTCATTGCCGCTCATCGCCAACTCTGCGATAAGCTCGAGCGTCTGGAGGCGGCCATGGGCGTCGGCCCCTTCTTTGCTGGAGAATCCTTCAGTTTGGTCGACGCGGCGTTGGCGCCACTATTCATGCGCATGGAAATTCTGCATAGCCTGCGGCCATTGCCGCGCTGGGAGAGTCTCGGCAAACTACGGTTATGGACCGCTCAGCTCATGGAGTTACCCGAAGTGGCCGGTTCTGTGCGCGCCGACTTTGCCGATCTGCTGCGCGCCTATCTCAGTGAAAAGGGCAGTTTGCTGCTGCGATCAATGTAATGGAGGAAGGGATGACAGACCACGAGCTGCCCGAAGGCGAAGCCAGCACTACCCATTTCGGCTATCAGGAGGTTCCTGAGGCAGAGAAGGAAAAATTGGTCCGCGGCGTATTCAGTAATGTTGCCGGCCGCTACGACCTAATGAACGACCTCATGTCCCTCGGCGTGCATCGTCTATGGAAACGCTACGCCATCGACTTGGCGCGGCCGCGGCGCGGTGAGCGGGCCCTGGACCTCGCCGGCGGTACCGGCGACCTTGCCATCCTCCTTTACAAACGCTTACAGCCCGGCGGCAGCATCGTGGTTTCCGACATCAATCCCGAAATGCTTGCCGTTGGCGAAAAACGGCTGGCCGACAAGGGTATTCTCAGCGGGGTCGAATTTGTCGAGGCCAATGCCGAGGCGCTCCCCTTTGCCGACCAGCAATTCGACCTGGTCACCCTCGCCTTCGGCATCCGCAACATGACCCATCCCGAGCGCGCGCTCGCCGAAATCTACCGCGTCCTGAAAACCGGTGGCCGCGCCCTCATCCTCGAATTTTCCCATCCCCGCTGGCCGGGGCTGCAGCAGATCTACGATCTCTACTCCTTCAATCTGTTGCCCAAGATTGGTGAAATCGTCGCCAAGGATCGCGACAGCTACCAATATTTGGTGGAATCCATCCGCCGCTTTCCCGACCAAGAAACCTTTCGCATGATGATGGAAGATGCCGGTTTTGCCCGCGTCGACGTACACAATCTCTCCGGTGGCATCGTCGCCATCCACCGCGGCTTTCGCCTCGACTGAGGGGCGGCATGAAGGGGATTCATTCCCCTTCGTACAATTTTCCGCTTGAGCACGGTCCTTGGGCGCGGCATCATGGCGGCAATTTTTCCAGAGGAGTGACGCTATGACCCGGATGCACAATCTTGGTTTTCCCCGCATTGGCCACAAACGCGAGCTAAAGAAGGCAACCGAGGCCTACTGGTCGGGCGAAATCGACGCCGCCGAACTCGAGGCACGCGGCGCACAGCTGCGTGAGCGTCATTGGCGCATCCAGCAGACCTGCGGCGTCGAACTCGTGCCCGTGGGCGACTTCACCTTCTACGACCAAATGCTCGACATGAGTTGCACCCTCGGCGCCGTGCCACCGCGCTACGGTTTTCGTGGCAAGCAGGTCGATCGTGACACATTTTTTGCCATGGCGCGCGGCTCCAAGACGCAGCCAGCCATGGAAATGACCAAGTGGTTCGATACCAACTATCACTACATCGTCCCCGAATTCCATGCCGACATGGACTTCTTTTTGAGCAGCGAGCGGATTTTCGAGCAGGTGCGCGAGGCGCAGGGTCTGGGCCTGAACGCCAAGCCGGTACTCGTTGGCCCCCTCACCTACCTCTGGCTGGGGAAAGAAAAGGATGCCCAGGCAACCGATGGCGAAGCCGGGCACCGTCATCACGATGGCTGCGCCGGTCACGGCGATACGGCCCGTCACGACGGCTTCGACCGCTTGCAGTTGCTACCTAAGCTGCTGCCCGTCTATGCCGAGATTCTTGCCCGTCTGGCCGCTGCCGGCGTCGAGTGGGTGCAGATCGATGAGCCCGCCTTGGTCCTCGACCTGCCCCAGGAATGGCTAGCGGCCCTCGACCAAGCCTATGCCCAACTCGCCCAGGGACAGAGCCCCAAGATCCTCCTCGCCACGTATTTCGAGTCCGTTGCCGAGCATGCGGCACGCCTCAAGGCCCTGCCGGTGGCCGGCCTGCACCTCGACCTGCGTCGTGCCCCAGCCCAGCGCGATGTCTTTCTCAACGGCTATCCCCAAGACAAGATCCTCTCTCTAGGCGTCATCGACGGTCGAAACGTTTGGCGCGCCGACCTCGATCAAGCCCTAGCGACCCTGGCGCCGGCAGTGCAGGCCCTGGGCGATCGCCTGTGGATTGCTCCTTCCTGCAGCCTGATGCACAGCCCCGTCGACCTCGCCCAGGAGGCGGAGTTGGACGACGAACTCAAGTCTTGGCTTGCCTTTGCGGTGCAGAAGCTCGACGAACTGCAGATCCTTGCTCGCGCCATCAACCAGGGCGAAGCCGCTGTGGCCACAGAACTGGCGGCGGCACGCCAGGCCGTTGCCTCGCGCAAGACGTCGCCTCGCATTCACAACGCTGCGGTGCAGGCGCGTCTGGAGGCCCTAGGCAAGGATGACGGCCAGCGGAACAGCCGCTTCCCCGCACGGGCCAAGGCGCAGGCTGCGCGCTTCCGGTTGCCCCCCTTCCCCACCACGACCATTGGCAGTTTTCCGCAGACCCCGGAAATCCGCAAGGCGCGCTTGGCACATCGTAAGGGCGAGCTCTCCGACGCCGACTACCGCAAGGCCATGGAGGCCGAGGTCGCCTTGGTAGTGCGCGAGCAGGAGCGCTTAGGCCTCGACGTGCCGGTGCATGGCGAGCCCGAGCGTAACGACATGGTGGAGTATTTTGGCGAACAGCTTGCGGGTTTTGCCTTTACCCGCCACGGCTGGGTGCAGAGCTATGGCTCCCGCTATGTGAAGCCGCCCCTCATCTTCGGCGACGTTTCCCGCCCGCATCCGATGACCGTCGAGTGGGCCAAGTACGCCCAGTCCCTGACCAGCAAGCCAATGAAGGGCATGCTCACCGGTCCGGTCACCATCTTGCAATGGTCCTTCGTGCGCGACGACCAGCCGCGGGAGCAGACCGCCTTGCAGATCGCCCTAGCTATCCGCGACGAGGTGCAAGACCTGATCGACGCCGGTATCGGCATCATCCAGATCGATGAGCCAGCCTATCGGGAAGGTCTGCCCCTGAAGCGCAAGGACTGGGACAACTACTTGGCCTGGGCCTCCCGCGCTTTCCGTATCTCGGCGCAGATCGCTCCCGACGACGTGCAGATCCACACCCACATGTGCTATTCGGAGTTCAATGACATCCTGCCGGCCATTGCTGCCATGGACGCCGACGTCATTACCATCGAGACCTCGCGCTCGCAGATGGAATTGCTCGATGCCTTTGCCACCTTCAACTACCCCAACGAAATCGGGCCAGGGGTCTACGACATCCACTCGCCGCGCGTACCGAGCGTCGAGGAGATGGTGCAGCTCATGGAAAAGGCAGCCAAGGTGGTACCTGCGGAGCGGCTCTGGGTCAACCCCGATTGCGGCCTAAAAACCCGCAAATGGGCAGAGGTGACGCCCGCCCTAGAGAACATGGTCAAGGCCACGGAGGAAATCCGCAAACGCTTGGCCTAATCCGACCCCGTTCGATCCCCGCTTCGGCGGGGATTTTTTTGGCCGCAGGGGGAACCGAGGCAACCATCAGCTGTTCTAATGCCCCAGTAGTATCGATAAAGGGAGCGAATAGATGAACGAGAATCGCCAATGCAGTGGAGAGAACTGAACTATGCCTGGCTCGACGGTAGACTTGTCCCCCACGCGTAACCTGCGCCACGATATTCCTGCTGCCTTAGTAGTGGCCTTGGTCGCCATTCCTCTCTGTCTGGGGGTTGCCTTGGCCTCTGGGGCGCCGCTAATGGCCGGGATTCTTGCCGGCATTATCGGCGGAATTGTCGTACCCCTGTTCAGCAAATCGCCGCTTTCGGTGAGCGGTCCAGCTGCCGGTCTTACCGCCATCATTGTCGTCGCCATACAGGATCTCCACGGCTTTGCACCGTTTCTGGTCGCGGTCATCATTGCCGGTGTTCTCCAAATTGGACTCGCCGCCCTACGTGCCGGGGGAATTGCCTATTTCTTCCCCTCAGCAGTCATCGAGGGCATGCTGGCGGCCATCGGCATTATTCTGATCATGAAGCAGTTTCCCTACGCCGTAGGCTTCGACCTCGGGCAATTTGGCAGCCAGCAATTCCAGAGTGGCCCCTCGGAAAATACTTTTTCCGGTATTTTCAGCGCCCTCGGGCATCTGGAGTGGGGCGCCTTGTTCGTCAGCCTGCTCTGTCTGGGCATTTTGCTGCTTTGGGATGCCGTACCGAGCCTAAAACGCCAGACTTGGTTCTCCGGGCCGTTGATTGCCGTGCTGGCAGGTACCTTTCTCAACATTTTCTTTCGCGCTTTCCTCCCCGGCCTGCACTTGACCAGCGAGCAACTGGTGCAGCTGCCCCTAACCCACTCGATCGCAGATTTGCGCCAACTCTTGCAATTTCCCGATTGGTCGGCTTTGGGCCGCCAACAGGTGTGGATCGTGGGTATCACCATTGCCATTGTCGCGAGCCTTGAGAGCCTGCTCTCCATCGAGGCTGCCGATAAGCTCGATCTCTTCCGTCGGCGCACCCCTCTCGACGGCGAACTGTATGGCCAAGGAATTGCCAATGTCTTGAGCGGTCTCCTCGGCGGGCTGCCGGTAACCGCGGTAATCGTGCGCTCCAGCGCCAACATTACCGCTGGCGCACGGACCAAGGCAGCGGCCTTTCTACATGGGGTTTTCTTGCTTTTAGCGGCGGTTTTTCTTGCCGGTCTGCTCAATCAGATTCCCCTCGCCGCTCTAGCCACCATCCTCATCGTGGTCGGCTTCAAACTCGCTCACCCCCGCACCTTTCGGCACATGTACCGCATGGGCTGGAGCCAGTTTCTGCCCTTCGTTATCACCATCGTAGCGGTGCTGTTCACCGACCTGCTCATCGGTGTTGGAGTCGGCCTGGTGGTCGGTATCTTTTTTGTACTGCGTGCCAACTACCGCAGCGCCATAGAGCTGCAGGAAGAGGGTAAGGGTCGCTACTGTCTGCGCCTCAAGCGCGAAGTGAGCTTCGTCAATAAAGCACGCCTCGCGCGCCTGCTCGACTCCCTGCCGGTAGATAGCATCCTGACCTTCGACGGCACGCAGGTAAGCTTCATCGACCATGATGTGCTCGAGGTGATTCGCAACTTTGAGCAATCGGCCGCACTGCGCCGCATCGAGGTACGCGAAAAGGGATTCGACACCCCTCTGCTCAACGCGGCGGTGTAAGTCGATCCAGCGCCGGCGGCAGCTGCAGCCCTCGCGCTTGCGCCAAGGCGCGGAGTTGCCGCTGGTCAGACCGGCCCTCGGCCAACTGCTTCCAGAGCGGGTGCATGCCAAGCTGCATGCCGGTCTGCCGCATTCGATCCAAGAGGGGAAGATCTCTATCTCCCAAAACCAGTGTCAATAGTAGTAATGCGTCGACGTAACTCTCCACATCCTCCGCGCGATGGGCAATGCGTAACCAATCCATGTAAAGCGACAGGCTGAGAGGATTCTGCTCGACCGCCGCACGGGCAACCCGCAGGGCTGCCTGGGCTCGGTCCAAACCTTCCGACAGCGCGCCGGAGGCCGTGGCAGGAGACAGGTCTGCCGGGGCCTTTGCCGCGGCTAGATCTTCGCGCTGCAGTTCCTGCCATAGTCCCCGCAAATCGGGATGGTCAGGAGCCTGCACCAAAGCCGCCTGCACTTTTTCCGCTATCCAGGTAATCCGTTCAATATCTTGCGCAGACCGCTGCAACTGCGCCGACAGTAAGGTCGTGTAGCTAGCCCAATCGGCAAGTGCCGCATACGCCTGCAGTAGTGGTCCGAGGTATAGAAGGTTGTCGGGGGAGAGGTCGAGACACCAGCGCAGGATGGTGATGGCCTCTGCCGGACGCCCATATTCCAAGTAGAGCTGCGCCTCTTGCAGCAAATCTACGTCACTGAAGGTCAGCTCCGCGGCCGTCGAGACCGTCTCCGAGATGGCTTCCGGCATGCTCGACTCATCGTTTGGCGCGGGTTCCTGGGCCCAATTCAACGGCGTTACGGACGGTGTTGTAGGCGCGGCCGGCAACGGCTCGGGATTTGAGTCTGCGTGCGCTCGTCGCACATTAAGACGCAGAAAGATATCGACCGCGAGCAGCACAATGACCAAGCACAGCGCTGCAAAAATCAGCTCTGCGAACATAGCCTCGCCCTGCCGTGTCTCCATCTACGGTCGTGATTGCTGGCGGAGAGCCCCAACACAGAACTCTGGGCGCGAGGGGGAAGAGAGAGCGTCAAGAACTCGGGGCAGAAATTGCCTGACCCACGTACTGCCCCATCCAATGCTCGATTTCCTGCACTTCCTGTAGATGACCGTAGAGACCAATGCGGGCATCGAACTTCGTCACGGCGCTACCTACTTGGTGTAAGGTGATAAGAATGGCATCGCCGTTGGCGGTGAGACCCTTCACCTCGGTGGTCTGGGCGTTGATGGCCTTGGTGCCGGTAAAGCGCATTCCCGACGCAGTCAGGGCACGCTCGGCGGCATTGGTAACCACCGGCAGCGAGGCTGGATAATAGGTGTAGTACGGCACCGGATTGAGTTGCGGGGCGAAGGAGGCGCTGCATCCGGATAGGAGCAGGATTACGCCCAGCAGTAAGCCAGGGACAAGCTGACGACGGGTCATGGAACAAATCTCCAGTCTGGGCCGGCTACCCCGGCCTTTGCGCGAATTGGATATAGCCGTAGAATGGTACCGCAATTTTTTTGCAAATTCATGATCTAAACAACAGAAACATCTGATGGAGGCAAAGTAATGAAGATATCTCGCTGGATCGTTCTGCTCGCCGTTCCTGCGGCCCTGACGGGTTGTGCCAACAACCCGTATGCCAGTAATGGCACCACCGCCAATACCGCCGGCGGCGCCCTGCTGGGAAGTATCGCTGGCGCCGTCATTGGCAACCAGACCGGTGCGCCCTTGGCCGGTGCAGCAATTGGTGCTGGCGTTGGCGGCCTTGCTGGATATGGCATTTCCAAGTCGCAAGAGCAGCAGGCACCACAGGCACCGGCCCCCGGTTATTACGCACCTCCTGCCAATACTGCCACTTGCCCCCCGGGGTATACGTGTACCCCCACGGCGCCGCAGTATCAGCAGCCACCGAGCTGCCCCCCCGGATACACCTGTAACCCGAACTGAGTCTTGGTGCCGGGATGGCAGTCGAAGCTACTTGGCTGCCAGCACGCCTGCATTGGCAGGCCAAGGTCCGGCCCTGGCAACGGCGAGGCATCGTCGTTGCCGGTGTCGGCCCGTTGCGCTGGTTACGGGTCAGGGTAGAAGGCAATGAGATGTTGCTGCAGGCAAGGGCAGTTTCTTCCCCCAAAGAGACCGTATCTGCCGAGGTGCTCTTGCATGGTAACGAGGTCTTGGCGCTAAAAGATGAATCTGCAGATACCCAGGCCTTGGCGCTAGACCCCTTTGGTGCCGGCGTTGAACTCCTGCGCCGCGAGTGGATGTTGAGCCTCTTTTTGTTTGGCCCGATTCTGGGCGTATTCCTTGTCAACCTGATTTTTGGCATGCCGAGCTTTTTGTGGTGGACAGCCCTCGGAGTGCTGTGCTTTTCTCTGGCCATCATGGGTAGCCTACTGCAACGCGATCTCCGCGCCATGCGCGCGTGGTTACAGAGCCGAAAAAAGCTCTGGCAGAACAAGGCCTAGGCCTGGTACCCAGGCAAGCCCACCAAATAACTTGGCAGTTGCTAATTTTTCTTCTATCTTTCAGTAGACTGAAGCGCATTGTTCGCGTACTGTTTTACCATCTGTAGGGAGCTTACTCCCGGCTCCGAGGATAGAAAGACCCTCATGCAGGATTCCACGCTCGTTCAGCTAGTTCGCTGGTCTTTAGTAGCGGCAGGGATTGTTACCCTGGCGGGTTGCGCCAGTGTTTCGACTCCCGGCCCCTCCTCTACCTATGTAGCCAACCGCGGCCACAACACTGGCGGAGTTGCCTACTCGAGCGGCGAAACGTGCTACGCTCCGCCGCCCAATCTGCAGGCAGCCTACAATCAACCCTATGAGATCAATGGACAATGGTACCATCCGCTACGTAGCGCCCAAGGCTATGACCGCGAAGGTACCGCTTCTTGGTATGACATTGCCTCCTCCAGCCACGTTACTGCTATGGGGACGGCCTTTCACGACAATCGCCTGACCGCCGCAAGTCGGGTCTTACCGCTTCCCACCTGCGTGCGGGTTACCAATCTGCAAAATGGGCGCAGCATTCTGGTCTTGGTCAATGATCGTGGCCCCTTTGTTGCCGGGCGGATCATGGATTTATCTATGGGCAGCGCACGCGCCTTGGGCATCGTCAACCAGGGAACGGCACAGGTTCGGATCCAGACCGTCGAGGGCGGTGCGCCAGCGCCCTATCAACCGCGGGTGTTCCAGCAACTGGTACCGGTGCAAAATCTCCAGCCCAAGCCCGCAGCGCCTCTGCGCGCCGAGCCGGTTCCGGTCGAGGTTCCGCAGTCGCGCGCCCAACTTCGCTCCGTGGTGGCCAGCGCCTTTGCAAGTCCTGCGCCCTCCAACCCTGCCCCTGCAGCGCCGCGGTCGCGGAAGATGCAGTCACCTCCGGTGCTCTCCCGCCCGCAGCTCGATAACGTCATCTATCTGGTGAGTGCGCAGCCAATGGAACTGCAGCGGGCACGTCAAGAAGAGCAAAAGCTCCATGCCTTTGGCATCACCACTGCGCACCTCGTGCCCGCAGCCTCGGGGTATGCCGTAAAGATTGGCCCCCTCGCCAGCACCGACGATACGGCAAGCTATGTGCATAGCCTACAGCGATTGCAATTAGGAGAATTTCAGCCCAGCCAGCAGAGCGATGGCTAAAAAACTCAGGAGGCCGTTGCTCCGGCACTGAAAATGGTGTCGAGCATGGCGTCGCCTGCTAGTTCCTCGCCCAACAGGCTCTGCACCAAGAGCTGCCCTCCCAACACCTCGGGAGCGATGATCAGGTCCACGCCGGTCTGCCGCAACCGCTGCAAATGCCGCTGATTGCCCACCAAGGCTACGGTCTTGCCGGGAATGTCCATTTCCTTTGCGGTAAGGACAATAAAGGCATTTTCACTGTCGTCGTTGCGCAGGGCGAGTACGGCAAGGGCGCGCATCGCACCGGCGCGGCGCAAAACAGCAGGGTCGGTAGGGTCGCCCACAAAGAGATCGTCTTCGTGTACCCACTGACGCTCGGGCTGTGCCGGTGCTACGACCAGGACCTTCAGATGCCGATGGCGCAGGGCACGGTAGGTATTTTGTGCAAAAATATTATCGCCAATGAGCACATAATGGTCGCTCCAGTCGGACTTTTTCTCGCCGAGCAGTAATCGCTGCATACGCCCATTAATGAGGGGTACGACCACGGCGGAAATAGAAGTAGCGAATACCGTAAT
>JAWNZB010000280.1:0-1112 GCA_038447835.1 Candidatus Igneacidithiobacillus chanchocoensis | reverse complement strand
CGTTCACCCCACCGCCGCAGTGGCGTATGCTGTTGCTCTTTTGCAAGGTAGGCGGTGGGAGTGGGATGTCACGGACGTTAATAAAAGGCCTTGGCCTATTCATTGCTCTGGTGGTGCTAGGGGTAATGTGGCGCTACCTGCAACAGCAGGGGCTGCTGACTCAAGCGCACCTCGAAGAACTCACTACCACCATTAGCCAGTGGCAGCGAGCCCCTTGGATGTTTGCCGCCGTCATGGCCGTGTACACCTGCTCGCTGTTAGTGATGTTCCCGCTTAGCCTGCTAGTGGTGCTAACTGGCCTGCTATTTGGGCCGGTGTGGGGGTTGGCCTACGCCACCTTGGGCACATTGAGCTCTTCGGTGGTCTCTTACTGGGTGGGCCATTGGCTGGGTCGGGATGCCCTAATGCGCTACGGCGGCCGCCATTTGCGCGGTCTTTCCGGCTACCTTTCCAAGCGCGGCATCCGCACCATGACGGTGATCAACCTGCTGCCCCTTGCTCCTTTCACGCTCACCAATATGCTCGCCGGAGCGTTTCACCTTAATTTCCGCGACTACATGATTGGATCGACCCTGGGCATCGTGCCGGGGCTGGCAGCGGTGATCCTACTCGGCAGCCAGCTCGGCGCGCTATTCACTGCCGCCTCCAAGCAGGAGTTGGCACTGGCAGTGGCCGGTTTGGTGGCGGGCATTGGCTTGCTTTGGCTACTCAAGCGCGTGGCGACTGCCCGCACGGCCAACAAACGACACGACGCCTAACGTCTCAGTTAGCCACGCTGCTTGGCCTCGCTCTCTTGTGAAGGATGCTCTGAAGAGTCGTGCTTCGCTAGCACCTCGGCATAAAAATGCGCGACGGCGCCGGCAAACTTGGCAATATCGTAGTCAGCGGAGAAGGCGTTTGCTTGGCTGCCTAGGGTATCGCGTAGCGCCTCATCCTCGGCCAGCTCCACCACACGCTGCCCCCACTTCTGGCGGTTTTGTGGCGTTTTAAAACCGTTATAGCCATCGCGCACCACGTCATCAATACCGCTGGAGCGCACGGCGACCACCGGAAGCCCAGCGGCCATGGCCTCTAAAATCACCATGCCTTGGGTTTCCGAGGTAGAGGCAAAC
>JAWNZB010000100.1:0-6272 GCA_038447835.1 Candidatus Igneacidithiobacillus chanchocoensis | reverse complement strand
GCGCCGCGCCCCGCCGAAAATCACATCAAACCCATGTGCATCCAGCGCCTGTTTGAGCGCCTGGGTTTTCATGATGTCGGTATAGGCGCTGCCGTGGTCGAAGGGGTTGATGCCTTCGGCCAACGCCTCTTGGTTGGTGTGCACAAGCAACTCGCAGCCATACTCGCGCGCCATGCGGTCGCGGTGCGCGATCATGTCGCGGAACTTCCAGGTGGTGTCGATGTGCAGCAGCGTAAACGGCAACGGCCCCGGCGCAAACGCCTTGCGCGCCAAATGCAGCATCACCGACGAATCCTTGCCGATGGAATACAGCATCACCGGCTTGCGCGCCTCGGCTACGGCTTCGCGCAGGATGGAGAGGGATTCGGCTTCGAGAAATTCAAGACTCATTGTGCAAGCGCATACGTTTCCATTTGAGACTTATATCGATAAGGCACATCAAAATCCACAACATGGAAACCACAATTGTTGAGCAATTGCATCAGTCGGTTTCTTGAAAAATTGTGATGGTGCTCGATTTCGCCCCAGTAAGGATTTATTTTTTGTTGATCCATTATTTTCCAGGTACTTGCGCTCAAATCAGGGCAGCTTATGACGAGCAAAGTGTTGGCACTAATTTTTTCCCGGATCATTTTCAGCACGCTTGGTGGATCAATCACATGCTCCAAAACATCCATTAGGGACACAACAGAAGCACCTGTTATGTGAGATATCCCATTTTCGTCAAGCATGCCAGGGATGCAGTTGAAGCCAAACTGGCGCATTTTTTCCACAGCGATGTCTCGTGCATCAATACCTAGCACATCGAAGCCAAAATCATGTGCCGTCATGAGAAGACTACCATCGCCAAATCCAAAATCGACCCATTTTTTCGCCGTCGGCGTATTGGCAACAGAAAACCGCGACAAGATGGAAATACAATTTCGTATTACTGGGCGCCATATTTGACGCTTCATATCATTATCGCCGCCAGCTAATTGGAAATCATGTGCTGACTGAAAAATCACTCGCAAACCACTTTCAGTCCAATAGTGTGTCGTGAAGACGTGCTGGCATTTTTGGCACTGCGCCCAAACGAGGGTGCGCGGCAGTTGCGGTTTCCATAAGGGATGTTTTGAGCAATCGGCTTCCAATGTCGGCCAACTGCCCCCCCCCCCGCGCGCTCACCGCAAAGAGGGCACTGTTCATAGCGCTTCCAAAGTGGAGTGTCAGTCATTTTATTCAGCGAGGCGAATTGCCTCTGCCCTCAAGTGCGGCACGATTTCGCTAGGACTCGTGGTGAACTGACCGCCGGAGGGGTTATATTGCAAGGTGCCGCCCACCTTGGTGCTGAGATCTTGCACCACAATCGCGTTGGCGCCGAGGGCGCCTGCCTTGTTCTGCAACTCAGCGAGCACTTGAGCCAGCGGAGTACCGGCCGGTGCTTGCGCATCGAGTACGCCTATCCGTGTGTAAGGCTTGGTGGGCAGCTTTTGTAAAACACTCACATAGGCGGTTGGAGCGAACTGCTGTGTCGTTTCCAGTCTCACCTGCACCTCTTGTTGAGATGCGCAGCCTAGCAATATGGAAACCGCTGCCGTAAGACAGGCAAAAGCGCTTAAACGGCCCAGAGAGGGTTTGAAATGCCAGAAAAAATTATGGTTTTGCATCAGAGTCTCCATGAGGAGCAGATGTCGTAGGTGCCGGCTCAGTGGTTTGCATATTTTGAACCTTGATCTTTTTAGCCAAACTCTGGATATATTCCTGCAGGGCAGCGCTTCGCAATTGCTGCTCGATTTGCGGTTTGAGTTGATCGAGAGAGGGTTTAGGCGCTGGGCGTACGGCGACGAGCTGCACGATCGCATAACCGCTATCAAGGGCAATCGGGCCTGCGACCTGCCCAGAATGCAATTTCTGAATAGCGCCGAGAACAGCGGCGGGAAGTGTTTTTTCAGTTTGCCAGCCTAGCGCCCCTCCCATCTCCGCGTTGAGGCCCACACTGAAGTTGACCGCAAGCTCAGTAAAAGAGGGACCTCCAGATTTAAGGGTATCTAAAAGCTTACTCGCCTGCTCAGGCGACTCGACCACGATCCATCGCACCCAGTATTGCTGCACCGGCATGGCCGCGACGAGTTTTTCATACGCAGCCTGAATGGCGTCCTTAGACGGTGCGTGGGCTTTGAGATACTCATCCGCAACGTATTGCGCCAGAGCTTGGCGCTTGACGTTTGCCTGAGCCGCTTCGATACGGCTGGTCATCGAGGCGGGCGGATTTGGGGCCTGATCCGCAAGAACCTGTTGTTGGGCCAACTGTTCGGCCACCTGCTGTCGCACTTCGGGGTTGCTGAGCGCCGCCGGGTTTGCTGCGGCCACTTGCTCCAGCGTGATGGCGTGGCCGTCGATGCGCAGCAACTCCTGGCCAGATGCCGTGGCCTGGAGTGCAGACCCAAGGACGCAAGCCGCCAGGGAGATTCGCAGATGAAGTCGTGGACAAGTTTTCATAAAGACTCTTAAAACGGCTGCTGAAGAATGAGGTAGATGGAACGTTGACTTGCATAGGTCAGCGGACTGATGTTCTTGTTCGCAACCGGCCTTGCGGCTTGCAAGCTCAGGGTTGTTTTCCACGGCGCGGTCAATGTGATGCCAAACCCGACATCGGCCAGCATTCTCCATTTGGGAGAGCCAACTGGGGTGTAATACGTCGAAACGGCGCCCTGCTCAGCAAAACCCTGCGCGACAACCTGCCATTTGCCCCATTGCCAACTTGGGGTCTGGATTGTCGAGCGCAGCGTGTAACCCCCGTCCCCGCTCAAAATGCCTGGCGTCCATGCCGCCAGACTGCCATATCCGCCAATGACCCACTGCTGATTGGCAGGAAGCGTGTCGAGGGCATATTGCCCACTGGCGTTCAAACTGCCCATCCAGCCCTTGCCCAGACTTTGCGACCAAGAAAACGCGGCCTGCCAGGTGCGGAAACGGGCACTCGGGGCGCCGGCAGAGACGACAGAAAGCGAACCGCGAGGCCCAGTCAGGCCCGCCGAGCCTGAGATCGAGCCATTGATCACCCCTGCGAGTCCGCCTATCGAGACATTCTGACTGTACTGCGCGCCCAGAGTCAGGTAGTTGTAATTCTGGTCAAGCAGGGTGTACAGGCCGTTGATCACCGTCTGCTGGTTCCAGACATGAGACAGATTTTGAGTCAGCGACAGTCTTGACGTGGTCGAAGCCCAAGCCAATTGTGAGCCGGTCAGGCTCCAAATCCGGGTCAGTCCGGCGGGATAGAGCGGGGTGCCTACGTCCCCGATGCGATAGCTGTTGGACGAATAACTCAGGCCATACAAACCGTAAGGCGTCCATATCGATCCACCTGCTGTAGCGGCATCGGAGCGGCTGCCCCTGCTGTCATTCTGCAAATTCGGCAGGCCGTGGCTGTACCCAAAATTAAATTCGGTGCCCGCCCCAGGATGAATGGAGATATTTTCTGCTAGCGTGATGCCGCCGACATACCTGCTGCCGTAGTTGCCCAAAGTCACCATGCCCTGCACGGGCCTGAAATCCTGATCGTGCGTTTGTGTCACCTCCAGCTCGGAGCCCCCCGGCTGAGGAGCCGGTTTGAGGCTGGCGGCAAAGACTTCGCCATTGCGCTGCGCATAAGTCTGGGCCATGATGTTGCGCCGAATCAGCGCATCGTCTGTGATCGCCGGATCGAAGTCCACGCCGCGGTAAAACTTCCCCAGCCCCTCGGCGGCGTTCACCCGGGTAATCTGTCCCTCGATGACGGACAGTCGCACGCGTTTTTCGCCAAGACCCTGCGCGCGAATGGCAACCAGCACATGCCCGCTTTCGCGGTAAGCGCGGTACAGATCGGCGACCGCTGCGTTTGGATCGGGGGCGGCTGCAATGACCCGTTTGAGCAGATCGGCGCTGAGCAGGGTATTGCCGCTGAGCAAATAGGTGTAGCCGTGGCTCTCAACAGTCAACAGCCCTTGGGCGTGCTGTGGTAGCCGCAGTTCCACCACCGCAGCCGCAGGCGCAGGAGGGGGCGTAAAAATCTGCAAATCCACTGGCATCACCGCGCCCACGAACAAATTGCCCATCGCAGCCCGGCATAGGCAACGCCGTCTTTCTCTCGGTTTGCGCCGCTACCATAGTCGGCCGTCATTTCAGAAATTTTTTTCAGTGCCATTCCATGCTCTCATCTGATTCCACCGTACCCATTGCAGCGCCGCAGCAACAAACCCTCAGCCTCGAACAGGCCTTGCAAATGGCGGTTGCGCACCACCAGCAAGGCATTCTGCAAACCGCTGAGGAGCTTTACGAAAAAATCCTTCTCGTGGCGCCGCAGCAGCCAGACGCGCTCCATTTGCTTGGCGTCGCCCGTTTTCAGCGGGGCCGTCTCGAAGATGCCGTGAGCTTGGTCAGCCAGGCTCTCGCAATCAACCCGGACGCCTCGGCCTATCACAACAGCATGGGCCGCATCGAGCTCAGGCGAGGCCAGCGTGAATCCGCCCTCATGCATTTGCGTAAAGCGCTCGTGCTCTCGCCGCAAAACCCGGAAGCATACTTCAACCTCGCAGAGGCGGAAGTGGCCACCGGCAACCTGGCCGAAGCCATCGCCAACTACGAGCGCACCCTGGTGCTCAAGCCCGTTTACCCCGACGCGCGCTTTGGTTTGGCGCAGGCCGTTCGCCTGCACCGCGGCTGGGCCGACGCCATTCCCCATTACCAGATTGCTGCGGCGCAGGCGCCTGACAGCGCCATGGCGCACCACATGCTGGCCACCGCCTTTGTCATGTCTGGGCATGTGGCCGATGCGCTGCGGCTGTTCGAAGTCGGCGTCAAAAAATGGCCCGAGGCGGCAGAACTTTGGGTGGGTCTGGGCGGCACGCTCTTTGCACTCAGCCGGGTTCCCGAGGCCATCACCGCTTACGAAAAAGCCATCACTGCAACCCGACCGCATCGACGCCCTCGACGGGCTGGTCGAATGCCGTCGGCGCGATTGCGACTGGCGCGACGACATGCTCGATCTCGAGCGCCGTTTGCACCAGGCCTATCAGCAGGCTGCCGCTGCCGGCAAACCCGCGCCGATGCGGATTTTCACAGCGCTTTACACCCCTTTTGACGCCGCCGAGTTGCTCGCCATCGCGCGCTCCAACGCGCAGCAGGCCAAGCCCATCGATTCCCGCCCGCGTTTCAACCCCGCAGCGCTGCAGGCCGAGGGACGTGTGCGCATTGGCTACCTCATCGCCGACGTGCGCAACCATCCCAACGCCCACAACACCCTGCTGCTCTATGGCCTGCACGATCGCCAGCGCTTTGAAGTTTTTACCTACTCCTGGGGCGTCGATGACAACAGCCCCTACCGCCAGCGCATCCTTGGCGACAGCGAGCATTTCATCGAAATGCGCGGCTGGTCCGACGAAGCCATGGCGCAGCGCATCGCCGCCGACGGCATCCACATCCTCGTCGATCTAATGGGGCACACTGGCGACAACCGCATCGGCGTGCTGGCGCGCCGGCCAGCGCCGGTGCAGGTCAACTACCTGGGCTTTCCCGGCACCAGCGGGGCCGACTTCATCGACTACATCCTTGGCGATTCCATAGTGACTCCGCCAGACGCCGCAGCAGACTTTTCCGAGGCCATCGTCACCCTGCCCGACACCTACCAGATCAACAGCGTGCGCGAAGTCGCGCTGCCCCCCGCGCCCCCGCGGGCCGATTTGGGCTTGCCCGAGCAAGGCTTTGTGTATTGCTGCTTCAACAACCCCTACAAAATAGACCCCGAAGTCTTTGCCATCTGGATGCGCATCCTGCAACAAGTGCCTGACAGCGTGCTTTGGCTGTTTCAGGGCAGCGCCCGGGTTGACGCCCATCTGCGCGAGCAAGCCCGACAGGCCGGCATCGACCCGGCACGCCTCGTTTTTGCGCCCTCGCTGCCGCGCGAGCAGCACATCGTCCGCATTCAGTCAGCCGACCTGTTTCTCGACACCAGCCGATACAACGCCCACACCACCGCCACCGACGCCCTCTGGGCCGGCGTGCCCTTGCTCACCGTGCCAGGCCCCACATTTGCCTCCCGCGTTGCATCCAGCCTGCTGCGTGCCGCAGGCCTGCCGCAGTGCATTTTGTCCGACTGGTCAGCCTACGAAACACAAGCTGTTGCGCTGGTGCAACAAAAAGATCGCGCCGAATGGCGCCAATGGCGCACCCATTTACGCGACAACGCCCCCCGCTTGCCCGTGTTTGATGCCGCCCGCCTGGTGCGTCACCTCGAATCGGCCTACCTGCAAATG
>JAWNZB010000279.1:0-1134 GCA_038447835.1 Candidatus Igneacidithiobacillus chanchocoensis | reverse complement strand
CACCATTTGGCTATCTGCTCTGGGTCTGTAGTCGCGTCCTTGACGCCGTGCAGCGTGGCTGGGACTTTGCCGTTAGTTACGACCGGCAAAACATGCCACCCCCAAGACGCGTAGATGAGGGCTGCCTCAGCCTTCGTTGTCGGGTTCTGCTGGGTGAGCGCGCCCCTCGCCTCGCGGCGATATTCGTTGATGACGGGCATGGCTTACTCCCCGCTGGCCAGTTTTTCGATGGCCTCGAAAACTTCGGCGGCCTTCCAAACGGATGCCGTGCCTATTTTGCGTGGCTTGGGGAACTTCCCTGCTTTGATCAGGCTGTAGAAGCAGGTATTTTTGACAGGCAGCAGCGGCGCATCACCGCCAATGATTTGCTTCTTGCGCAGCAAAGCTGCCGGGTTGATTTGGCTTTGAACCATTTTTCGACCTTTCAGAATGTTGACTGAAACGGCCGGTTACAATTTTTAGCTTGCCGCCAGATTTTTGTGGCGCTAAATTATGCCCTGTCGGTTCCAAGCGACTGGGCCTCACCGGCCTGCAAAAAGCCACGGTTGGCCCTGTGGCTGTTTGCGTTTGCGATTCTAGGTAGCCCTTGCCGCGGATTGCAAAGACTATGAGCGGACGCCGCCGCAAGCTGGCAACAGGCCGCGCGGTGCGTCGCGCCTAAGTCATTGATTTAATTGACTATGTAACCCTGCCTGCTGCGCCTTGAGTTTGTCGAGATAGTCGGCCCATTCCTGCATCATTGCGCGGCGCTCGGCCAGAAACTTGGTTCGTGCATACGCATTGCCCAAGCCGGACGCATCGGGCGTCCTGTGCGCAATCTGTGTCTCAATGACCAGCGGGTCAAAACCTAGGCGCTCATGCCCCAGTGTGCGCAGCACGGCCCGCCACCCGTGCCCGGTCAATTCGTCGCGGGTGTCGATGCCCAGCCGCCGCATGGCTGCGTTAACGGCCATGTTTGAAATTGGTTGCATGGGTGAGCGGCCGCCGACAAAAACCCATCCACCGGGTAGGTGCCCGGTCAGCGGTTGCAGGTCGCGCAGGATGGCCACCGCTTGACGTGACAAGGGCACTACGTGGTCGATGTCCGTTTTTGTTACGCGATAGCGCCACTCTGCGGCCTCCAAGTCCACGTCT
>JAWNZB010000278.1:0-1144 GCA_038447835.1 Candidatus Igneacidithiobacillus chanchocoensis | reverse complement strand
CCGCCGCCGCGGCCCCCCCCGCCCCCCCCCCCCGCCCCCCCCCCCCCCCCCCCCCCCCCCCCCCCCCCCGTGCTCACTCAATCCTTCGGGCTGGCCTTGCCGAAGAGTGTCACTTTGGGGAGCCCCTGAAAATGCGCATCGCAGGTTAGTAGGCTTGCACCGTGGTGACGTGCGGTCGCATAAACGATGGCATCGGCGGTTGCTAATTTATATTCTCGATGTAATTCGACGGCCAGGAGCGCAATGTGGGTATCGAGGGGTACGACCATGCACTTTTGGGAAAAGGCAATCACCTGGTCGGCTTTCTCTTCGCCAACTTCGCGCAACAACCACTTCGAGAGCTCAAACTGCACCAGAGTGGGAACGATCCACTGTGGCTTTTCCGGGAAGTGCGCGGCCACTTGCTTGCCCAATGTGGTACCGACCAACCACTCCACCCACGCCGAAGTATCGACTACACATGGCGTAGCGGTCATTAGAACCGATCCGCTCGGTCTCGCAAAGCTCTGGTACGTGATCCGCGAGCGATGCCAGCAAGCTCCTCTGCCTCAGGTACAGGCATTACCAGTACGCCCTTTCCTTTGGGGATAAATACAAACTCCTGCCCGGCTTGCCAGTGCTGTTCCTCGCGCACCGCCTTCGGAATGGATATCTGATACTTGCTGGATAGGGTTGCCGTCTTGACCGTCATTCTTGCTCCATAGGGGTCGATAAGCTGCTTGTAAGAATAGCTGAGCCTATGAATCTTGCCAATCGTTTCTGAGCTTATGCAAAGATTCCTGGATGGTGCGGTTGAAGCGTTCGGCATGCGCATTCATTTTCGGCGTCTTGGGGTAGGTGTACCAGCGCTGGATCTGCTGTGCGGCAAGGGTTTGCGCGAAGCCCGCTTCGAATTCTGAGCCATTGTCGGAGAGCAGCACCTCTGGCTTTTTCGGAAGCAGGTCCAGTACGGCGGTAATGGCTGCCTGGGTGTAGCGCGTGGCCTTGCTGGGTAGAGCGACGGCCAGAGCAAAAGCGCTGGCGGGATCGATGCAGGTGACAAGGAGAATCGCCGTGCTCAGGATGCCTTTTCGCGCGTCCATGCGCGAACGGCCTTGCGCTGGCGATTAGATGATGAGCCCCGGACGTCCTGGTCACCGGCGCA
>JAWNZB010000277.1:0-1144 GCA_038447835.1 Candidatus Igneacidithiobacillus chanchocoensis | reverse complement strand
GGGATCGTTTGCCGACCTCAACCCACAAGAAGGGCAATCCCCGCGCGCCTAGACCTGGCGCAGCAAAGGCGCGGTTTTCCATCTCCATTGAAGGCGAGAATGAGCCGTTGTGGCTGACCCATGCGGTGTCTGCCGTCAAGATCGCGGAACAGCATCCCGGCCTGGCTTGCCGTTATGCGGTGGCCGACACTGTGTTTCGCTTGGTTGAGATGATGGTGTGCGCCCATGAGCGCGAGGGCAGTTCGCCACCAGAAGGGCTCGCCGATCTCGAGCAGGCACTGCGTGGCATCCAAGAGGCCGTCGAGACCAGCCCAGGAAAGTGGTCAGCCGAGGACGAGGAAAACCTGCGGGGTGCCCTTCGGCAATCAGAGCTGGCCGTCTTGCAAAAGGCGTCCGATGTTTTGGCTAGGCAAACCCATCTGGATGCGGCAAGCCTCGCAGAGGTGCGCAGCCTTGCGCAGAGGCGGTCGGAGCTTTTGATGGGTTAGGGACGTGCTGCCGATGACGCGGTGGTCAGGGCAAAAAAGAAGGCGACAAACTCAAAGTCGCAGGGTTTTCCTTGGCGCGTTCGGCGATGGCGAGATGCTGTGTTGCTGGATAGAGGTAGCCCTGGACCAATTGAAAGCCCGCCTCTCTGACGTAGCGTAGATCATCTTCGGTTTCGATGCCCTCGATGATGACCTTGCAGCCTATGCCCTCAAGGATTTCCCGAAGGTTGCGAAGAAAAGTCGGGCTGGTCGTGCGGCTTCGATCCAGGATGGTGCAGTCGATTTTGGCGTAGTGCGGAAGAACCGCCAACACCCGGCCAATGCCGTCTTGCCCCGCGCCAATGTCGTCTACGGCGATCATCGCGCCGCGATCACGCCAGCGCCGGATCTGCTGCGATGCGCGTTCCATTGTGGCGCAGGTCGCCACATCTTCCGTCCACTCGATCACGCAGGGCTTCTCCAGAAGGATCTGATCGATGGCATGGACGATCCTGGGTTGGCAGGCTTGCTCGCTGTTGATGTTCAGAAAAAGGCGGCTCTTGGCCGGCACCTTGCCGCGAATGGACTCCCCCAGACCCTTGTACCAGTCAATCCATTCGTGAGGCAGCCATTGTGGGCACTGGCGAGCTCCAGCAAGAATCTCAAACCCGTGGGGT
>JAWNZB010000276.1:0-1145 GCA_038447835.1 Candidatus Igneacidithiobacillus chanchocoensis | reverse complement strand
GGTGACACGCTGGGCGCGACGGTCACCATCGGCGCAGAAGCCGCCGGTAGCTTCTCCACCGTCGGCGAAGCTTTCGTGATAGGCAAGCTCTGCGCCTGCTGCTGACTCCAGAACCACCAGGCTGCCACAATGATGGCTATCACAATCAACACGGAAAAAAACAACATGCGTCGACTATAATCCAGCAGCGGGCCTTCATTGCTGGGCAGCACGTTTTCCGATGGGTGCAGCCCTGAACCCTCATTGGAGGCGTCATACGTCTTCAGAAGAGGTTCCAGATTCAGATCCAGCAGACGCGCATAATTCTTCAGAAAACCGCGTGCGAAGGCCGCGCCGGGCAGCGCGGTGTAGTCACCTTCTTCCAAACCTTTCACCTGTGCTTCGGTGATATGCAATCGCTCGGCGACTTGGCGAAGGCTCCAGCCACGAGCCTCCCGCGCCGCCCGTAAGTCCTGAGAAGTCCCGCTTTCTGTTGTCGGTTCCATGGCTTCGCCGCCTCAACCGTTTTGCAGCAATAATTGCTGCGCCCGCTTACCCGCCGCAGAATAGGGCGAAGCCGTCACGCAACGCTGCCAAAGAGACTGCGCCTGCGTTGTTCGCCCCTGTTGGGCGGCGATCTGCCCCGCCAGCAAGAGTGCATTGGCGTTATCAGGTTCTTGCGCCAGGACCACCTGCAAGTGCGCGAAGGCAGCATCTGCATTACCGTCCTTAAAATCCAGCTCGGCGAGCATTTGCAGGGCGGGCGGATAGTTGGGTACCAGATAAAGCGCCCGGTTCAGGGCATCGCGTGCCGCCGGCAAGTCCTTGAGCCCTGCGTAGGCCTGTGCGAGGTTGGTCCAGGCAAACTGCGGCGTACTATACAAAGGATCAGCCGTGGCCCGTTTCAACTCGACGAGTGCTTCCGCATAGCTGCCGGAGTTGACGAGAAAAGCACCATAATTATTGAGGTACTCGGGATTTTTCGCATCTATAGAGAGCGCCTTGCGAAAGGCACTGCGTGCCGTTTCATTCTGTTGCAACTGCGCATACGCCAGACCCATGACGTTATATGCATCAGCGTAATTGCTGTTATCGGCGATCGCCAACTGTAATTCACGGATCGCCTGCCGGGGATGACCATCCTGCAAATAGGCGCTACCAAGAGA
>JAWNZB010000275.1:0-1149 GCA_038447835.1 Candidatus Igneacidithiobacillus chanchocoensis | reverse complement strand
GTTCTTTGATGGGGCTCTGACTATCCGCCCAGCGGCTCACCAGCTCCGCCTTAGCTCCTACACTGTCTTCTGCGATATGCAAGCGTCCGGCCTTATCCATCTCGGCCAGCGCTTGGGCGCTTTTGCCCATGGCAAGATCACGGACGGCCTGGCGCATCCACTGCTCGCGCTGCCTGCGGATCCCGGTGAGGTCGGCTGCACCGATTCGGTCCTGTATCGCCTTGAATGCACCACCTGCCTCAATGGGCTGTAGTTGTTGATGGTCGCCTACGGCAACGATTTTGGCTCCGCTGCGTTCGGCCACTTTGAGCAAATTCTGCATCTGCCGGGAGCCAATCATCCCGGCCTCTTCAATGACGACAATATCCCGCTCGGTAAGCTCCCGCTTGGGTGGTTCCGTCACCGTGCCCTGCACGTCGCGCAAGAAGCTGTGCATGGTCTGGCTGCGAATGCCAGTGCTATCCTGTAGATCTTGCGCGGTCTTGCCTTGGAGGGCTACGCCCTGGACCTGGTAGCCTGCCTGCTCCCAAGTCTCGCGGCCAGCATCAAGCAGGAAGCTCTTGCCTGTGCCGGCCATACCGCGCACCAAGGCAAGGCTACCGGCATCGCGGGTAATATGCCGGAGCGCGTCTACCTGCTCGCCCGATAATGTCGGCCTGGCTGCTAGAGTTGCTCCGAGTTGTGCATCTGTAACCTGGTGGCGTTGATCAGCGCTCATGCGCTGCGCGGTCTCGCTCATTTCCTGTTCCAAGGTCAACATTTCGCGCGTGGAATATTGGCTTTCCGGGACATCTCGGTCATTGTAGGACTCGACTTCACGACGCTCCAGACGCACTACAGATTGATCTTTCTGGAGTTGTTTCACCAGGCCAGCAATCTCTTTGGCGCTTACCGCCCCTTGCGCTTCGGTAGCCACCTTCTCCCAAATCCTACGCTCATCAAAGGTAGAGTTTTGTTCAGTGAGCTGCCCAAGCATAGCGTCCTGATTCTGCATTTCCAGTCGCTGTACTTCGGTCGCCTCCCCTCGCTCTTGCCAGGTAAAGCCGAGTTCTTTGGCTTCGCTCTGCCAACGGTCGCGCAATTCCGCTCGATCTTCGGCGGTCTTGGCCTTGCGCGTCTTGAGGGTTACGGTAGCGGAGGCCTTCGCCC
>JAWNZB010000274.1:0-1155 GCA_038447835.1 Candidatus Igneacidithiobacillus chanchocoensis | reverse complement strand
CTACTACCTGGGGCTCGGTGCGCCTAGTGAGTGGCTGGGCCGTGGTGCTGCGGAATACGGGCTCGAGGGAGAGATCCGGCAAGAGGATATGGTGCGCGTCTTGTCTGGGATCACCCCAGATGGCGAGGACATTTCCCAGCGCGGGGGCCAAAACTCGGAAACGCGACGGTTCGGGGAAGAACTTACCATTTCGGCACCCAAGAGCGTGTCCTTGGTCGCCATCGAGGACGAGCGGGTAGTCGCAGCACACCAAGCCGCCGTGCGGGAAGCCGTGGCCTATGTGGAACGCGAAATGGTGTATGCGCGGATTGGTAAAGGCGGCGGCAAGGGAAGCGAGTTTACCGGCTGCTTGGTAGCTGGCCGGTACACTCACGAGGATTCCCGCCCTGACGCACATACGGGAAGAGTTGCCCCGCATTTGCATGACCATGTCGTTATCGCGAATCTCACCAAGCGCAGCGATGGGCAGTGGACTGCACTCAAGTTGGATTGGGGTCACGAAAATCAGAAGAAGCTGGCGGCAGACGCGGTCTATAAGGCGGCACTGGCAAAGAATCTGCAAAGCCTGGGCTATGAAATCGAGCGCGGGAAGGGCGCGAATTTCGAGATCGCGGGCATCACACGCGAGCAAATCGAACATTTCTCGCCGCGTAGCGAGACGATCAAGCGCGAGATTGGCGGGGATCGGAGCGAGGTCAGCGCCAAAGCGCGCGAGGCCGTCCAAAACCGGACCAGAGAGCGCAAGGCTACGATCTCACAAGAACAGCGTTTCGAATGGCGGCGAGCGTTCCGCGAGCAGGGGCTAGATCTGGCTGCATTGCGCAAGCAAGCCGAGGGGCGGGCGGCGGGGGGTGTGTCTCCTGCCATTACCGCAGAGCAGGCATTGAAATCGGCCATCCGGCATCTGGGGGAGCGAGACACCACGTTTTCCAGGGACCAGTTGCGCCAGGAAGCCTTGGCCGCTGGCCTTGGGCACGTCTCTCCCAAGGAAATCGAGCACGCCATAGAGCAGCGCGAAGGCGGGCTGGTGGCCGCTGGCGAAGGCAAGGGGCTCAAGAGCGAACTGTTCACCACTCGAGCGGCAGTGCTGCGGGAAGCAGAGATTTTGCGTCGCGCCAGGGATGGCAAGGGCAAAGCAGAGGCCATCATCAATGA
>JAWNZB010000016.1:0-33635 GCA_038447835.1 Candidatus Igneacidithiobacillus chanchocoensis | reverse complement strand
CCAGGGTATTGGTGCGCGAAATATTGGCGGTGAGCTTGCGCAGTGCCTGACTCATCAGCCGCGCCTGCAGACCGACGTGGGAATCCCCCATCTCTCCTTCAATTTCCGCCTTAGGAGTGAGGGCAGCGACCGAGTCGATCACAATCAGGTCTACCGCGCCAGAGCGCACCAGCATATCGGCAATTTCCAGGGCCTGCTCGCCAGTGTCGGGCTGAGAGATGAGCAAGTTTTCGAGGTCAACGCCCAGCTTTTGCGCATAGCTAGGGTCGAGAGCGTGCTCGGCATCGATGAAGGCCGCCGTACCACCTGCGGCCTGACAGCTGGCAATCGCGTGCAGGGTCAGGGTGGTCTTGCCCGAGGATTCCGGGCCGTAGATTTCGACCACCCGCCCGCGCGGCAGGCCACCAACGCCAAGGGCCAGGTCGAGGCCGAGGGAGCCGGTCGAATACACGGCAATGTCTTTGATGGCGCTCTGCTCGCCAAGGCGCATGATGGTGCCTTTACCAAACTGCCGATCGATTTGGGACAGGGCCGCCGTCAAGGCCTTGCTGCGTTGGTCATCCATGATTTCCATCTCCTCGAGCGAACGTCCGGTCATTCTACCCGAGGGCTGCAGCGAGACCAATCTCCCCCCAACGCGCCGGCAATCTCATGCCCCAACCCTTTCCGCCAGTAAGGTAAGCAAGCCACCGACTACGACGCTGCCAGCGGCATACTGGACTGCCCAACGATCGCCGGCAAAGTGGAGGGTGCAGATCCGCTGTTGCTCGCGCGTTGCCCAGCCAAGGCAAACGGTACCCACCGGCTTGCCCGCCACCGCTCCACCCGGTCCGGCAATGCCGCTCACTGCCACCGCGAGCTCTGCCCGCCCGAGGGCGGCTTCGAGCATCTCCTCTACCACCGCTTCCGAAACGGCACCATGGCGTGAGAGGGTTGCACCTTGCACCCCCAGCATCTCCTCCTTGGCGGTATTGCTGTAGACTACGTAGCCCTGCCGCAAGAGTGCCGAGGAGCCGGGTAAGGCGGCAATCCGCGCAGCAATGCCGCCCGCCGTACAGGATTCTGCCGTTGCCAGTTGCCAGCCGAGCTCTTGCGCGCGCTGCAAGAGTGCCCACTCCGGAGGCGCCAGCTCCAAAGCCAAGCCATCCTCATCGGACCAGATTTCTCCGGGCAGGGGCGCTGTTGCTGGGGTAACGCCAAATCGCGTGCGCGGCATGGTGGTAAGCGGCCAGTGCTGGCGCAGGTATGCTGCCATCGCTGACCAGTCGAGGGGGTCGAGTTGCGCGCCACCAGCCTGGCACCAGGCGTCGCAATTGCTGAAGTCGCCCAGGGCGACGCCAGCAGAGGTTTTGGTCAGCGGCAAGGTTGAGCAGAGTTGCAGAGCAACCGGGCGACCGGCGAGCTTGATCCACGCGGCTAGGCGCTGCGCCAAGGGCAAGGCCGCTGGTCGCAAAGGTAGATAGATGGGAAATTCAGATGACATGCTGGTGCCCCAAATGCTCTGGTAGGTCTTGGCGCCTACCCTGCCAAAAAAGCTGCAAACCTGCCGCTGCTGGCAAAACACTACCCACCCGCTGCAGGGGCGTTTGCGTTTGCTGCGCTGCGTTCTGCAGCTGCACGGCAAGGGCGGGAGGTGCGGCGAGAATGAGTTCGTAATCATCGCCGCCGGTGAGGGCGGTACGCAATAGGCGTTGCCAGTCCTCCCCCACCCAGCCTGCCAGAACCGGGCTCAGGGGGATGGCGTCGCCATCGATCCGCGCGCCCATCCCCGAGGCCTGCAGGATATGACGCAGATCAGCGAGAAACCCATCAGAGATATCCTGCGCACAGCGCGCTCCCAGCCGCTGCGCTGCCTGACCAAAGGCAACACGCGGGGTGGGACGTCGACGACGCTGCTCCAGAGCCACCGCCCCCGGCAAAGCCTCGACAACTTCGCCCGCACGCTCGGCAAAGGCACGTTCGAGCGCAAGGGCGGCATCACCCAAGGTGCCGGTCACGTAGAGATCATCGCCCACTTGCGCGCCACTGCGCAGCAGGGCATCTCCCGCCAGCAAGCCCAAGGCGGTCACGGTCACCGTCAATGGACCGTCGCAGGCAACCGTATCGCCCCCTACCAAGCGCAGGTTAATGGGCATAGCCAGCTCCTGCCAGCCGCGCACAAAGTCCACGCGCCAAGCCGGGGTAGCCGTACCCGCCGGCAGGGCAAGATTAAGCAGTGCCCATCGCGGCTCGGCGCCCATGGCGGCAAGATCGCTCAGATTGACCGCCAACGCCTTCCAAGCCAAATCGCCGGCAGCGAGTTCGGGAAAGTAATGCCGGCCAGCGACCAGGGTATCGGTACAGGCTACTAGGCGGCGCCCACCGCAATCGAGCACCGCCGCGTCGTCGCCAATCCCGACAATGACCGCCGCGTCGTCTTCCACCTGCCCCAGACCGCGACGTAATTCCTCAATTAGCGCAAACTCCCCTGTCGCCATCTACCCTCCTCTCACTCGCCACGCGCCCAGCATAGCACGCTAGCGGCAGGAGAATGTCCACGCCGCCTGGCCTTGCTACCATTGCGCGCATGGAAGGGGAAGAGCGCAACGATCAGGGTGCAATGCGAGCCGAAACTCGGGACGTGACAGGCCGTTTTGCGCCGAGCCCGAGCGGACCTTTGCACGAGGGCTCGGTGCTGGCGGCAATCGGCAGCTATCTCAGTGCCAAAGGTCAGGGCGGGCGCTGGCTACTACGCATCGATGACATCGACGCGCAGCGCTGCCACCCCATCTATGCGGGACAGATGCAAGAACAATTGACCATGCTTGGATTGCATTGGGACGGCGCCATTCGCTACCAGTCGACTTGCCAGACAGACTACGACGCCGCCTTTGCAAAGCTCCGAGC
Organism: Candidatus Igneacidithiobacillus chanchocoensis; assembly: GCA_038447835.1. Taxonomy (GTDB): domain Bacteria; phylum Pseudomonadota; class Gammaproteobacteria; order Acidithiobacillales; family Acidithiobacillaceae; genus Igneacidithiobacillus; species Igneacidithiobacillus chanchocoensis. The sequence continues at coordinate 30,749 of JAWNZB010000016.1, read as the reverse complement.
AGACGACTACGTTTATCCCTGCGGTTGCAGCCGCCAGAGCCTTCTGCAATCTCCCTGCCGCTGCCGCGAGCGGCCCCCGGCGCAGCCGCGGGCTTGGCGCCTAGATCTGCGTACCGCCCGAGTAGATTTTTGGCAGGATCGCTATCTCGGTATGCAGGAAAACCGCTTTTCCGAGCAGGACCCGGTGCTGCTGCGGGCCGATGGTCCATACGCCTATATTTTTGCCTGCGTGGTGGACGATCAGGCGCAAGATGTTACGGAAGTGATCCGTGGTGCCGATCTCGTCTCCATCACTCCAGTGCAGCGCTTTTTGCAGGATTGTTTAGGATACCCGCAGCCCCAATATGGGCATTTACCCTTGGTCATTGGCCAGGATGGCAAGAAGCTCTCGAAAAGCGCCGGGGCGGCGGCCTTCGACCCGCGCCGGGCCTGGGAGCAGAGCTTGCGACGCCTGGGCTTTCCGACACCAGAGTGGCTTCGCGGTGCGCCGCCAGACGAGTGGCGCGCTTGGGCCCTGGAGGTCTGGGCTACGAAGAAATCCAACGTTTGAACTGGCTCCAAACGCCACTTTTGCGCGACGAATGGCCACCTAGCTCAATCCCCTGCGCACGCGCAATTTCTCGATCTCGATCAAAGACGTATTTAGCAATGGCACGACGCGCTGCAGGATCGATATCGGTAAACTCGAGCCCGATGCCATCCTGCCCGGGAACAAAATGTCGCACCGTTGCCGGGCAAGAAATTTGGACGCCGTCCCGCATAGAAAAGAACACTTTGGGCAAGCGTTCGCCAGAATGCAGGGAAAAACCGGCGGCCCGTCCCACCTGGCGAACCCTGGTGCCTCCCTCGCTGATATCGAGGATCTCTCCCAGCACCATGGGCGCACCAGTACGATAGAGCTCAATGCGTTGTGGGTCATCGATGGCGAGCATGACGCGGTACAAGCGACGCGCTTGCTTTTGATAAATGACCTCAGGAAACTCAATATACAGCAGGTCGTCGCGCACTTCGCGTAGCCGCGACTCCCAAACCGTGGGCAACTGCGACGGCCGACTTTGCACCAACAGGTCGAGCCCGACGGCCGAGGCAGGAAAGTTCGGTGGACTGTCCATTGCCACCCAGCCTTCTGTGACAGAGAAGTCCACCACCAAGCTCATGCGCGGCTCGGCATCGTTGGGCAGCAAGAGATCGCAAATCTGGTGTTCGGCCTTGAGCTCCTGCAACAGGCGCGTGCGCCGCAGGTCTCCCGAGATCGCAAAGGGCTCGCGAAAAAACTCCTGGTGGATACCTTGCCACAACGCACCCGCCATCGCCTTCCCCCAGGCTACCTAGCCAATTGATCGAAAAAGCCTTACCGCCCAACTCAGGGTCCGGTCGGAACATTTGCATTGTAGCGAGACAGCGCCGCTACCGCCAAGCAGCCATGCTCCCACTTGACTTGGCATAAGAGGTGTCTATGATTAGCACTCGTCGAGGGTGAGTGCTAACACCCGCTCTCGTGGGTTCTCAAATTTTGGTCCAATTTCGATGAGGAAAGCTTCTATGAAACTGCGTCCGTTGCACGATCGCGTTGTCATCCGCCGCCTGGAGGAAGAGCAGAAAACCGCTGGGGGCATCATCATTCCCGATACCGCCAAAGAAAAGCCTGTGCGTGGGGAAGTCATTTCCGTAGGCAAAGGCAAGATCACGGAAGATGGCAAGGTGCGTAGCCTCGATGTCAAGGCCGGCGACCACGTGCTCTTCGCCAAGTATGCCGGTACGGAAATCAAGGTCGAGGGCGAGGAACTGCTGGTGATGCGAGAAGACGACATTATGGCGGTCATCGAAAAGTAAGTCTCGAATTTTCGGATACTTTCAATCAACGCAATTCTGAAGAGGTGCTTCCATGCCTGCTAAACAAGTAGCTTTTGCTGAACATGCCCGCGAGAAGATGCTGCGCGGCGTCAACGTCCTGGCCGATGCGGTCAAGGTCACCCTCGGCCCCAAGGGTCGCAATGTGGTACTCGACAAGTCTTTCGGCGCCCCCACCATTACCAAAGACGGCGTTTCCGTTGCCAAGGAAATCGAACTGGCCGACAAGTTCGAGAACATGGGCGCGCAGATGGTGAAGGAAGTCGCTTCCCAGGCCTCCGACGAGGCTGGTGACGGCACCACCACCGCCACGGTGCTGGCGCAGGCCATCATCCGCGAGGGCATCAAGGCGGTCATCGCCGGTATGAACCCCATGGACCTCAAGCGCGGCATCGACAAGGCGGTCATCGCTGTGGTCGAAGACCTCAAGAAGCAGTCCAAGCCCTGCAAGACCCAGAAGGAAGTGGCCCAGGTGGGTACCATTTCCGCCAACTCCGATGAGTCCATTGGCAAGATCATTGCCGAGGCCATGGAGAAGGTTGGCAACGAAGGCGTCATCACCGTCGAGGAAGGCTCCGGCTTCGAGAACGAGCTGGACGTGGTCGAGGGCATGCAGTTCGACCGTGGCTACATCTCGCCCTACTTCGTCAACAACCAGGACAAGATGATTGCCGAGCTGGAGAATCCCTACATCCTCCTGCACGACAAGAAGATCTCCAACATCCGCGATATGCTGCCGGTGCTGGAGGGCGTGGCCAAAGGCGGCCGCCCGCTGCTGATCATCTCCGAAGACGTCGAAGGCGAAGCCCTGGCGACCCTGGTAGTCAACAGCATGCGCGGCATCATCAAGGTAGCCGCGGTCAAGGCCCCGGGCTTTGGTGATCGCCGTAAGGCCATGCTCGAAGACATGGCGATCCTTACCGGTGGCCGCGTCATTTCCGAAGAAATCGGCATGAAGCTCGAAGGCGCCAGCCTCAGCGATCTCGGCCAAGCGAAGAAGGTGGTCATCAGCAAGGAAAACACCACCATCATCGACGGCGCTGGTCAGCAGAAAGAGATCAAGGCCCGGGTGGAGCAGATCCGTCGCCAGATGGAAGATGCCACCTCCGACTACGATCGCGAGAAGCTGCAGGAGCGGGTCGCCAAGCTGGCGGGTGGCGTAGCCGTGATCAAGGTTGGCGCTGGCTCCGAGATCGAAATGAAAGAGAAGAAGGCGCGGGTGGAAGATGCCCTGCATGCCACCCGTGCGGCGGTCGAGGAAGGCATCGTCCCTGGTGGCGGTGTGGCTCTCATCCACTCCCGTCATGTGCTGGAGAAGCTGAAGGTCGACAACCACGATCAGGAGATGGGTATCGCCATCATCCGTCGTGCCATCGAGGAGCCCCTGCGGCAGATCGTTGCCAACGCCGGTGGCGAAGGCAGCGTCGTCCTCAACAAGGTACTCGAGGGCAAGGCTGGCCACGGCTTCAATGCCGCGACCGGTGAATACGGGAACATGTTCGAGATGGGCGTGATCGACCCCACCAAGGTTACCCGTACGGCTCTGCAAAAGGCCTCCAGTGTGGCCGGCTTGATGATTACCACCGAGGCCATGATCACCGAATTGCCCAAGAAGGAAGATAAGGGCGGTGCCGGTGCTGACATGGGTGGTATGGGCGGCATGGGTGGCATGGGCGACTTCTAAGTCCTCCCGCCCCGCCAAGCGGGTCGGCCTTCGGGCCGGCCCGTTTTTTTTCGCGGCACGTTCCGAAACGATCATCGCCCGCAATGCAGGGAACAGCTCCTGGCAGAGCTCCCTCTTTCTATGTTTACGTTTTGTATAGTACAAATAATTGACAACAGAGCTGTAGCGGACTATCCTTCAGGTGAAGCATTACGCTGCATGCGTAGTTTTGATTAGAACCAGCTGCTCTTACCGTACGTTACTGATCGGCAATTTGCCGAAAGGAGTTGATATGAGCATTGCGAAAACGATTCGTACCGATACCCATTGGTTAGGGAAAGAACTTTGTCATCCGAAAGTTCTCGGACTACGTTCAACCTACGTTCTCCTTTATGCGATTAGTTTGGGTATTTGGCAGAATTCCTGGCCAACTGTCACCCTACTATTTTTTTCATTTTACACTCTCGCACATGGTGCCTATTGTTTCTACCGCACGCTTCCCAAGCAGGAAGGCTCACCAGTCCAATCCCTGGGATTGGTCCGCAGGTCGGCAATCGATTTGGCTGTTGGATCTAGCGTTGCCATTGGTTTAGCCGTACAAGGCAATCAAGATCTACTGTTACTCCTTAGCGCGTCCTGGCTCGCAGCATCCGTTATCTTCGAATTCCGTTGGTTAGTGCACAATCATCGCGCTTGGGAAAAATTTTTCTTTCTATCCCTCGCTATATATTTACCACTCGCCTATGTACTACAATTTACCTTTGTTTTGGGTAGAAAGCTGGAGATCACTGGTCTGGTGTCTGTCAATTTGATTATTCTGGCACTCGCTGGAGCCGCCGCATTGGCGATTCTCGCGAGTCTGAGCAGTCCAGCCCACCCGATGCTGCGCACGCTGACTTTCGCGGAACACGGATAACACTGCATGGCAGCCCCACTCGAATATCTGGACGTGCAATGCCCCTACTGCGGCGAGACCTTTGCGGTGGAGGTGGACATCTCGGCGGGGACGCAACAAACCATCGAAGACTGCCGCGTCTGCTGCGCTCCTGCTGAGCTATACATCCGTATAGGTGACGAAGGAAACATTGTTGATGTGCAGATCTCGGGGGCAAACACATGATCAATACTGATCACGCTCGGCAAGCCGGATCACCATGCAAGGGTTGAGCTTGGGCCTACAGGGTGTGGGCAAAAGACAGCCCGACGCTCCAGAGCGCTGGCTTTTTCAGGGTATAGAACTGGAGTTGCGGGGCGGGGATTTCGTTGCCATCCGCGGGGAGAGTGGTCTGGGCAAAAGTACTCTGCTGCACATCATCGCCGGCCTCGAGCGTAAGGATGCGGGCACCGTACAACTCTGCGGCCAGAGTGTAGATAGCCTCAACGACGACGCCCGCACCCTGTTACGGCGGCGCCAGATCGGTTTTGTTTTCCAATCTTTCCACCTGCTGCCGCAGCTCAGCGCCCGCGACAACATCGCCCTGCCCTGGCGCCTCAATGCCCTGCCACGACAGGAGCTGGGCGGGCGTATTAATGCCCTTGCCGAACGGCTGGGCATCGCCAAGCGCCTCGATGCCCTCCCCCGAGAGCTCTCCGGCGGGGAGCAACAGCGGGTGGCGGTGGCCCGCGCCTTGATCCACCGGCCGGCCTTGGTCCTCGCCGACGAGCCCACGGGCAGCCTCGACCCCGATCGCGCCGGAGAAGTACTTCGTCTTCTTGGAGAAATAGGTACCGAGGCCGGGGCGGCGGTTTTGATGGTGACCCATTCCAGTAAGGCAGCGGCGATTGCCCAGCGTCAGTTAGAAATGCGACGAGACGGCCTTTATCTTTTATGAAAAATTGGCGCATTCCTTGGCGTGCCGCCGTTTGGCTTCCGCTGCGCGCCCACCCCGGCGCGTCTGTGCTTGCCGTCCTGGGCATTGCCCTTGGGGTTGCCCTGGGCCTTGCCATCGCACTCATCAATGTACAGGCGGTTGATAATGTTACGGGTGGCTTGCGCCGCTTGGCGGGGCAGGCAGATCTACTACTCTCGCGCCCGGGAGACAGCCTCGCGCAAAACTGGTATCCCCGTTTGGCGCAGGCGCCAGGGGTAGAAGTTGCAGCGCCGGAATTACGCGTGAGTGCGTACACCAGCACAGGAAAACTCCTGCCGGTCTGGGGCATCGATGCCTTCCAGAGTCTTGCCCTGGGCCAACCTCTGGTCCCCATGCAGTTACAAAACCCTTACGAGCTCTTCGACCCACACAATCTAATCTTGGACCAAACGGCACTGCGCGCGCTCGGTAGCCATAGTGGCGGCGAGATTGGTCTGCGGGTCGCTGGGGTAGAGAGGCGTTTTCGCATCATTGGCAGCATTCCCGACCCGGTCCCGGGAGAAGCACTGGCGATTACCGATATTGCCACGGCGCAATGGTTGTGGGGTGAGGAAGGCAAAATTTCCCAAGTTGCCCTGCGTCTTGCCCCCGACGTCGACCCTGGGCAATTTGCTGCCCACTGGTCGCCCCTGCTGCCTCCCGGCGCTCTCTTGCGCACGCCAAAAGAGGCGGGCTCCGTGGCTGCTCGCGCTTCCCTCGCCTACCGCGTCAATCTCCTGGTGTTGTCACTCGTCGCCCTCTTTACCGGCGCCTTTCTCGTCTACACCACTTTGGCCTTCAGTGCCGTGCGCCAGCGCCGCAACCTCGCCATTCTGCGCGTGCTGGGACTGCGCGAGCGCGAGATCCTCATCGCCAGTCAACTGCAAGGTTTGGTCCTTGGGCTGCCGGGTGCGCTACTAGGCGTACCGCTGGGGATTTTTGCGGCGCAACTGGCCTTGGCTCAATTGGGAGGTAACCTCGGTGCAGGCTACTTTTCCAATACCGGCTCCCTGCTCGCTGCACGACCAGGACTTTGGGCGGGTTTTGCTTTGGCCGGCCTCGCCGCAGCGCTTTTTGGTGCCTTTTGGCCCGCCTGGAGTAGCCGTCATCTGGCCATTGTGCGCATACTCTCCGAGGGTAGCGAGGAAGAAAGCAGCGGTGGCCACTTCGCCCTGGGTGGGCTACTTCTGCTGCTCGCTGCCGTGGCGACTTTTTTGCCCGCTTGGGGCGGCATTCCCTACGCCGCTTATGTGGGCATTGCCTTGCTGCTCATTGCCAGTTTGTTCCTACTGCCCGGCCTGCTGTTCTTGTTTGCGCGCCTGCTGCCGCTTCCGCAGGGGCCGTTGGCGGGCTTGGTGGGCGCCCAGCTGCGGGGTAATCCGGGGCGAGCCAGTCGCAGCCTTGCCGCCATCGTCGTTGCCTTTAGCCTGGTGGTGGCCATGGCGGTAATGGTGGGCTCCTTTCGCGATTCGGTTGCCAGTTGGCTGCAGGATATCCTCCGCGCCGATATTTACGTACAAGCCGGCGATAGCGACCGTGCCCTATTGCCGAACGGTGCGGGTAAAACCCTCTGCGCACTCCCGGGCGTGCGCAGCTGCTCGCCCCTGCGGCGCACGGAACTCGCTCTACTCCCGCAGCGCCCGCCGGTAGTCCTTTTGGCGCGGGGCATGAATGCCCAGGACCCCGGCCACACCCTCGACATCCTCCAGTCTGCAGCGCCCGATCCTGCTGGCCCGCCGCCCATCTGGATCTCCGAAATCCTCGCGGGGCTCAGCCATTGGCAGGTTGGTCAGACCATCGAACTACCCCTCGGCAAGCAGCCAGAGAAAGTGCGAATTGCGGGAATCTATCGCGACTATGCCTATCAGGAAGGAGCCATCTCCCTACCCCTCGACACCTACCGGCGCTGGACCGGCGATGATCGCCTCAATGGCGTTGCCCTCTGGCTGCAGCCGGGGGTTGCGACGACCACGGTACTCGCCAGCCTGCGCCAGCGCTATCCTGAGAGCACTGGTTGGCAGATTGCCACACCGGGGGAGATCCTTCGCCGCAGTCTGGAAATTTTCGACCAGAGCTTTGCTGCTACCTACGCCCTCGAGGCTGTTGCCATCGTTATCGGACTCCTCGGCATCAGTAACGGCTTTGGGGCGCAAACCCTGCTGCGGCGCCAGGAATTTGCCCTGCTGCGCTGCCTGGGACTGCGCCGGCGCGATGTTCTGCGCCTGCTGCTCGGTGAGGGTTTGCTGCTCTCTCTCTTTGGCATCGTGCTGGGCACCGGCCTGGGGCTCTTGATCAGTTTGATTTTGATCAAGCGGGTGAATCCCCTCTCCTTCCATTGGCAAATGGGCTTTCACCTACCCTGGGTACAACTCGGCGTGCTGGCGGCGGTCCTTCTCTTGGCCAGCTTGCTCACCATGCTCTGGTCGGCACGTGCGGTCATGGGCAAGCAAACGGTATTGCTGCATGATGAATAAGCGACGCGCTTTGCTCCTGCTCCTTGCCCTGCCGGCGTGCGGCAGTGCGGCGGTGCCGCCCGATGCCTTACCCCTGCTGCCAACGCCCAAGGTAGAAGTCAGCTCCAGCCAGCCGCTACGCTTTCCCAATGCCTATGGCAGTCATCCGCAATTTCGCCTCGAGTGGTGGTACATCACCGGCCATTTGCGAACCGCGACGGGGGCGCCCCTGGGTTTTCAGATCACCTTTTTTCGCCTGCGCCCGCCGCAGGCTTGGGCAAATCCCAGCGCCTTCAATCCGCAGCAAATTTATTTTGCCCAAGCGGCGGTCAGCGATCCGCGCATTGGGCATTTGCTCACCGCCCAGAAAATCGCCCGCGGCGGTTTCGGGCTCGCTGGTGCCAAAGTCGGGCGTACGGATGTCTGGATTGGACGATGGCGGCTGCAGCAAGTGGGCGACGGCTATCGCGCGCAGATCGACGCTGGTGACCTCGCCTACCACCTGCGCCTGCAGGCCACCCAGCCGCCGTTGCTCGAAGGCCCCCAGGGCGTAAGCCAAAAGGGTCCCGATCCGAAAAATGCCAGCTACTATTACAGTATCCCGCAGTTAGCGGTGCGCGGTACCGTGCGCATACAGGGCAAAGAGGAAAGCGTGCAAGGCAGCGCTTGGCTCGATCATGAGTGGTCGCAGGCCTACCTGCCCCAGCAAGCCGTGGGTTGGGACTGGATGGGCATCAACCTGAACGGCGGCGGAGCCCTGATGCTCTTTCAGATGCGCAAGGCCGACGGCAAAGCCCTCTACCTTTCTGGTACCTGGCGCCATCGCAACGGGCAGGTACAGTATCTGCGCGGCAAGGAGATCCAGTTGCAGCCCCTGCGCTACTGGCAGTCGCCGCAAACCGGTAACCGCTATCCCATCGTTTGGCGGGTACGCATCCCAGGGCGCAGCTTTACCCTGCAACCCCTCATGCCCGATCAGGAATTCGTTGCCACGCGCAGCACCGGCAGCGTCTACTGGGAGGGTGCCGTGGGCGCCGAGGCCAACGGCAAAAGTATTGGCAGTGGCTATTTGGAACTTACGGGCTACGGTGGCCGTCTGCAGATGGGCATGCGCACCGGGCCTTGAACCAGCCAACCCAACAAAGATGCACTTTTTCTTCCCCTGGACTACTATTTTCGCATGCCCATGGAATCTCTTCTCGATCGTTTTTTTACCCGCTTTGCCAAGCGCAGCATCATCCTGCACCGGGGTTTTCCCGACGGCTACTTTGCCGAGCTGCTCAAAGAGCCGGGCGGTGCCGGGCATTTTCGTGTCGATCTGCGCATTGCCGCAAGCCAGCCGCCATCGCCCATGGACTGGGTAGTGCATCAGCACATCTTGCCCCTCCAGCTGCCGGTTCCTCTGTTGGTCAAGGTAGACGAAGACTGCTTGTACCTTCGGCATTTGCTGCACGGCGACAAGGCCGGCCACCCGAATGAGATTTTGTGGATGATGGACAGCATCCGCGAGCGTTACCATTACCGCCTGCAGCGTCAGGGTCCCAGCTTTTTGGCGGAGCCGGGCATGGCGGTAGAAGACAACCGACTCGATTACGATTTTTACAATGCCCCCTGAACTCGGTGATGGCGAGCTATTGCGCTACGCCCGGCAAATTCTGCTGCCGGAGGTCGATGTTGCCGGGCAGCAGCGCTTGGCCGCGGCGCGTGTGCTGATTATCGGCATGGGGGGGCTGGGCTGCCCCGCCGCTCTCTATCTGGCCGGTGCTGGCATTGGCACTCTGGGCCTCTGCGATGGCGACAGCGTCTCGGCAAGTAACCTGCCGCGGCAGATCCTCTACAACGAGGATGATCTCGGCCGGGCCAAGGCCGAGGCGGCAGCCCACCATTTACAGGCGCACAACAGCAGTCTGCAGTATCGCGTGCATAGCCAGCCTGCGGCAGCAGAGCTTTTGACGGCGCTGCTACCGGAATACGACCTCGTTCTCGACTGCAGCGATAATTTTGCCACCCGTCACGCCGTCAACCGCGCCTGTTGGCAGGCCGGTAAGCCCTTGGTAAGCGCCGCCGCCATCCGCTGGAGCGGCCAGTTGGCGGTCTTTGATTTTCGGGTGCCTGGCCCCTGTTATGCCTGCCTCTATCCCGACCTCGAAAGCGAAGACGAAGATCGCTGCGCCACCCTCGGGGTTATCGGCCCGCTCACCGGCATGCTCGGCAGTCTGCAGGCCCTCGAGGCCATCCGCCTTCTTCTTGGCCAAGCCTCCCCCGTGCAGGGCAAGCTGCTGCTCCTCGACGCCCAAACCCTCGAATTCCGCACGATTCGTTTAGTAAAGGATCCGCAATGCCCGACCTGCTCCCGGCCCTGAAAATTCCGCGCACCCTTGCCCAAGACCTTTTTACCGCCCTGCAGTTTGGGGTCGGCCAAGGCTGGGTGAGCCGCCATGACGCGGAATACCGGCTGCATCCGGGTACCGATGCCGATTGGCCGGAACTTGCCCGGCAACTCGCGAGCCTCGGCGAAACCCTCTTCGCCCGCTTTGGAGAAGTCCAAAAACCCCGCGCTACCGGGCTTTGGCGCTTTCGCATGGCCGAAGCGGAAAAAGGCGTGCTGACCCTAGCGGTGGAAGATGCCGACGGCAAGCCGAGGGAACTGGCCATCGATGGCGACTGATTCTTGGGATTTCTCGGTAGCGACCCAGAATGTGCAGGTGGGCATCGGCTCCCAGCGCCAGCATCATTTGCTTGCGCACAGTTGGCGCTATCTTCTGCCCCATCCCCAGAGCCTGCGCAATCTGGAAGCTATCGCCCAGAGTCTGCAGGGCATGGATCTTGTCGGTTTGAATGAGGTCGATGCCGGTTCTTTTCGCAGCCAGTATCTCAATCAGGCCGTCTTTTTGGCGGAGCGTAGCGGCCTACCCTATTGGGCGCAGCAACGTACCCGGGATTGGGGGGACCTTGCCCAGCATAGCAATAGCCTGCTCTCGCGCTGGCCCATTCTCGATATCGAAAGACATCAATTCACCGGAACCCTCAAAGGGCGTGGACTGCTGCGTGCCCTGATCGAGGTGCAGGGACGCCAAGTGCAAGTCCTCGTCACCCATCTTGCCCTCGCCAAGCCGGGGCGCCTGCGCCAAATTCGCCAACTCCTGCCGCTCTTGCGCGATGCCCCGGCGAGCATTCTGCTGGGTGATCTCAATTGCGGGCGCGATTCGACCGAACTGCTCCTCCTGCGCGATCAAGGTGGTTTGCAATCGCCTAGCCAGCAGCCCGCAACCTTTCCCAGCTGGGCGCCCCAGCGCCGCCTCGATCATATCCTCATCAGCCCGGAACTGCTTTTTGTGGAGGTGTGGACCGAGCGCGAACAGCGTTCCGACCACCTTCCCCTTTTCGCTCGTTTGCGTTGGCAAGACCCCAGCGCTTTGGCAATTTAGTCATTGCGGGCATAATGCGTAGAACGTGAGCCCTACGAGTACCGCCAGCAACATGAGCAGCGCCAGTCGAGAAGAGCCGAGTGCCCCCAGCTGGCAGCTCAGCGATGGCACCGTCCATCTGCGCGGCAGCTGGACCCTGGCGCAGTTGTCGCGGCGGGTGCGGGCAGTGCAACAAGAGCTGCAGCGCCTTGGTGCGGGCAAGGCCTGGGACTTGGAGCGGATCGACAAACTCGACAATCTTGGTGCCCTGCTTCTCTGGCGCAGCTGGGGAAGACAGTTTCCGGCCCAGTTGCAACTGCGCGAACAACATCGTCCGCTGTTCGATCGCATGCAGCAGGTGCAACCGCTGCAACCCAAGCATAGAAGGCTCGGTCTCTTTACCCTGCTCGATCAGCTCGGCGCCCATATTGCCTCAATTATTGGCGATCTCTGGGGACTATTTCTGCTTTGGGGAAACCTCCTGCAGGATTTTTTTGCTGCCCTCCGACATCCCAGCCATTTTCCCTATCGGGAAATCTCCGCCACCATTGTCAAGACCGGCCCCGACTCCCTGCCTATTCTTACCCTAATTGGCTTTCTCATCGGTATCGTCATTACCTATCAGTCGGCACCAACCCTCGCCAGCTATGGCGCCAACATCTACATCATTAGTATTGGCGGCATCAGTATTCTGCGCGAGTTTGGGCCGATGCTCGGCGCCATCATCATTGCTGGGCGTTCGGGTTCCGCCTTCACCGCGCAAATCGGCGCCATGCGCGTGACGCAAGAGCTCGACGCGCTGCAGACTTTTGGGGTCTCGCCGGTACAGCGCCTCGTTTTACCCAAGGTCATTGCCCTGGCCATCACCATGCCGCTACTGGTGATCTGGACCGATCTGGTCGGGCTCTTCGGCTCCATGCTGGTCGCCAATTTTAGCCTGGGTATTAGTCCCGACTTCTTTCTGCGCGAATTGCCCATTATGGTGCCCGCTTTCAACTTCTGGTTGGGCATTATCAAAGGGGTGCTCTACGGCATCCTCATTGCCTGGGTGAGCGGCTACCACGGCCTGCGCGTCAAGGCCAACACCAACAGCTTGAGCCGCGAGACCACCAACTCCGTGGTGCTGTCCATTACCCTCGTCATCGTTATCGATGCCATCCTTGCCATTGTTTTTGCCGACGTTGGTTTATCGCCCGCATGAGCGCCAACGATATCATCGTTTGTCGGGATCTCGGCACCCGTTTTGGCAGCCGCTGGATCCATCGTCACCTCGACCTGGCGGTGCAGAAAGGCGAAATTCTGGCCATTGTGGGCGGCAGTGGCAGCGGCAAAACGACCCTGCTGCGCAGCATCATCGGCCTCAACCCCATTGCCGAGGGCAGCATCGAGATCTTTGGGCAGCGCCTGGATCGTCTCGATGGCCGCGCCGGACGCTTGCTGCGCCAGCGCTGGGGGGTGCTCTTTCAGCTCGGCGCTCTGTTCAGCGCCCTCACGGTTTTCGAAAATATTGCTTTCCCTTTGCGCGAGTGGGGCGGCATTCGCCGGGAAGACATCTGCGCCCTGGTAGCCCTGAAACTGCAAATGGTAGGACTGCGGCCCGAAGATGCCGGCAAGCTCCCCGCGGAACTCTCTGGCGGCATGGTCAAACGCGTTGCCCTCGCCCGCGCCCTCGCCCTAGATGCGGAGATCCTCTTTCTCGATGAGCCAACCTCCGGCCTCGATCCTATTGCTGCTGCCGATTTCGACCGCCTATTGCGGCAGATTCAGGCCGACATTGGGCTTACTGTAGTCATGATCAGCCACGACTTGGAAAGCATCGCGGCCACCGCCGACCGCGTGGCGGTGCTCTCTGGTGGCAAAGTGCTCAGCATCGGCCCATTGCGGGAAGTCGCCCAAGTCGATGATCCTTACGTACGCGACTTCTTCCACGGCAGCCGCGGCGAGCACCTGCTGCAGTCTCTCTGCTGAGAGAATCTGGCGAGGTCTTCAGCGGCCCCAGCGCGGGCCGATGCTGCGGTCAATGGCGAGCTGATCGAGAATCCGCGCAACCACAAAATCCACCAGATCCTCGATACGTTGGGGCCGGTGATAAAAGCCCGGACTCGCCGGCAGAATACATACCCCGAGGCGGGAGAGCTTGAGCATATTCTCGAGATGAATAGCGGAAACAGGCGTTTCTCGCGGCACCAGGATGAGCTTTTTACCCTCTTTGAGCATGACATCCGCAGCCCGCTCGATGAGATTATTGGAGACCCCCTGAGCAATGGCCGCCAGACTACCGCCAGAGCAAGGGCAAATGACCAGTGCCTCGGGGGCGTGCGACCCGGAAGCCAAAGGCGAAAACCAGTCTTCTTGGGCATAGGCATGAAGCTCGCCCAGATCCTGCCCGGTCTGCGCCCGCAAAAAAGCCCCCATCTGCTCCGGTTGCGGCGGCAGCTGCAGGCCCAGTTCCTCGCGTAGCACCACCCGCGCAGCGCCAGAGACCACGAGGTGCAGTTCCAGGTCTTGGGCCAGCAAGAGTTCAAGAAGGCGCAGGGCGTAGGCCGCCCCTGAGGCGCCGGTAATAGCCAAACCGATACGGCGACGCTGGGTCATGGCAATCGCTCCAGCGCCTGCAAGAGGCGTTCGTGAATTCCCCCAAAAGCACCATTACTCATGACCAGAATCTGATCGCCACTTTTGGCATCTCGGCATACATCGGCAACGAGCGCCTCGAGATCGCGATAGCTGCGGCCGCCCTCGGGCAGCACCGGATCCCAGCCGAGTTCGGTCGGCGCATAGAGATACACGGCATCTGCCGTCGCCAGACTCGGGCCGAGGGTGTCTTTATGGACGCCGAGCTTCATGGTGTTGGAGCGCGGTTCCAGTACCGCCAGGATGCGCTTGTTGCTACCAACGCGGGCGCGCAGCGCAGCGAGGGTTTTGGCAATGGCGGTGGGATGGTGGGCAAAATCGTCATAAACCGCTACACCGCGGCGCTCACCACGCAACTCCAAACGGCGGCGCAAGCCGCGGAATTCGGCCAGGGCGGCACAACTGGTGGACAACGGCACGCCGGCATGGCGGGCAGCGAGCATGGCCGCCAGGGCATTTTGCCCATTGAACTCCCCCATCAGCGACCAGGCCCAGCTGCCGCGCTGCTCCCGACCCTCCCAAACGCTAAAGGCGCTGGCCTCGGCATTTTCCGCACGCACCTGCCAGCCATCGGGATCCGCAAAGCTAAGCCCCGGCGTCCAATGGCCGCGCTGCCAAACGCGCTCTAGGGCCGCATCCTCCCGCGGGCGAATGACTAGCCCGGTATCGGGCACCGTGCGCAGGAGGTGATGAAACTGGGTTTCGATGGCGGCGAGATCGGGGTAGATATCGGCGTGATCGTACTCGAGATTGTTGAGAATCAGGGTGCGCGGTCGGTAGTGGACGAATTTCGCCCGTTTGTCGAAAAAGGCGGTATCGTACTCATCGGCCTCGATAACAAAGAAGGGGCTCTCGCTGAGGCGCGCGGAATTGGCAAAATTGCGCAGTTCAGCACCCACCAAAAAGCTCGGATTGAGGCCCGCATATTCGAGAATCCACGCTAGCATGGCGCTGGTGCTGCTCTTGCCGTGGGTGCCCGCCACCGCCAAGACCCAGCGCCCTTGCAGGATTTCCTGCGCCAGCCATTCCGCGCCGGAGCGGTAGGGCAAACCTTGCCGCAACACTGCCTCGACCAGCGGATTGCCCCGCGACAAGGCATTGCCAATCAGCACCAGATCCGGCAGTGGCCGCGGCAAGTCGCGCGCGTAGCCCTCGTCGATGGCGATCCCCTCGCGGGCGAGGAGATCGGACATGGGCGGGTAGACTCCGGCATCGACGCCGCTGACCTCGTGCCCCGCCGCCCGCGCCAGGAGGGCCAGACTGGCCATGAAGGTGCCGCAGATCCCCAGGATGTAGATGCGCATCGATTCAGTGCATGGTGCCGGGTTTGGGGGCATCGAGGCGCTGGTCAAAAATCTGCCCGGCCAGTTCGTAGAGGGCGTTGAGCTTCTCCTGTGCGTCGCGAAAACGCTTTTGCAACTCTACCTCGGCACCTAGCACCGGGTGATCTTCGAGGGAGCGATTGAGCAGATCGCGGATCATGCTCAGGCGTTCTACCACCTCAAAATATGACCAGGGGTCGGGTGGTTGGGAGTTGGCGGCACTGAGTTCCTGCTGGTAGTACCAAACCAGGGCGGCACGGGTGACGGCGCGTGCCGCGGTCTGCTCTTCCTGCTCCACCATTTGCCACTCAAAGCTTATAGGATCCTGCCAATCGAGATAGGCGCGCCAACGCATACCCTGCTCATCAAAGAGATGCTCGATGCGGGTACCTACACCGCGGTCGGCAAGGCGGGCAATCAGACGTTCGGTTTCTTCCCAGTCCTCGGCGTACGCCGAGGGCGTACCAAGGGGAATCTGATCCATCACCAAGCTCTCGACGAGAACCAGATAATCGCGGTCGAGGGGCGCCTGACGCGCGTACTCCAAGCCTTCCTCGGGATTCAAAAGAAGGTCCCCTCGATCGGGCTACTGGCATTGGCGTAGAGCTTGCGCGGCATGCGCCCGGCCAGATACGCCTTGCGCCCTGCCTCCACACCCAAACGCATTGCCTCGGCCATGAGGATGGGATCCTTGGCTCCGGCAATGGCGGTATTGAGCAAGACGCCATCACAGCCCAACTCCATGGCTACCGCCACATCCGAAGCAGTTCCCACTCCGGCATCCACCAATATCGGTACCGTCGCCTGCTCGAGGATGATGCGCAAATTGTAAGGGTTACGAATGCCCAGACCCGAACCAATGGGCGCTGCCAGGGGCATTACCGCTACACAACCCATCTCGGCAAAGGCCTTGCAAGCCACCGGATCGTCGTTGCTGTAGACCATCACCTCAAAACCCTCGGCAATCAGGGTTTCGGCTGCTGCGAAGGTTTGCCGCATATCTGGAAAGAGCGTCTGCGGATCGCCAATGACCTCGAGCTTTACCAACGTCCAGTCGCCAAGTTCTCGCGCCAGGCGGCAGGTGCGCACGGCGTCTTCGGCGGTATAACAACCCGCAGTGTTGGGCAAAATGGTGAAACGATCGGCAGGAAGATAGTCGAGGAGATTTTCCTCGTTGGCGTGCTGGCCAAGAT
Organism: Candidatus Igneacidithiobacillus chanchocoensis; assembly: GCA_038447835.1. Taxonomy (GTDB): domain Bacteria; phylum Pseudomonadota; class Gammaproteobacteria; order Acidithiobacillales; family Acidithiobacillaceae; genus Igneacidithiobacillus; species Igneacidithiobacillus chanchocoensis. The sequence goes on along the minus strand of JAWNZB010000016.1, from coordinate 14,376 downwards.
TCACCCGACGCAGGGCAACGGTGACGATTTCTGCGCCGGCAGCGTCCAGGGCCGCTCGTGTCTCACGAAAGTCGCGATATTTTCCGGTACCCACCAGCAAGCGCGACCGAAAGCTGCGCTTCCCAATCTGCAATAGATCTGCCATGTTCAACCCCACTGCGAAGAGTCGATACTATACGCCTATCCGCCGCCGACGGCACGAATCAGCTCGATGCGATCCCCGTCGCGCAGCTCGGTGGTGGCATGCAAACCCCGCGGTACGACCTCGCCGTTACGTTCCACTGCCACCCGCTGCCCGGCCAATTGCAGGCTTTCCAATAACGTAATGACGCTACTACCACGCGGCAGTGCCTGAATGGCACCATTGACCTGCACGCTGATTTCTTCCGCCATGCCTACCAATTCCTTGCAACCTCTTTCAGGGCATTATGGCAGCAGAAACGGGTTCCGGCATCTGCTGCACAGTGGAACGTTTGCCGCCCGCCGGGGTCGGAAGAGGGTAACTACAGCACGGAGCGAAAAATGCCGGTACGCATGGTAACAGGAAGACCGTTGACTTGGTGGCAGAAAGCAGGCGTTGTCGCCACGCTGTTGGCAACCGTGCTGCTCGGGCTCTTATTTTTCGCTGTGCTCCTCGGATTGTTTGCCGCGCTCGCCGTCATTGGCGGCAGCTGGATACTCTGGAAACGCTGGCGCCTGCGCTCGGACAAGGTTCGCAAGGACGGTACCTTGCGCGCCGAATACCGAATCATCCAGCAAGAGGACTCGGGACGGCGACGGGACCAGTAGGCGTAGACGGTCCGCTGCCAAGCACTATTGTGGTGCATCAACACTTCCAACGATCGGAGTTGCGCACCAAAATAGCGCGCTCTCGATGCGGGTCTTGGCCGAAATCGCCCAGCCGTCTCCAAGCCCTTACACCCGTAGGGTGCTTTTGCCCAAATCTGGAGCCCAAGCTCGGTGCAAGCGGACTGGCACAGGATGTGCTGTGCAAGAGAGAGCAAACTCCGCAAGAAACGTCTATGCTAATTGAACGTCTAAGCGGATGGGACGGCGACTTAGCCTGCGGGCAAGGAGAGTACGAATGAGCCTGTTCGATACCTATCAAGAGCGTTTCCTGCGCCAGCAGGAGAGTGTATTTTCCTTGGACGAATATCTGGAACTCTGTCGCAAGGATCCGCTGACCTACGCCACCGCGGCAGAGCGCATGCTCGCTGCCATCGGCGAGCCGAAGGTCCTCGACACCCAGGCTGATCCGCATCTGGCGCGTATCTTCCTGAATCGCAAGTTGCTTACCTATCCCGCCTTTGCCGATTTCTACGGCATAGAGGATGTGATCGAGAACTTGGTGGCCTACTTTCGCCATGCCGCCCAGGGTCTGGAAGAGCGCAAGCAGATCCTCTACCTCCTGGGCCCGGTGGGTGCCGCCAAGTCCTCTCTTGCCGAGCGTCTCAAGACCCTGATGGAGAAACATCCCATCTACTGCTTGGCTGCCAATGGCAAGGTTTCGCCCATTTTCGAATCCCCCCTCGGCCTTTTCGATCCCCTCGAAGACGGTGCTATCCTCGAAGACCGTTTCGGCATTCCGCGTCGCGCCCTGAACGGAGTGATGTCGCCCTGGGCGGCAAAACGTCTGCGCGAGTTTGGTGGCGACATCCGCCAGTTTACCGTGCATCGCCTGTTACCCTCGCAACTGCACCAAATCGCCATTACCAAGGTCGAACCGGGGGATGAAAACAATCAGGATATCGCCAGCCTCGTGGGTAAGGTCGACATTCGCAAGCTCGAGGACTTTTCCCAGGACGACCCCGATGCCTACGCCTATTCTGGTGGCCTGAATGTGGCCAACCAAGGCGTCCTGGAGTTCGTCGAGATGTTCAAGGCACCGATCAAGATGCTGCATCCCTTGCTCACCGCCACCCAGGAAGGCACCTACAACGGCACCGAGGGCTTTGGCGCTCTGCCCTTCCAAGGCATCATCCTTGCCCATAGCAACGAATCCGAATGGTCGGCCTTCCGTAACAACCGCCGCAATGAGGCCTTTCTCGACCGCGTCTATATTGTCAAAGTGCCCTATTGCCTGCGGGTTACGGAAGAAACTGCCATCTACCAAAAGCTCCTGCAGAACAGCGCCCTGGGGACTGCCCCCTGCGCCCCCGATACTTTGGAAATGCTTGCCCGTTTTTCGGTGTTGAGCCGACTCAAAGAGCCGAGTAACAGTAGCCTGTGGTCGAAGATGGAGATTTACGATGGCAAGAGCCTGAAGGATAAAGATCCCAAGGCAAAAAGTCTGCAGGAATATCGCGATGCCGCCGGTGTGGACGAGGGTATGGAGGGTATTTCCACGCGCTTTGCCTACAAAATACTCTCCCGCACCTTCAATTACGATGCCGATGAGGTGGCCGCCAACCCGGTGCACCTGCTACATATTCTAGAAACCCAGATTCGTTCCGAACAGTTTCCCGAAGACTTGGAAAGTCGTTATATCGGTTTTCTGAAAACCGAGCTTGCGCCTCGCTATGCTGAATTTTTAGGCCTCGAAATTCAGAAGGCTTATCTTGAGAGCTATGGGGAATACGGACAAAATCTCTTCGACCGCTACATCCAGTATGCAGATTTCTGGTTGCAGGATACCGAATTCCGCGATCCCGACACTGGGCAGCTGCTGGACCGCGCCTTGCTCAACGAAGAGTTGGAAAAGATCGAAAAGCCGGCAGGTATCGTCAATCCCAAGGATTTCCGTAATGAGGTGGTAAATTTCGTGCTGCGCGCCAAGGCTGCCAACGATGGCGTTGGACCGGCGTGGACCAGTTACGAAAAACTTCGCTCGGTGATTGAGAAAAAGATGTTTGCCAATACCGAAGACCTCTTGCCGGTTATTTCCTTTGGCAAAAAGAGTTCCTCGGAAGAAGAACGCAAGCATCAGGACTTTCTCAACCGCATGACCAGCAAGGGCTATACGGAAAAGCAAGTCCGGCTTCTTGTCGACTGGTATATGCGGTATCGCAAGCATCACTGAGCCTTTTGCCCGGCTCGTGGAGGTATGGACATGAGCAATATTATCGACCGCCGCATGTCCGGATCCCGCTCCAATGCCAACCGCGAGCGCCTGCAGCGGCGGGTGCGGGAGCGGCTCAAGGAAACGGTGGAAAAGATTGGGCGGACTGGGGCCATCGAGTCGCTGAGTCAGGGTGACAAAGCCGTCGTGGTACCGGCAAATGATCTGTACGAGCCAAGCTTCCGTCGCGATTCTTCCCAAGGCCCATGGGAGCGGGTCTTGCCCGGCAACAAGACCTATCAACGCGGCGACGAGATTCCCAAGCCCGAGGGCGGTGGCGGCTCGGGTCGGGAGGGGGCCCCGGACGGTGAGGGCGAAGACGCCCTCGGCATCGTCCTCTCTTCGGATGAATTTCTCGATCTGCTTTTTGACGGCCTGGAGCTGCCCAACCTACGGCGCGGCGCTGGCGGCGAAATCAGTAGCGAGGTCTGGCAACGCAGCGGCTTTGTACGCGATGGTAGCCCCTCGCGTATGCATGTCGCCCGCACCATGCGCGCGGCGCGTGCACGTCGCCTGGCGTTACGGGCGGGCAAGCGACGCGCCATAGAAGAATTACAGGAAGAATATGAATCCGTGCAGGCAGAAATCGCAGCACGACAAGCGGCCGGTAGGGATACCCGCATCGAGGAAGAGCACCTTGCTGAGCTCGAGGAGCAAATTGCCGTCCTGCAACGCAAGCTGCGCGCCGTACCCTTCATCGATGAGGCCGACCTGCGTTTTGCCCATTTGGACCGCCACAGCCAGCCGCGCAGTCAGGCGGTCATGCTCTGTATCATGGATGTTTCGGGCAGCATGGGAGAAACGGAAAAAGATCTCGCCAAGCGCTTTTTTCTTTTACTCTATCTCTTCCTAAAACAGCAATATCAGAACGTTGAGATCATTTTTATCAAACATCACAGCGTCGCACAGGAGTGTTCTGAAAAGGAGTTTTTTGCTGCTCGCGAAGGGGGCGGGACCTTGGTTTCGCCAGCCTTGGGCTTGGCTGCCGATATCGTCCGCACCCGCTTCCCCGCTGCGGAATGGAATGTGTACCTTGCCCAGGCCTCGGACGGCGACAATTATTTTGCCGACAATGCGGTGGTAGAAGAGATTGCTGGTGAGCTGTTGGAAGTTCTACGCGCCTTCTATTATCTGGAAGTAAATCGTGACGATGAAAGCCATTTATACCAAGTTTTTGAGGGCTTGATGGAGGCATTTCCGCAACTCGTCTGTACCCGGGCGCAGCAGCGCGAAGATATTTACCCGCTGTTTCGCAAACTGTTTTCCAAGGCACAGGTACATGATCATGGCTAGCTCCCTACTATTCGACGATAACGACTGGACCTTCAGCCGCATCAACGATGCCGATCGCGCCTGCGCCCAGATTGCACACGACGAACTCGGTCTCGATACCTACCCCAATCAACTGGAATTGATTAGTGCCGAGCAGATGCTCGATGCCTATGCCTCCATTGGTTTGCCCGTCTACTACGCGCACTGGTCCTTCGGCAAGCAACACGCGATCGAGTCGGGACAATACAAGCGCGGCGAAATGGGCCTGGCCTACGAGCTCGTCATCAACAGCAATCCTTGCATCAGCTACCTCATGGAAGAAAACACCATGACGATGCAGACCCTAGTCATTGCCCATGCCGCCTACGGACACAATGCCTTTTTCAAGAATAATGTATTTTTTCAGCAATGGACCGATGCCGAGGGCATAATCGACTATCTGAGTTTTGCGCAACGCTACATTGCCGGTTGCGAAGAGCGCTATGGGGTACGCGAGGTAACCGCAGTCTTGGATGCGGCGCACGCGATTGCCAGAAATGGTATCGACCGCGCCCAGCGCCCGCGCAAATTGTCGGCGGCGGAGGAGGAAGCCCGACGCCGGGAACGGGAGCGCTATTTAGAGCAACAATTATCGGAAATTTGGCGGACCTTGCCAGCCTCGGCAACCGTCCGGAAAGAAACTGAGGATAATCAACCCTACCCAACGGAGCCGCAAGAGAATCTTCTCTATTTTATCGAGAAAAATGCACCGCAGTTGCCGAATTGGCAGCGCGAAATCCTCCGTATCGTGCGCAAAATCAATCAATATCTCTATCCGCAAGGGCAAACCAAGATCATGAATGAGGGTTTTGCCTGCTTTGTGCATTACTACATCGTACATCGCCTGCACGAAACCGGGCAGATTTCCGATGGCAGTCTGCTGGAATTCTATGCCAGCCATACGGCAGTGGTATTTCAGCCCGACTATGACGACCGGCGCTACTCTGGTATCAACCCCTACGCCCTGGGCTTCAGCATTTTTCGCGATATTCAGCGCATTTGCCTGGCACCAACGGCAGAAGACCGACGCTTTTTCGCCTTCGCTGGCGATCCGGACTGGAAAAAGCAGATCCTCTTTGCCATGCGCGAATTTCGCGACGAGAGCTTCATTTTGCAGTACCTCTCCCCCAAGGTCATTCGCGATCTGCGTCTTTTTGCCTTGCAGAACGACCCCGATGCCGAAACCTATCGCGTAAGCGCCATCCATGATGACAGCGGCTACCGCGAAATTCGTGAACACTTGGCGCAGCAAGTTGCCGAGAGCAGTCGGCCACCGAATATCGTCATCGAGCGCGTCGACCGCTGGGGCGATCGTCACATGGAATTACGGCAGCGTGACAGCAGCCCACTCGTCCACAGCGACGCACAGCGCACTTTGGCCATGCTGCATCGTCTCTGGGGATACGATGTGCGCCTCTATTTGACGGACGTCGATATCCCATTACAGTATCCGGAGTAGTCATCTTGATCTTGCTGTACTGGCAAGCGTTTTTGATAACACGATCGTAGAGGAGCAGGAAGTGGACAGTTACCATGCGCATCCGCGCCAAGGAGACAAACAAAATTCAGCCTTTTTTGAGGAGTGGCTGCCACGCCTCCTCGAGGAGCGAGACCGCCTCGGTCTCACCGACAACATCGGGCGCATTGATGCCCTGATGATCACGTTGGAGCCTGGGCACTCGGCGGCCTATATCCGCGAGCTGTGCTTGATGACTCCCTATAACTATCTGGTCACTCTGGATACCGATCAACATTCGACGCATATCCTACGTATCGATATGAACGCGCCAGACATTCTCGTACGCGAGGTAAAAAACCCTGATCTGCACGGCATTTTTCGCAGTTTGAATGAGGTCTACCCCATCGGTTCCAAAAAACCGAATTCGCGGTACATGGGGGAGATTTTCCAGGTACAGAATCTGCACGAAGTTCTGGAGATTCAGAAGGCGCGCGAGGTGCGTTTTTTCAACCAGGAGCAGATTCGCCAGATGGAATTACCGGGCAACATGGCCATTGTCAAGCCCTCGCCCTATACCCATAACATCGTCGGCTACTGGGAACGCCCCGATGATCATATTCGCGTCTATTCCCTCGGCAACTCGAGGATCGATCCAGAGATGCAGGCTGCCTTCGAGGAGGCGCAGGAATTGCGTGAATACGTAGGTATTGCCGATCTCTTATTGCCCATCGACCACCTCGCAACACGAGTTTATAGCCAGAATCGCGAAGTAGCCATCCTCGAATATCTCAGCCTATCGAGCTATTACTACTGGGGTTCTTACGACATTGCTGACCAGAATTCCTCTACCAATGTCACCAAAAGTCTACATTATGAAGACGTTCTGCATAGTCCGGCCAAGGTCTTTACCGCTGCCAATCATCCCTATTTCTGCAATCACCTATTGCAGATTCCTTCACCAACCGAATCCTTCGTGCGTAATTTTGGCCCCCGTCTGCACCATATTGCGGTAGCAGTGCGCGATGGGCAAAGCGAAGGTAAAACCAATATCGATTATGTGGTTTCACGTTTGGCCGAATGCGGTCAAAAATTCTTGTTGCAGGTAATCGGCTCGGAGCAGGAGGGATTGAAACAGATTTTTTCCCGCGCCTCGGAGCATACTTCGCTCATCATTGAATATGTGCAGCGCTTTCACGGTTTTCAGGGATTTTTCACGAAGGACAATGTGGCCGATCTGACGGCAGCTGCAGGGGTGGACGAAAGCCTGCGCAGTTTGGAGCAGGAAGCCAGGCGTTAAGGCGGTGCGGGGGAAACCCCCGCACCGTAGTACCTACACCCAGCTGTCGTCGTCGCTGCCAAGGCCGAGGTCGCCGCTATCGTTGCCCCAGGAGGTGTCGGTCATACCGAAGTCGTTTTGATCGTTGCCAGTCTGGGCATCGTTGCCCTCATGCTTACCAAAAAGGCTGCCAGCCAGGGCGTTTCCAGCCGCCATTCCGGCACCGATTCCCACACCAGTGGCAATACCCGAGGCAAGCCCGGACCCTATGCCACCTGTACCCGGCGTGGGACCGGCACCGTAAGGCCCGGGATAATTGGGATTTCCCTGCCCCGGGAAGCCACCGGGAAAGCCCTGCGGCTGCATTTGCCGGTAGGCCATGGCTTGCCGACGCCGACGCATAAACCAGGAGATACCGGCGATAAGGGCGATCAACCCCAAAAACCAGCCGAGAGCCGAACCCAGGTGGGATTTCTGGGCAGCAACCGGCGCGCTCTGCTTGCTGTGCTTCTGCAGTTGCTGTTCAAAACTAGCCAGCGCCTTGGGCTGCACGAAAGAAAGGCTGGGGTCGAGGGTTTTCGCCTTGGCAAGGGCTGCCGCCGACTCCTGCCACTTGCCTTGTTTAGCCAACAGGCGCGCCTCGAGATACTGCGCCTGCGCCGACTTGGGATGCGCCGCCAAGACCTCCGACAGCTGCTGCTGCGCCTGATCATAGTGGCCGCTTTGAATGGATTGAATCACCTGCGGGACCGAGGGCTCTGCCATGGCCAAAGGCGCCAGGAGGCTCAGACTGCAGGCGGTTATTCCGACCAGCAAGGTACGACGAATCATGCTACGCTCCTCAGTAATACCATCAAGTTTAGACTGAAGATAATATGCGTACGAGGGCGCCAAATTGCAAGGGACTACATTGTTTGTAACCATTCATTTTCGATTGACACCCTGAGCTCGATTACGCATTATACCGAACGGTCGGTCATATTCCGGAGCGCCCTCCTATGCCGTTTTCTTCACCCCACCGTCGTCTCATCGCGCTCAGTGTGCTCATTGCCCTGAGTCTTTCCGCCTGCAGCTTCGAACCCAAGCTGCGCGTGCCGAGCGCGCCCAAGGACAACAGTCCTTACACGGCCAAGGGGAACCCCCAGGGGACGACGGCAGCCGTAGGGCCAGCGGGGGTTGCGCAGCACTTCGACTACGGTAAAAGCCTCGATGAGGAATGGTGGAAGTTGTTTCACTCTCCGGCCCTCGACAACTTGGTAGAGACTGGACTGAAAAACAGCCCGACTGTGGCCCAGGCGCGGGCGCAATTGGAACAGGCGCAAGCGGTGGAGCGCGTGAATGCCAGCATCTTTTACCCGCAAGTGAGCGGTAGCCTGCAGTCGACCCGTGCCAAGGCATCGGGTGCGGCCTTCGGCGGGGGTAAAGGTGGATTTCGCTATTCCTTGGTCACCGGCAGCTTGAATGTCTCGTATTATCCGGACATTTTTGGCGTCAATCGCCTAGTCTACAGAAATAGCAAGGCATTGGTGGACTATCAGCGTTGGGAACTAGAAGCCGCACGCCTGACCTTGTCGGGCAACATCGTCAACACTGCCATCGATATCGCGGCGACCCGGGCGCAAATTCAGGCTACGGAAGAAATCATCGCCCGCGAGAAAAAACTCCTGCACCTCACCCAACTGCAGTACCAGGCGGGCGCCATTGCCGATAACACGGTAGTCACCCAGGCCAGTCAGCTTGCGTCGCAGGAAGCCAAGCTACCACCCTTGCAGCAGCAACTGACGGTCTACGAACACCAACTAGCTACCCTGCTTGGAGAATTTCCGGGCGAGGCCGCGATTCCGGCCCTGCAGATGGACCAAATCACCCTGCCGAAGGATATCCCGGTCAGTTTGTCTTCTACCCTGCTCAAACAGCGCCCTGATATTCAGGCGGCTTTGGCGCAAATGAAGGCTGCCAATGCTACTATTGGCGAAGCAAACGCGCAGTTTTACCCTACCGTGCAATTGAGCGCCGCCATTGGCTCTACCGCTGCACACCCGGGGCTTTTCTTTGATCCGGTCAGCAGTATTTGGAGTCTGGTCGGCAGTCTCTCGCAGCCAATTTTTGAGGGCGGCAAACTACGTGCCCAGGTATCAGAGGCCAAGGCCGCTTACGAGGTTACTTATCAGAGCTACCGCAGCACCGTTCTTGGCGCCTTCTGCCAGGTCGCCAACGCCCTACGTGCACTGCAGCGTGACGCCGAGACCTTGCGCGCGCAGCAAACCGCCTATGAGGCTGCGCGCCGCTCCCTGCAGCTCAGTGAGGCCAGCTACCGTAGCGGTGCTAGCGACTATTTGACCTTGCTGACCAGCGAGATCCAGTACAACACCGCAAAAATTGCCGTAGTCCAGGCGGAGTCGCAACGCTATCAGGACACCGCGGCCCTCCTCGTCGCCTTGGGCGGCTGTTGGTGGCACGACCCCGGCAAGGGGGCACCGAAGTTGCCCGAGGCCAAACCCGTGCAAACAGCAACGCATTGAATATATTCCCTTACTCCCCCGGCACTTTCTGCTCCGGAGATTTGAAATGAAGAAAGCCTACGCTATTGTCATCATCGCTCTAGTCATCCTGTTTGGCGGCATCTTTGGCTTCAAGGCCTTCGTCAACCAAATGATTGCCAAGGCCATTGCCAACTCGCCCAAGCCCGTGTTCTCGGTAACCGCCGAGCGCGTGCAGGAGCAGCGCTGGCATCCGGAGCTGGAAGCCGTCGCTAGCCTTGCAGCGGTGCAGGGTACGGAAATCAGCCCGCAAATTGCGGGTAATGTCACCGCCATCCATTTCCATTCCGGATCGTACGTGCAGGCCGGGCAGTTGTTGGTGCAAATCGACAACAGCAATCAGCTTGCGCAGCTGCGGGTGGATCGCGCCAATCTGCACCTTGCCGAAGTCAATCTCCACCGCACCGAAACCCTGATTCACGATAAAGCGGCAAGCCAAGCGCAGCTCGATCAAGCGCAGGCTACCTATGCCGTCGACCAAGCAACGGTGCAAAATGACGAAGCCACCCTGCATAAGCTGGCTCTCACAGCTCCTTTTAGCGGCTACATCGGTATTCGCAAGGTCAATGTGGGGCAGTATGTAACACCGGGCACGGCCCTTGCCGATTTGCAATCGTGGAATCCGCTCTACGTTAATTTTACCCTGCCGCAAGCCGACTTGCCCCTATTGCAGCCGGGCACGCCTATCAATTTCGTGTCCGATGCCACCGGCAAACAAGTCTTTCAAGGCAAAATCACGGCCTTGGGCTCCGCCATCAATGCGCAAACGCGACAAGTCGAAGTACAAGCTACGGTAGAAAATCCTCACAACTTGTTGCGTCCGGGTATGTTTGGCCAGGCGACCGTGGTACGCAACGAGGAGCAGAAGGTGCTCACCGTACCCGCTGCGGCCATCACCTACAATACCTACGGCAACTTTGTGTATGTAGTGGAGAGCAAGACCGTGGATGGTAAAACCAGCCAAGTCGCTGTGCAGCGGGTGGTCCATACGGGAGAGGAGCGCGATGGACAGGTAGCCGTGCTACGCGGTCTGCAAGCTGGTGAACTTGTGGTTACCGCTGGCCAGGTCAAACTCACCAACGACGCGCAAGTCAGCGTCGCCGCGCACTGAGGCCGCCCATGCGATTTACGGAAATTTTCGTCCGCCGGCCAGTAATGGCCACTGCTTTGAATCTGGTGATTTTTCTGCTGGGTTTACATGCCTTTTTGATGATGACGGTGCGTCAATATCCGGCGCTGACCAATACGGTAGTGACCATCACCACTGCCTACCCAGGCGCCAGCCCTGCGACCGTGCAGGGTTTCGTCACCACGCGTCTGTCCAAGGTTATCGCCAGTGCGCCGGACATCGACTACCTGACTTCGAACAGCTCCGAAGGCGCGTCGACGATTACCGTGTACATGAAGCTGGATACACCACCCAGCTCCGCCCTGGCGAATATTCAGGCCAAGGTGCAGCAGGTAACGGATCAGCTGCCAACCGGCAGCCAGCTGCCGGTAATCAATGTTACCGTTGGTAGTACCACTGACTTGATGTACGTGGCTTTCTACAGCAACTCTCTGAACCAGCAGCAGATTACCGATTATTTGCTGCGCGTGGTGCAGCCACAACTAGCCACGGTGCCTGGGGTAGGAGAGGCGCAGATCCTGCCGCCCGGTGCAGGCAATGGTAATACCTATGCCATGCGTATCTGGCTCAATCCGCAGAAGCTGGCGGCCTTGAATATCACGGCGGCGCAGGTGGCCACGGCGTTGCAGAGCAACGATTTCATCTCGGCGGTTGGTCAGACTCGGGGCAAGACGGTACAGAACACCATCGTCGCCACCACTAATCTGCATAACGTTGCGGAATTCAAAAATCTGGTGGTCGCAAAATCGGGCGATACCCTTATCCGTCTCAAAGATGTGGCGCAAGTTGAACTCGGTGCCCAGAATTACTCTTCCTATGCCTTCTTTGACGGACGCCCAGCGGCTTTCATCGGCATCCAGGAGTCACCGTCGGCCAATTCTCTCGATGTGGCCAGCGGCGTCAAGGCAGCCCTGAAAAATATCGACCGTGCCCTCCCTCCGGGCTTGCACGAGGCCATCCCCTACGATGCCAGCGTCTTCATCAAGGCCTCTCTGGACGAGGTGCTGCTGACCATTGGCATCACCCTGGCCGTGGTGCTGTTGGTCATCTTCCTCACCCTGGGCTCCTGGCGGGCAGCGGTCATTCCCGGTGTTGCCATCCCCTTGTCCATCGTTGGTGCCGGCTTGATCATGTGGGGCCTGGGGTACTCCATCAATCTGATCACCCTGCTCGCTTTCGTCCTTGCCATTGGTTTGGTGGTGGATGACGCCATCATCGTAGTCGAGAATGTGCATCGTCATATTGATGAAGGGCGCTCGCCCTTCGATGCGGCCATGATGACCGGACGGGAGCTGGGCTCGGCTATCGTCGTTATGTCGACCACCTTGATTGCGGTATTTGCTCCTATCGCCTTCATGGGCGGGCTGACGGGCAGTCTCTTTGGCGAGTTTGCCTTTACCTTGGTGGCGGCGGTGTTCATTTCCATGATCGTTGCGCTGACCCTATCGCCCATGCTTGCGAGCAAGGTGTTGCGGCCGACCAAGGAGCATGGCTTCGAGCACTTTATCGACAGCCGCTTCAGTGCCCTGAGCCGGTTTTATGATCGCCTGCTGCGAGGCAGCCTGAACTTTGTGCCGGTCACCCTGCTCTTTGCGGCGGTAGTCTTTGCCAGCATCTATTTCCTGTTTACGACCTCCAAATCGGAGTTGGCGCCCCAGGAAGATCAGGGAATCATTTTCTCTGCCGGCACCGGTGGACCTACCATCACGCCCGATGCCTTGGTGGATTATGGCAAACAGATTCTGCATGTTCTCAACCAGTATCCCGAAAAGGCGGCGACCTTTATGGTGACCGGGATCTCGACGGGAAGCGGTGCGGCGACTAATAGCCTCTTTGCCGGGATTCGCTTGCAGCCGTGGGACAAGCGCAGCACCACCGCCATGCAACTGCAGCCGAAGATCCAGCAGGCGTTGCAGTCGGTAACGGGACTGCAGGTTGCTTCCTTTTTGCCACCACCCTTGCCGGGTTCGGCAGGTGGTCTGCCGGTGCAGTTCGTCATCCAAAGTCCGGGAAGTTTCAGTAAACTCGACCAAGTGGCAGACCAGGTGGTTGGCGCCGCCTACAAGAGTGGCTTGTTCTTTTACGTGACGAAAGATCTGCGTATCGACAACCCGGAAGTGGTGCTCAAGATCAACCGCAACTTGGCCGGCAACTTGGGTATCAGCATGGCGAGTATCGCCCAGGATCTGCAGCCGCTATTGGGGGGCAACTACGTCAACCGTTTCGATATGGAAGGACGCAGCTATAAGGTTATTCCGCAGGTGCCGGACCGGTTCCGTGCCGATCCGGGCATGCTCAAGCGCTACTATATCAGTACTGCCAGTGGTGCTTTGGTGCCGCTCTCTACCGTCGTCAGTATCGAGACGCGCACGGAACCGCAGTTCCTGCCGCAGTTTGATCAGCTCAATGCAGCCACCATCCAGGCGGTACCCAAGCCCGGCGTGAGCATGGGCGAGGCCTTGGGCTTTTTCCGGCAGGCGGCAGAGAAGGTGATGCCGAGTGATTACCAGCTCAACTACGCCAGTCAGTCGCGGCAGTATATGCAGGAGAAAAGCGGCCTGCTGGTCACTTTCCTTCTCGCTATCTTGCTGATTTATTTGCTGCTGGCGGCGCAGTTTGAGAGCTTCCGCGACCCGCTCATCGTGTTGATCACGGTGCCGATGTCGATCAGTGGTGCGTTGATCTTCATCAGCCTGGGGTTAGGCTCCATCAACATCTATACCGAAGTGGGCTTGATTACCCTCATCGGGCTCATTGCTAAGCAAGGTATTCTCATCGTCCAGTTTGCGAACACTATCCAGCTAGAGGAAGGCCTGGATAAGCGGGCGGCGGTCGAGAAGGCATCGAGTATTCGGCTGCGGCCGATCTTGATGACTACCGCCGCTATGGTGCTTGGCGTATTGCCCCTGGTTTTTGCCACTGGTGCGGGCGCGGTGTCTCGCTATCAGATGGGCCTGGTCATTAGCACGGGCCTCGGCATCGGCGCCTTGTTCTCGCTCTTTGTGGTGCCCGCCATGTATATGGCGCTGGCAAAGGATATCCGCAGCAAGCGCGAGCAACTCCTGGGCGGGGATACGCCAGCCTGAAGTAAGCGGGTTTGCCCACGTCGATCAGCGCCGCTAATGCGGCGCTTTTTTGTGTCCGCTGACGGACTTCGAAAGCGAGCCGCCCTGCGCTTACCCAAACATCCCTGCGTTCTTCTGCTATAATAAACATATCATCGGATTCTCTTATATCGTTACGGGTAAAACCTGTTACGTATCCGGTGAGCGCCGAGCAGGTGCAGAAATTGTCTACACTTGAGGGGCAATGGCTGGCAGAGGAGAAGGATGCCGTGCAAAAGCAATCCGCAGCAGCGCCGCAACAACCCGTACTCTTGGTAATTTTTGACGGCTTTGGCCTGAACCCCAACCGTGCCTTCAATGGCTGGGCGCAGGCGCGCACTCCGCATCTAGACCACTACTTTGCGAGCTTTCCGCATACTACCCTGCAGGCCTCGGGACGGGCGGCGGGCTTGCCCGACGGACAGTTTGGCAATTCCGAAGTCGGGCATCTCACCCTGGGTTCTGGTCGAGTGCTTCTCCAAGATTTAATGCGCATCTC
>JAWNZB010000273.1:0-1180 GCA_038447835.1 Candidatus Igneacidithiobacillus chanchocoensis | reverse complement strand
CAGCACGATTCTGGCGAATGTCGGCGACCACCGTAGTGAGGGCATCGCGACCATGCAGTGCGTCGCGGTCGATACGCCAAATGGGAGTCTGAGGAAAGCGCTGACGAAGTACCTCCTCCAGTTGCTCCGTGCCTTGGCCGGCGGTGATCAGCGCCGCACTGCGGCAGGCGGGGCAGACTTGTGGCCAGCGCGATTCGTGACTGCAATGATGACAGCGGAGGCGTTCCTGCTGGCGATGCCAGGTCATGGGCGCGCTGCAACGAGGGCACTGCACCACATGGCCACAATCGTGGCAGAGTACTGCTGGGGCGTAGCCCCGACGATTCAGGAACAGTAATACCTGATTGCCTGCCTCCAGGGTTTCCTTACACGCCGTTAACAGGGTAGAGGAAATGCCACCCTGCAGATTCTCGCGGCGCACTGGTACGATGGCCATCTTCGGTAAATCGGCTGAAGTAGCGCGTTGACGCAGCTCTAAGAGTCGATAACGGCCCTTTTGCGTGTTGTAGAGACTTTCCAGAGAGGGTGTGGCAGAACCGAGGACAATGGGAATGTTTTCCAGACGCGCGCGCTGAATCGCGAGATCCCGCGCCGAATAATGCCAGCCGTTCTGCTGCTTGAAAGAGGGATCATGTTCTTCATCGACAACAATCATGGCAAGACGGGGCAGGGGTACGAAAAGTGCCGAGCGGGTGCCAACGATGACCTGAATCTGTCCCGCTGCCGCCGCTGCCCAGATGCGCAAACGCTCGGCGTGGCCTTGTGCAGAGTGCAGGGCGGCTACGCGATGCCCGCCAAAACGCGTTTGGCAGCGTTCTACGAGTTGGGGGGTGAGGCCGATCTCCGGGACCAGAATGAGGGCCTGGGCCCCAGATTCCAGATGCGGTCGGATTGCTTCCAGATACACTTCTGTTTTACCGCTGCCAGTCACCCCCTCCAGTAACCACGCGTTGAAGCCTCCGGCCATGCGTAATTGCGACACGGCGCTTTCTTGTTCTGCATTCAGGCGATGTGGAGAGGGTGCCGCCTGTTCTGGTGAGATGGTTTCCATCACCGTTTCTATCCAGCCACGCCTGATGGCCTGTCGTAAAATGTGGCGTAATTCTTTGGGAATTTCTGCTTCAGGCACAACACTCGTGGTGACGAGCAATTCCCGGAGCGCTTGTTGCAATTTTCCGGG
>JAWNZB010000272.1:0-1187 GCA_038447835.1 Candidatus Igneacidithiobacillus chanchocoensis | reverse complement strand
TTTGCACGGGTATTCGGTACCATGGCGAATCAAATGCAGGCAGTAGCCATAGGCTGGCAGGTCTACGGCATGACCCATAGCGCTTTCGACCTCGGATTGATCGGTTTGGCGCAATTTCTGCCTTCGCTGCTGCTTGTTTTTGTAGCCGGTCACGTGATCGACCGCCAGGATCGCCGCAAAATCGTCATGACCTGCTTCGCCCTGGAGGCACTGGCTTCTTTTGTCCTCGTGGCAGGAAGTCTGCAAGGCTGGCTCGGCAGAAATGCCATCCTTTTCATCGTACTCGTGTCGGGCGCTATTCGCGCATTCAAAATGCCGGCCATGCAAACCCTTCTTCCCGGGATCGTGCCTTCTCCCCTGTTCCCGCGCGCGCTGGCCGCTTCGGCATCGGCCATGCAGGTCGCCGTCATCGCAGGCCCGGCCATCGGCGGCCTGGTGTATGTGGCAAGCCCGGTTGCGGTATATGCCGCCGCCTGTGCAGGCGCTGCATTTTCCGGATTTCTGGTTGCCTTGATTCGGGTAGAAAGATTGCCTGCAAGGCGCGAGCCTTTCAACATCGGGACGTTGTTCGCAGGAGTGGCTTATATCCGGAGCCGTCCGGCAATATTCGGCGCGATTTCACTGGATCTTTTTGCGGTGCTTCTGGGGGGGGGGCGACCGCGCTTTTGCCGATCTACGCCAGGGATATTTTGTCGGTCGGCGCATGGGGGCTGGGTTTGTTGAGTTCGGCTCCAGCAGTAGGGGCACTTGCGACATCGCTGTTCCTTGCGCGGCACCCGCTTGAAAAAAAGGCCGGGCAAGCCATGTTTGCAGCGGTACTTGTTTTCGGCCTTGCCACGCTGGCTTTCGCCGTCTCGACCTCCTATCTTTTTTCACTGGGTGCGCTGGTTCTGCTCGGCGCATCCGACATGATCAGCGTGGTGATCCGCTCATCCCTGGTGCAACTTCAGACTCCGGATGAGATGCGGGGTCGGGTCAGCGCGATCAATTCCGTTTTCATCGGCACATCCAACCAGCTCGGCGAATTCGAGTCAGGACTGACCGCATTCTGGCTCGGCACGGTTCCTGCCGTCGTTCTTGGCGGGGTGGGCACAATCCTGGTTGCGCTGATCTGGATGCGGCTTTTTCCCCAACTCGCAAAAATGGACAGCCTGCATGAGGCATCGCTGGGCAATGAAACGGGTTGA
>JAWNZB010000271.1:0-1190 GCA_038447835.1 Candidatus Igneacidithiobacillus chanchocoensis | reverse complement strand
GATGTAACTGCTCATTGAGTTGCACGGCACTTTCCAGATCATCACCGAAGGGCTTTTCAATAACGATGCGGTAGTCGCCATCCTGATTAAATCCGGCCTCGGAAAGGCGTTGTACCACCGGAATAAAATCGGTGGGACGAATAGCGAGATAAAAAATGGTGCCCGCTGGTTTTTCGGCCCCTGCCGGGGTCAGCAGGCTGCGGAGTCTGGCGTAAGATTCCGGCTCATGGATTTCACCGCGCACATATTCAAAATGCCTGCAAAAATCGGCAAAGTGGTCCGCGTGGTAATTGCTGGCATAAGTTTCCAGTTGCTCACGCAGAAAGTCCTGCCAGGCTTTGTCATCCCAAGGTCGTCGGCCAAAGGCAAAAATGCGCAGTTCTTCAGGCATTCTGCCTGCACAATGCAGATGATAAAGTGCGGGGAGAAGTTTTT
The DNA here is from genome assembly GCA_038447835.1 of Candidatus Igneacidithiobacillus chanchocoensis. Classification (GTDB taxonomy): domain Bacteria; phylum Pseudomonadota; class Gammaproteobacteria; order Acidithiobacillales; family Acidithiobacillaceae; genus Igneacidithiobacillus; species Igneacidithiobacillus chanchocoensis. The sequence goes on along the minus strand of JAWNZB010000271.1, from coordinate 755 downwards.
TGCTGGCGAGATCGCCGGTAGCCCCAAAAATGACGAACTGACAATTACAGTTACTCATTCAGTCCTCCTTTTGCACGGCATGGCCGCCAAACTGGTTACGCATCATCGCCAGGAGTTTGGCGGCGTAGTCGTCGCGCCCCTGAGAGGCCCAACGCATTTGCAGGGCGAGGGTGATGACCGGCGCGGGGATTTTCAGCGCGAGAGCGGCCTGCGCGGTCCACAAACCTTCGCCGGAGTCCGCTACTACGGGCGTGATGTCGGCGAGCACCTGGTCTTTGGCGAGGGTGTCAGCAGTGAGATCAAGAAGCCAGGAGCGGACGACGCTGCCGTAGCGCCACATTTCGGCTACCTTGGCGAGGTCCAGTCCGAATTCGGTTTTGCCCTGCAAAATGGCGAAGCCTTCGGCGAGGGCCTGCATCATGCCATATTCGATGCCATTGTGGACCATTTTGACAAAGTGGCCGCTGCCGACGGGGCCACAGTGCAACCAGCCTTTGTCGGCGCCCGGTGCCAGTGCCTCCAGAAAAGGCGTTACCTGAGCTACGGCTTCCTGGCTACCGCCGACCATCAGGGCATAACCCTCTTGCAGACCCCAGACACCGCCCGAAACACCGGCGTCTATGTAGTGTACCCCCGCCGCCTCCACTTTTTTGGATTGGGCGACGGAGTCCTCATAAAAGGCATTCGCGCCGTTAATCAGTATGTCGCTCTTGCTCAATAAGGGAAGAATGGAGTCGATATGACTCTGGGTGGCC
>JAWNZB010000270.1:0-1206 GCA_038447835.1 Candidatus Igneacidithiobacillus chanchocoensis | reverse complement strand
TGGCACGAGCACAAGCCAAGGCGCGCAATACAGCGGCGGAAGCAGCTACTGCACGGGCGGCCAATTCATGGGCCGTACCAGCATGGTTGGCTTGGCCGGTGATTTCGGTACCGTGGTTGGTGGCCGCATCTATTCGCCGTACTTCAACACCCTCGCGGCTGCTGATCCGTTTGGTGCTGGCCTGACGGGTTCGCTGACCAATCTTGACCAAGCGGCCCTCACCTATGTTCGAGTGTCGCAGGCTGCCGCTTACATCACGCCGAATTTCTCCGGTTTCCAGGGCACTCTGGCGTATCTGTTCGGCGGACAACCGGGTGATAGTTCCAATGGTCGCGCATACTCTGCTGCTCTGACGTATGGCAATGGGCCCATTTCTGCGGGTGGTAGCTATACCAACCACAATTCGACCATTGTTCCCGGCAGTTCGTATGTGACGAATAAGCTCTGGAATCTCTACGGTGCCTATGATTTCGGTATCGCGAAACTGACGGCTTATTACTCTGACGCCAAGTGGGGACGGCCTGGAATCCAAGAGGTTGCAGCTGGTACCCAAAACTCTGAATGGAAGACTTGGATGCTCGGTGCGACTATTCCGGTCGGCCCGGGTGCTGTCCTCGCTTCCTACGCTCGTACCAAAGACGCCAACCTGAGCAATACGACAGCGAAGCAGTACGCGATTGGCTACACTTACGCGCTGTCCAAGCGTACCAACCTGTACACCTCGTACTCGCATATCACCAACGATTCGAACGTTGATTACTTCGTTGGTGACGCTACGGTAGCTGGGAACGGCACAATGGGCGGCCAATCCTCCAGCGGCTTCGCCCTGGGCATCCGCCACCAGTTCTAATCAGCGCAAGCTGCCTGAACTTTGCTTTGCAAGCCGCCTTCGGGCGGCTTTTTTTTTATGGCCTTCGGGCGGCTTTTTTTATGGCCTTCGGGCGGCTTTTTGTGCCCGGCTGATGCTGCTTGACGATGCAGGGGGCAGGGCTGGCATACTCGCAGGCGAAAGGAGATCGTTTCATGCATATCCTGCTCGCAGTCGACGGTTCGGAGTGCAGCGTGCGTGCGGCGCAGGTGTTGGCGCGGCAGGCCGGTCTTTACCGCGAGCCGCCGCGGGTCACGCTGTTGACGGTGGCGCTGCCGATCGGCACGCCGCTGGCCCGGGCGCAACTCAGCCGGGAGACGCTGGAGGCGTATTACCAC
>JAWNZB010000269.1:0-1209 GCA_038447835.1 Candidatus Igneacidithiobacillus chanchocoensis | reverse complement strand
GCGATAGCTGAGGAACACCCCAAATCAGGAGAAAGCTTTTTTTCTCCCATGCGTTTTGCCCGCGATTGTGATTGCCAAACCAGCCGATGCTATCCCACCCGGGCTCGCCGTCGTGCATGGCGCGGATGGTCTCGGCAAACGCCTTGCTTGCAACCAGTGCCGAAACATTCTCGGCACCATAGAGAGCAATAGCCTGGGAGTAGGCATGCTCAAACTGCACGATCTGGTTTTTCTGGCTGCCAGGCTCTTCACAGACGGTTTTGCCGTGGCTCTGCCCAAAAATCTGTCGTACTCGCAAGGTAGGCTGCTCGATGCGTATTTCCTCGATCTGCCCATTCATGATGTCGATTATTTCTCGCACGGCAAGAGATGGGGTCGCATCCATGACCATGACGGCGTTCTGCATGCCATCATCATGGATCAAAGCTTTGGAAAGCCGGGTGGGTACGGCAAAAAGGATGAATCCTTTACGGAACCAGGCAGTACCCCGCTCGATCGCGTGGCAAAGATCGCGCAGCGCGCGCAGCGGGATTTCGGTTTCGCCATCGGATCCGGTATGCACCGCCTCTGGGGCCGTGCCATCCATCCAATCGAGGCGTTTGTCTTTGATACCCTGGCAAAGCGTATGCCAATCGGCGGGGTCGAGCGCAACCTGCTCCCCGTCCGTGTGGCCCGCAACAGCAACTGCAAGGCGTTCGAGGTCTGGGACCAAGGCGGTGATCAACGCTGCCCGCTCTGCATCACCACCCTGTGCTGCCCACTTTGCCGTGCGTACCCAGGTGGCAATTTGGTCCGTGCGCACCATTCGGTGGTCGTTGAGTGCTGAAACGTCATCGAAAACCAGATGCCGAAGTCCCCGGCCATCGTCGCCGCCTGCAAACTTGGAAAACTCGGGATCGCCCTCAAAACCGGCAAGAGATACTGACGCAACCGGCTCCTGCCGCACTTGGGAAATATGCAGCAAATGCGGGCAAGGCTTGGCAGACCCTTTGAGATCAGACCCTTTGATGAGCTCCATGGCCGCCTGCCCATGAGCGCAATTCTGGCAGCGATGCGCGACGATTGAGCGCCATTGATCCGAAAGCGGCTTGATGTCGGGGAAAATGAAGCAGTGTCCTGCGTCGCTTGGGTTTTCCGACCGCCCATGACGGCGGATGCCCGCAGACCGCGCCGCCGCTTCGTCCGCCAAGGCGTTTGTCGGGGTGACTG
>JAWNZB010000015.1:0-34570 GCA_038447835.1 Candidatus Igneacidithiobacillus chanchocoensis | reverse complement strand
CCATCCGTTGGCAGGATGACGCCCTCGAACTGTTGGATCAACGCCGTTTGCCGCAAGAGGAAATCTATCTGGCCCTGCGTGATTACCGTGCGGTGGGGCAGGCGATCCGCGATATGGTGGTGCGTGGTGCCCCGGCCATTGGCATCACCGCGGCCTTTGCCATGGTCCTCGCCATGGATCATGCCGCCGCACAGTCCGATTGGCGCCACGCGCTACGTTCTGCCGCCGAAGAACTGCGGGCAGCGCGACCGACGGCGGTCAACCTCGCCTGGGCCATCGACCGGCAACTTGCCCTTGCCGAACACTGCGAAGACGCGGCTGGCGCCCGCGCGGCGCTGCTCGCAGCCGCCGAGCATCTGCTGATCCAAGACATCGCCGACAACCAGCGCATGGGCCAATTTGGCGTCGAAGTCCTTCCCGATCGCGGCGGCATCCTTACCCACTGCAACACCGGCAGCCTGGCCACTGGGGGCTATGGTACGGCACTTGGCGTCATTCGCGCGGGCATTGCCGCTGGGCGCGACTGGCAGATCTATGCCGATGAAACTCGCCCCTGGCTGCAAGGTGCGCGCCTCACCGCTTGGGAGCTGCAAAAGGAGGGAATTCCCTTTTCGTTGAATGTAGACGCTGCCGCTGGCCATTTGATGGCCACAGGATGCATCCAGGCGGTGATCGTAGGTGCCGATCGCATCGCCGCCAATGGCGACGCGGCCAACAAGATTGGCACCTACAGTCTCGCCGTTTTGGCTCATTACCATCAAATTCCGTTTTTTGTTGCCGCTCCCCTCAGCACGGTGGATTTTGCCATGGCCGATGGCAGCCAGATCATCATCGAGGAGCGCGCCGCGTACGAGGTACGGAACTACGGAGGCCAAGCGATGGCGCCAGCCGGGGTGGCCGTGCGCAATCCGGCCTTTGATGTTACCCCAGCCAAGTTGATTGCCGGAATCATTACCGAGCGGGGCGTGGCGCATGCGCCCCTGCGCGAGGGGTTGGCCGCTCTGCGCGGCTGAGCGAGTGCGTTACGGCGGGAATGCTGGCATAATCCAAAGATATTCCCGACGTTGGAAAGTAGAAAAATGGTAGATTTCGCCAAGGAAACCATCCCCGTAAGCCTCGAGCAGGAGATGCGCCAGTCCTATTTGGACTATGCCATGAGCGTCATTGTCGGACGCGCTCTGCCCGACGCGCGCGATGGCCTCAAGCCCGTGCATCGGCGTGTGCTCTATGCCATGCACGAGATGAACAACGACTGGAACAAGCCTTATAAAAAGTCGGCGCGCGTGGTTGGCGACGTGATCGGTAAATACCATCCGCACGGCGATACGGCAGTCTACGATACCATCGTCCGCATGGCGCAGGACTTCTCCATGCGCTATCCCCTCATCGATGGTCAGGGAAACTTTGGCTCGGTGGACGGCGACAGCCCTGCCGCCATGCGGTACACCGAAGTGCGCATGGCGCGTATCGCCCATGAGATGCTGGCGGATATCGACAAGGAAACCGTCGATTTCGGGCCCAACTACGACGAAAAGGAAGTCGAGCCTCTGGTCCTGCCGGCGCGCATCCCGAACCTGCTCATCAACGGCTCGGCGGGTATTGCCGTGGGTATGGCGACCAACATACCGCCCCACAATCTTACCGAAATCATGGCCGCCTGTGTGGCCCTGGTCGACGACCCCGAGCTTTCCGACGAAGCCCTTTTTGCCCTGGTTCCCGCGCCCGATTTCCCTACCGCCGCTATCATTCTGGGGCGCGAGGGTGCCGTCGAGGCGTACCGCACCGGCCGCGGGCGCGTAGTCATGCGTGCCCGTGCCGAAATCGAAGTCGATAAAAAATCTGGCCGGCAGAGCATCATCGTTAGCGAGCTACCCTATCAGGTCAACAAGGCAAAGCTCATCGAGCGCATTGCCGAGATGGTCAAGGAAAAGCGTCTGGAAGGCATTTCCGATCTGCGCGATGAGTCCGATAAGTCGGGAATGCGCATTGCCATCGAACTCAAGCGCGATGCCATTGGCGACGTGGTGCTGAATAACCTCTACCAGCACACCGCTATGCAGAGCGTTTTCAATATCAACATGGTAGCCCTGCTCGATGGCGCGCCGCGCACCCTCGGCCTACGCGATCTGCTGCAGGCCTTCTTGCGCCACCGGCGGGAGGTCGTTACCCGACGCAGCCTTTTTGAGCTCCGCAAAGCCCGTGACCGTGCCCATATTTTGGAAGGCCTAGCGGTTGCCTTGGCCAACATCGACCCCCTAATTGCCCTTATTCGCGCTGCTGCGAGCCCCGCTGAGGCCAAGGCGCAGATGCTGGCAAAGGTCTGGGAACCGGGCTTGGTTGAGGCCTTGCTACGAGAACGGGGAGAGCCCTCGGCCGGTCTGCAGCCCGACGGCTATCACCTCTCCGAGGTGCAGGCCCAGGCCATACTTGATCTACGACTGCATCGCCTCACCGGTCTCGAGCAGGACAAAATCCGCGAGGAGTACCTCGGGCTCTTGGAACGGATTGGCGAACTACTGGCCATCCTTGGTTCCGATGAGCGCTTGATGGCGGTGGTGCGCGAGGAGCTGATTGCCGTCCGCGATCAGTACGGCGATGCCCGGCGCAGCGAGATCGTGGCCGACACCGGCAATATCAGCAATGAAGATCTGATTGCCGAAGAAGACATGGTCGTCACCTTTACCCACGCTGGCTACATCAAGGCGCAGCCGGTCACGGTCTTCAACGCCCAGCGTCGCGGCGGACGCGGCAAGGTCGCTACGACCACCAAAGAAGAAGATTTCGTCGAGCGGATGTTCATCGCCTCCACCCATGCCTACGTGCTCTTTTTCAGCAATCTCGGCAAGGTGTTCTGGGAAAAGGTCTATCAACTGCCCCAGGCCGGACGCGGCGCGCGCGGCAAGCCCATCGTCAACCTCCTGTCCTTGGCCCCGAGCGAGCGCATCACCACCGTGCTGCCGGTACGGGAGTTTCAGGAAGGTTTCTATGTCTGCATGGTCACCGCCTTGGGCGTGGTCAAGAAAACGCCGCTCATGGACTACTCTCGCCCGCGTAGCCAAGGGATCAACGCCATTAATCTCGACCCCGGTGACCGGCTCGTTGCTGTCTGCCTCTCCGACGGGCAACGGGAGTTCATGCTTTTCACCCGCGACGGCATGGCCGTGCGTTTCCCGGAAGAGAAGGTGCGTCCCATGGGGCGCGCGGCGCGCGGAGTGCGAGGAATTTCCCTGGCGGAAGACGACCGCGTTATTTCCGCGCAGTTGGTGGAGGAATCGCAGGTCATCCTCACCGCCACCACCAACGGCTACGGTAAGTTGACCCCCGTGGTCGACTACCGTCGCACCAATCGCGGCGGCAAGGGCGTCATCGCCATCCAGAGCAATGCTCGCAACGGCAAGGTAGTGGGAGCGCTGGCGGTGCAGGATAGCGATGAGCTCATGCTGGTTTCTGATGGTGGTACCCTGATCCGCATGGCGGTGCGGGAAATCCGCCGCACCGGTCGCAACGCGCAAGGCGTGCGCCTCATCAATTTGGGCGAAGGCGAGCATCTAGCCGGTCTCGCGCTCATTGCAGACTCCGAAGAAGAGGAGGAGGGGCAGGGACAGCTGCCTATCGATGACCTATGAAGCGTCCCATCTATAATTTCAGCGCCGGTCCTGCGGTCTTGCCCAAACCTGTGTTGGCGCAAGTGCAGGAAGAGCTTCCCGATTGGCACGACAGCGGCATGTCGATTCTCGAGATGAGCCATCGTGGCAAGGAGTACAGCGGCATCATCGCCCAAGCCGAGGCCGATCTGCGCACTCTTCTCGCCATCCCCGACAACTATCGGGTGCTTTTTCTGCAGGGCGGGGCAAGCCTGCAGTTTGCCATGGTCCCCCTCAATCTGCTGGCTTCGGGCAAGGCCGCCTATGTCGAGACCGGGGTATGGTCGCGCAAGGCCAGTGCCGAGGCGCGCCGTTTGGGCGGGAACATCGATATCGTCGCCAGCAATGCAGAACACCCCGACCACGCCGTGCCCGTGCAGGAACAGTGGCAACTGCAGGGGGAATATCGCTACTGCCATTATGCCGACAACGAAACCGTCGACGGCATCGAGTTCGATTTCATCCCCAATCTTGGTTCCGTGCCCCTGGTGGCGGATGTCTCCTCCAACATTCTCTCCAAGCCCCTCGACGTCAGCCGTTTTGGCTTGCTCTACGCCGGTGCACAGAAAAATATCGGCCCGGCAGGACTAACCCTCGTCATTGTCCGCGACGATCTCCTTGGCCACGCCGGGGCACTGGTGCCGACCATGCTCGATTACGCTGTGCATGCCAAAGAGCAGTCCATGTACAACACCCCGCCAACCTTTGCGATTTACGCAGCGGGTTTGGTATTCCGCTGGGTACTGGAGCAAGGAGGGCTCGCGGCCATGGCCGCGCGCAACGCGCACAAGTCGCAGATGCTGTATGCAGCCATCGATCAATCGGGTGGCTTCTATCGCAATGATGTCGCCCCACGCAATCGCTCGCGGATGAATGTGCCCTTCTTCCTGCACGACGCCGCCCTCGACGCCGTTTTTTTGCGCGAAGCCGGGGAGTGGGGGCTGTTACAGCTCAAGGGGCACCGTTTGCTGGGCGGCATGCGTGCCTCTCTCTACAACGCTATGCCCGAAACCGGGGTGCAGGCGTTGGTAGATTTTCTTGGCGATTTCGCCCGTCGCCATGGCTGAAGCGTCCGACCAACAGCTCGGCGCCTTGCGCCAGGAAATCGACCGCGTCGATGGCGAGATCCTACGTCTTCTTGGCGAACGGGGTCGCCTGACCCAAGCGGTTGGGGAATGGAAACAAGCGGCAGGCAGCACGCAGTTTTACCATCCCGATCGCGAAGCCGAAATTCTGCGCCGGGTGGTGGCGCAAAATCCCGGACCCTATAGTGCCGAACAAATTGGCACCATTTTTCGGGAAATCATCTCCGCGGGCTTGGCGCTCGAGCAGCCCCTGCGAGTCGCCTATCTCGGTCCTGCTGGCACTTTCTCGCAGCTTGCTGCTGAAAAACAGTTTGGCCACGCCGCCGCCTTTGTGCCGGTAAACAACATCGCCGAGATCTTTCGCCAAACCGACAGCGGTGCCACCCAATTTGGGGTAGTACCGGTAGAAAACAGCACCGAGGGGGCAGTCAATCAAACCCTCGACCTTATGCTCGACTACCCCCTACAGATTTGTGGCGAGGTCGAGTTGCGGATCGTCCACAATCTCGTCGCTGCCATTCCCCGCGAGGCCATTCGGCGGGTACACGTGCATTATCAGACTCGAGCCCAATGTCGGCAGTGGTTGGCGCAAAACCTTCCCGGCATCGAGCTCTGCGACGCCCCGAGCAATGCCGAGGCTGCCCAGCGCGCCGCCAGCGACCCCGAAGGTGCTGCCATTTCTACGCGGGCCGCGGCAAGCCATGCTGGTCTGCAAATCTTAGCCGAGGGAATCGAAGATAACCCGGAAAACAGCACTCGTTTTTGGGTGATCGGTAAAATCCCAACGCGTAGCACCGGCGCCGACAAGACCAGCATCGTCGTGGGCGGCGCGCACCGGGCCGGTAGCCTCTACGCTCTGCTGGCGCCTTTTGCGGCTGCCGAGATCAGCCTCACCCGCATCGAATCCCGGCCCGCACGCAGTGCACGTTGGCAGTATGTTTTCTATCTCGATTTCCTTGGTCATCAACAAGATACCAAGGTGCAAGAGGTTCTCTCCACGCTGCAGGAGACAGCGGCTTTCCTGCGCATTTTGGGTAGCTATCCACGGGCGGTGTACTGATGACTTCTGCATGGCAAACCATGCCCTGGGTGCAGGGCCTGCAACCCTATCAGCCGGGCAAACCCCTGGCCGAACTGAAACGCGAGTTGGGTATCGACAACGCCATCAAACTTGCCTCCAACGAAAGTCCCCTGGGCACTAGCGCCAAGGTACAAGCCGCCATTGCCGCCGCGGTTCCCGATCTCGGGCGCTATCCCGAGGGTTCGGCGCCGGAGTTGCGCCGCGCCTTGGGCGAGCGCCTCGAAGTCGCGCCGGAGCAGATTCTCCTCGGCAATGGTTCCGATGAAATCTTTACTATGCTTTGTCGGTGTTTTGCGGGCCCCGGGGTCGAGTTCATCGTCTCCCAATATGCCTTTGCCTCTTATGCCATCGCGGCGCGCTCGGTAGGGGCGGAACTGGTGCAGGTGCCGGCCCAGGACTACGGCCACGATCTCGACGCCATGGCCGCGCGGATTGGGCCCTCCACGCGCCTGGTCTTTCTCGCCAACCCCAATAATCCTACCGGCACCTCTTTTACTGGGGTGGCCCTCGATGCCTTCTTGGCCAAGGTGCCAGAGCATGTGCTGGTCGTCCTCGACGAGGCCTATGCTGAGTTGATGACGGCGGTGGATTATCCAAATGGTATCGATCGCCTGGCGCGGCATCCCAACTTGTTGATAACCCGCACCTTCAGCAAGGCATATGGCTTGGCGGGCTTGCGCTGTGGCTATGCCGTTGCGGCGCCAGAGCTCATTGCGCTCCTCGAGCGCCTGCGTTTGCCCTTTAACAGCAATAGCTTGGCGCAGGTGGCGGCAATTGCCGCCCTCGACGATACCGAACACCTCGCCGCTGCGTTGGCCAACAATCGCGCCGGTCTTGCCCTTATCGAAAAGGGCTTGCACGAGTACGGATTGACAACGCTGCCGGCTGCGGGCAACTTTATCACCTTTTTTACCCCCCGCCCGGCGCAAGACTTGTATCAAGCCCTGCTGCAACGGGGGGTCATCATTCGGCCGCTGGGGCCCTACGGCATGTCTTCCCACCTGCGGGTGAGTATTGGTTTGCCGGAGGAAAATCAGCGTTTTTTACAGACTTTGGGCGAGGTACTCTGAATCATGATCGTCATCGTCAAGCCCCAGGCAACTGAGGAGCAACGAGAGCAGTTGTTGCGGCGTATCCGCGAGTTGGGCTTGCAGCCTATGGTGAGCAATGGCGCGGAGCGTACCGTGGTCGGCCTCATCGGCGACGAGCGACTGATTGCCGAAGGGATGCTTGAATCCTTGCCCGCCGTGGAACAGGTCATGCCCATTCTCAAACCCTACAAGCTCGTCAGCCGCGAATTCAAAGCCTCCGATAGCATTATCGAGGTGCGCGGTATCCCCTTTGGTGGCCCGCAAATCCAGGTGATTGCCGGACCCTGCTCGGTAGAGACCCCGGAGCAGATGCGCCAGGCCGCAGCCGCTGTGCAGGCTGCCGGTTGCCGGCTGATGCGTGGCGGTGCTTTCAAGCCGCGCACCAGCCCCTATACCTTCCAGGGGGTTGGCGACGAGGGCCTCGATTATTTCCGCGATGCTGCCGATGCCTACAATCTGCCCATCGTCACCGAGCTCATGGATGTGCGCAAAATCGACTTGTTCCTCGAAAAGCGCGTCGACGTCATCCAAATCGGTACCCGCAACATGCAAAACTTCGACTTGCTCAAGGAGGTCGGACGCCTGCAGGTGCCTGTCATCCTCAAGCGCGGCATGAGCGCCACCGTCAAGGAGTGGCTGATGGCGGCAGAATATATCGCCGCCCACGGTAACCATCGCATCATCTTTGCCGAGCGTGGCATTCGCAGTTTCGAGACCAGCTACCGCAATATTCTCGACGTTACCGCCATTCCCTTCCTTAAAAAGGAAACGCATCTGCCGGTGATCGTCGATCCCAGTCACGCGGGAGGTAAGACTTGGCTGGTACCCGCCCTCGCCAAGGCAGCGATTGCGGCCGGTGCCGATGGTCTGCTCATCGAGTCCCATCCCTGCCCGGAAGAGGCTTGGTGCGACGCTGACCAAGCTCTGAGCCCGGAGCAGCTGCAAACGTTGATGGGCGAACTACGCAAACTTGCCGAGGCCATTGGCCGCAGTCTCTAGGATGCTGGCTTTCCCTTTTCAGCGCATTGCCATTATCGGCTTGGGGCTGATGGGGGGAAGCCTGGCCTTGGCCTTGCGGGCGCGGGGCTTTGCCGGGACCTTGCTCGGAGCTGGTGGCAGCGACCCCGATTTGCAGGGTGCTGCCGCAGCCGTCGTCCATGGGGTGCCGGTATTTGACCAAGTAGAGCAGGATCCGGCATCCCTACCCCTGGTAGAGACGGACCTTCTGATCTTGGCAGTGCCGCCTCTGGCCTTGCCGCAGCTTCTGCAGTACGTGGCCCAGGCGACTCGCAGCAACACCGTGGTCACGGACCTTGCCAGCGTCAAGGCCGAGCACGTGCGCCATGGCGAAAGCCTGCTCGGGCATCGTTTTCTCTCCTCGCACCCGCTGATTGGCGCGGAACAGAAGGGCTTTGTGGCGGCGCGGGCGGAGCTTTATCGCAATTACCGCTGTGTGCTCTGCCCGAGTGCGCAGCCGAATACTGATGTGCTCACCCGGTTGCGGCAATTTTGGCAGACCTTGGGCGCCGAAGTGCTCGAAATGTCGGCCGAAGCACACGATCGCGCCTTGGCGGCGACCAGTCATCTGCCGCATCTGCTCGCCTTTGCCTATCTGGAAATGTTGGGCGATGCGGAAGAAGATCTTCGCCTGCTGGCGGGGAGTGGATTGCGCGATTTCAGCCGCATTGCCGCCAGCGACCCACAGCTGTGGGCAGATATTCTCGAACAAAACCGATCGGCAGTGCGTGCCGACCTGCAGCGCTTTCAGGAGCAACTCGCGCGCCTTGATGCCCATTTGGCGACAGGCGATCGGGCGGGGTTAGCGGCAAGTCTGGCGCGTGGGCAACGAGCCCGCTCTCAATTCCACTTTCCATCAGGATGAGGTAAGGAATGCAGTACATCGTTCAGCCGGGAGGGGCGCTGCGCGGGCGGCTACGAGTGCCGGGGGATAAGTCGATTTCCCATCGTTCCGTGATTCTTGGCGCCTTGAGCAACGGCGTCACCGAAGTAACGGGCCTGCTCGAGGGCGCCGATGTCCTGGCCACCATTGCCGCTTTTCGCGCCATGGGCGTCGAGATGGAAGGCCCGCGAGAGGGTTCTTTACGCATCCACGGGGTCGGCCTGCAGGGTCTGCAAGCGCCGCAGATTCCCCTCGATTGCGGCAACTCGGGAACCGCCATGCGTCTGCTCGCCGGGGTTCTCGCCGGTCAATCCTTTGCCAGTACCCTGACTGGCGATGAGAGTTTGCAGCGTCGCCCCATGGGCCGGGTAATCGAGCCCCTACGCCAAATGGGCGCGCAGATCATTGCCCAGGAGGGCAGGGCGCCGCTGCAGATTGTGGGCGCCCCGCTGCATGGCATCGACTATACCCTGCCCATGGCCAGCGCCCAGGTAAAATCCGCCATCCTTCTGGCCGGCCTCTACGCCAAAGGACGCACTTGCGTGCGCGAGCCTGCCCCCACCCGAGATCATAGCGAACGCATGCTGCGCGGTTTTGGCTACGCCTTGGCACAGGAACCCTTGTACGCTTGTTTGGAGGGTGGTGGAACGCTGCAGGGCCAGGCCATCGACGTACCAGCGGATATTTCCTCCGCCACCTTTTTTCTGCTCGGCGCGACCATTGCTCCCGACTCCGATCTGCTGCTCGAAAATGTCGGTATCAACCCCACCCGCACCGGGGTAATCGAGATTCTCACGCGCATGGGTGCCCGCATCGATCTCACCCAGTTGCGCGAAGTGGGCGGCGAGCCGGTGGCCGATATTCGGGTACGTTCTGCCCGCTTGCAGGGCATCGACATCCCGCCACGCCTCGTTCCCTTGGCTATTGACGAGTTTCCGGCGGTTTTCATTGCCGCAGCTTGCGCCGAAGGGCGAACCGTCATTTCCGACGCGGAGGAGCTACGGGTCAAAGAGAGCGACCGTATTGCCGTCATGGCGACTGGTCTGCGCGCCCTTGGCATAGCTGTCGATGAGCAACCTGATGGCGCCATCATCCACGGCGGTGGCCTGCAAGGTGGCCGGGTCGATAGCCACGGCGATCATCGTATCGCCATGTCCTTTGCCATGGCCGCGTTGCGCGCTGCAGGCCCCATACAAATCGAAGACTGCCGCAACGTGGCAACGTCCTTTCCCAATTTCCCAGAGCTTGCCATCGAGGCGGGACTCTCCCTGCAGGTGCAAGAAGCATGAGCACCGTTCCGGTTATCACCATCGATGGTCCAGGAGGCGTTGGCAAGGGCACTCTCAGCCGTCTTCTCGCCCGCCGCCTGGGTTGGCATCTGCTCGACAGCGGTGCTATTTACCGCGCCATGGGTTTGGCGGCGGTACGCGCTGGCCTGCTATCTGACAACGCCGAACCCGACGAATCGCGTCTGCTACTCTTGGCGCAAGACCTGCCTTTGCGCTTTGCAGAGCGGCAGGGAGAAACCCTGATATTCTTGGGGGATCAGGAGGTTACCCAAGAGGTGCGGAGCCCTGAGGCGGGCCAACGAGCCTCGCGAATTGCGGCTTTGCCCTTGCTTCGCGAGGCGCTCCTGCAACGGCAGCGAGATTTTCGTCAGCCGCCCGGATTGGTTGCCGATGGGCGAGACATGGGCACGGTTGTTTTCGCCGATGCTCCGCTCAAGGTCTTCCTCACGGCAAGTGTCGAAGAGCGCTCCAAGAGACGCCTAAAACAGTTGCTGGAACAGGGGGATAGTGCTACTCTGGAGAGCGTGGAGGCAGAAATCATCGAGCGTGATCGTCGCGATCGCGAACGGAGTGTTGCCCCTCTCCAGCCCGCGCCAGACGCGCGAATTCTGGATAGTAGTCATCAGGACATTGAAGAGTCGTTTCGGGTCCTTGCAGGGTGGGTAAATGACACCCTCGGGGAATTTATTTCGCGCCAGTAACCTGGTTTTTTCAGAAGTAATGGGGCAAGCGCGCTCCATGACGAGGTTTATCTAACTTTATGACCACCCCACACAGTGAAGTTCATTCCGAACCCAGTTTTGCCGAACTCTTTGCCGAAAGTGAAAGCTCCCAGGGCCTCAAGCCCGGCGATCTCCTGGTTGGCACCGTGACTCGCGTCGACAACGACTTTGTCATGGTCGATGTCGGCCTCAAGTCTGAGGGCCCCATCCCCGCCGAACAGTTTCGCAGTCCCGAGGGCGTTCTTGAAGTCCAGGTTGGTGATTCCGTCGAAGTTTGTCTCGAATCGGTCGAAGACGGTATGGGCGAAACCCGCCTCTCGCGTGAGAAGGCACGGCGCGCCAAGACTTGGGAAGAATTGGAAAAGTCTTTCAGCGAGTCGGCGGTGGTCAGAGGTTTCCTCACCGGCAAGGTTAAGGGTGGCTTCACCGTCAGTATCGACGGCGTGCGTGCCTTCTTGCCCGGTTCCCTGGTCGATGTGCGGCCGGTGCGTGACGTCGCCTACCTCGAAGGCAAAGAGCTCGAGATGAAGATCATCAAGCTCGATCGCAAGCGCAACAATGTCGTCGTTTCCCGGCGCGCGGTCGTCGAGCAAGAGCAGAGCGCCGAGCGCGGTCAGCTCCTCGAAAGCATCCAGGAAGGGGCGGTGCTGCAGGGCGTGGTCAAGAATCTCACCGACTATGGTGCCTTCATCGACCTGGGCGGAATCGACGGACTGCTGCATATCACCGACATGGGCTGGCGCCGGGTCAAGCATCCCAGCGAAGTCGTCAATGCCGGCGATGAAGTTCGGGTCATGGTTCTCAAGTTTGATCGCGAGCGCGGCCGTATTTCCTTAGGTATGAAGCAGTTGGGTGCCGATCCCTGGCAGGATATCGCCCGCCGCTACCCCGAGCATACGCGCATCTTTGGCAAGGTCACCAACATCACCGATTACGGCGCCTTTGTCGAAATCGAGGATGGCGTCGAGGGTCTCGTGCACGTTTCCGAGATCGATTGGACCAACAAGAACGTCAATCCGGCCAAGGCCTTGCATCTTGGCCAAGAAGTCGAGGTCATGGTCCTCGACATCGATGAAGAGCGTCGACGGATTTCGCTTGGCATCAAGCAGTGTCTACCCAATCCCTGGGAGGATTTTGGTGACAATTTCCAGAAGGGCGATCGGGTTTCCGGCCAGATCAAGAGCATTACCGATTTCGGTGTCTTCATTGGTCTCGATGGCGGCATTGACGGTCTGATTCATCTCTCCGATCTTTCTTGGGAGCGTGCCGGTGAGGAAGCCGTGCGCGACTTCAAGAAGGGCGACAACGTTGAGGCGGTGGTCCTCAGCATCGATCCCGAGCGTGAGCGGATCAGTCTGGGTATCAAGCAGCTCGAAAACGATCCCTTCCTGCAGTTTGTTGCCGTGCACGAAAAGGGCGAGCTTACCGACGGTGAGGTGATCTCTGTGGACGGCAAGGGTGCGCTGGTGCGTCTGGCCGAAGGCGTTGAGGGCTTTTTGCCAGCACGGGAATTTGCCAAGGGCACAAGCCCAGAGACTGGCAGCCCGGTACGGGTCGCCATTGCGGCGGTCGATCGTAAAAATCGCAGTCTGACCCTGAGCAGCAAGGCGCGCGATGCCGCGGCGCCTGCCATGTCCTCGGAAGAGCAGGGTAGCTTGGTGCAACAGTATTCGCGTAGTGCGGCTACGGGAACCACCAGCCTCGGCGATCTCATCAAGGAACAGCTCAAGCGCAAGCAGGAAGAGGAGGGCTAACGCCCTCTAGCTGGGGGCCAAGTAACACGCGTTGCTTGGCCCAGATTTTTTCCTGCAGATGGGGAGGATGCTTCCAATGACCAAATCGGAGTTGATCAAATACATCAGCGCGCAGTATCCGACGCTGCCACCGCGCGACATTGAAAATGCCACGCGTCATATTCTCGAGTACCTGAGTGATGCCTTGCAGCAAGATGAGCGCATCGAAATTCGCGGTTTTGGGAGTTTTTCGCTGCATATTCGACCCGAAAAAATGGGACGGAATCCGCGTACTGGTGAGGCGGTGATGGTCCCAGAAAAACGGGTTCCACACTTCAAAGCCGGTAAAGAATTGCGGGAACAGGTCGATTACACGCCTGAATCTGTTCGTTAGCAGGCCCCTACGGCTGCCATGGGCTCCCTAACCCTGGCCCTCGTTCTGCTTGTTCCGGTAGCCTTTGCTCTGGGTTGGTTTGTTGCACCCAAAGTAGGTCGGCGTTCGGTCCATGTGCCGATCCCGCGCATTTATGTGCAAGGCCTAGGCCATCTGCTGGGCGAGCGCAATGATGAAGCGGTCAAGGCCTTTCTCGATGCCCTGCGGCAGTATCCCGAGAGTTCCGATTTGCTCCTTGCTCTGGGTCGACTGTTTCGACGTCGCGGTGAGCTGGAGCGCGCCTTGGGTGTGCACCAGCACCTCCTCGAGCAGCAGGATCTTGATGTTTTGCAACAGCAGGAAGTGCTCTTGGAAATTGCCCGGGATTACCTAAAGGCGGGCATCCTCAATCGCGCCGAATCGATCCTCCGCGACCTACTACAGCGCGATCCAGAGTCTCGCACGGCGCGGGAGCTCTTGGCCGAGGTCTACGAATTAGGGGCCGATTGGGAACAAGCGATTCGCGTACGCCAAGAGCTGCAGGGACAGGGGAGAGAAGGTCAGACGAGTATCATCGCTCTCCTCTATTGCGAGATGGCCGAGGAGAAGCTGCACGACAACCTGGCGGCGGCACAAGCATTGTTGGCGGAGGCGGAGCGAGCCGATGCCAGCTCTCCCCGTCTTGCGTTGCTGCGCGGTCGGATAGCGCACAGGCAAGGGAACTGGACCGCGGCCGCCGGTCACTGGTCGACGTTGTTGCGCTCGGATCATGTTGCCATCCTTGGCCAAGTACTGGATCCCTTCTTGGAAAGCTTGCAGAACTGCGGAGAGCTACCGCAATGCCAAGCGTGGCGCGAGGAATTGCTGGTGCGGGCGTCGACAGCGCCGCTATTGTCGCGTCTGGTGTTGGCCCTGCGTCGTGTTGAAGGGGAGCCGGCGGTGATCGATTTTCTCCGTGCCAGCCTTCTGCGCAGTAGCGACCTGCTCACCCTGCAGTTCTATCTGCGTGCAGGCGGAGACCCGCTTCCGGTATTGCCGGAGATGCGGCAAGCGGTAACGGAATTACCATTGTCCGAAGGCGTTTTTCAATGCCATCATTGCGGCTATCAGACAATAGAATTCTACTGGCGTTGCCCCAGTTGTCGCCATTGGGGAACCTTTCGTAGTAGTGGAGAGAAAGCAGCATGTACCCACTAATCGTCGCCCTGGATTTCCCGACAGCAAAAGCGGCCATGGCCCTTGCTGAACGCCTCGATCCGCAGCAGGTTCGGGTAAAAGTCGGTAAAGAACTCTTCACCAGTGCTGGTCCCGCTTTGGTGGAATCCCTGCAAGCTCGTGGATTTTCCGTGTTTCTCGATCTCAAGTTTCACGATATTCCGGCAACGGTAGCTGGGGCCTGCCGCGCCGCTGCCGAATTGGGCGTATGGATGCTCAATGTCCACGCCAGCGGCGGGCTTGCCATGCTAGAGGCGGCGCGCAGTGCCGTCGAGTCTAGCGCCGGGCAGCGTCCTTTGTTGATTGCCGTCACCGTTCTCACCAGCCTCGATGCTGCCGCCTTGCGTGACATTGGCTGCACGGATACGCCGCAGGCGCAGGTGGAACGTCTTGCCTCCTTGGCCGCCGCATCCGGCCTCGATGGAGTGGTCTGCTCGGCCCAAGAGGCAGCGCTTCTACGCGAGCGTCAGCCGTCCTTGCTGCGTGTCACGCCAGGAATTCGTCCCGCTGGTACCGCGCACGACGATCAGCGCCGTGTCCTGACCCCCGCAGAAGCCCTGGCGGCCGGCGCAGACTATCTCGTTATTGGCCGGCCAATTAGCGCCGCTGCCAATCCGACAGCGGCCTGTGCCGCAGTACTTGCGGAAATTGCCGCCGTCCCCTCCAATTCTGCCCCGCGGAGCCTATCCTCATGAGCGACACGCCTCTCAGTCCCGATCAAGTCATCCGTCTTTACGAAGAGGATGGCGCCTTGCTGCACGGGCATTTTCTCCTGTCCTCGGGTTTGCACAGCGATACCTATTTGCAATCGGCGCGGGTCTTGCAGCACCCGGAACATGCGGCGCGGGTGGCGGAGGCTATGGCGCAAGGCATTCCCGCGGAATTGCGCAGTCAGATTAGTGCCGTAGTGGGGCCAGCCATGGGCGCGGTAATCGTCGCCCACGAGTGTGGACGCGCCCTTGGCGTGCGGGCTTTTTTTACCGAACGCGAAGGCGGCCAGATGACCTTGCGGCGGGGCTTTGCCCTCGAGCCAGGGGAAGGAGTATTGGTTGTCGAGGACATCACCACCACGGGCGGCTCGACGCGGGAATGTATGGCCGTCGTTGCGGCACAGGGCGCGCGGGTGGTGGTGGTTTCCGCTATTATCGATCGCAGCGCGGCAGGCATTCCTGATTTTGACGGAGTGCCGTATCATCCCCTGCTTCGTTTGCCAGTACAGACCTGGGAGGCCAAGGATTGTCCTCTCTGTGCGGCGGGCTCGACCGCGGTCAAGC
This sequence comes from Candidatus Igneacidithiobacillus chanchocoensis, assembly GCA_038447835.1. GTDB lineage: Bacteria > Pseudomonadota > Gammaproteobacteria > Acidithiobacillales > Acidithiobacillaceae > Igneacidithiobacillus > Igneacidithiobacillus chanchocoensis. The sequence goes on along the minus strand of JAWNZB010000015.1, from coordinate 19,163 downwards.
CGGGGAGCCGCGGTTTGCGTTGAACTTGAGCAAAATGGGTCGAGGTCTTAGGATGGCCGTAAGGTCGTGGAAAAAATGCACAGAAAGGATAATGTCATGGAGTTGAGTATCCCCGCTGGGGCGCCGTTGGAACGGCATATGCGCTTTACCGTACCGGCCGCCGATGTCGAGGCGCACTACCGAGAGTCCCTACGGCAAAAAGCGAAACAGGCCCGTTTGCCCGGTTTCCGTCCGGGTAAAGTGCCGCTGCCGGTGGTGGAGCGACAATTTGGGCGAGATGCCCTCCTTGAGGCCTTCGATGACCTCATCAACGAACACTACGCCAAGGCCCTGCGCAGCAACGAGCTGCGTCCGGTTGCACGGCCCGACGTGAACGTCGAACAAGGTGCCCCTGGCCAGGATCTCGTATTTACGGCAGTGGTCGAGGTGTATCCGGAATTTACCCCGCAAGTGCCGACGGTTACCCTGACGCGCCAAGTGGTTACCATTAGTGATGCCGATGTCGAGCGCACGCTGACGGTCATGCGCCAGCAGCGCCAGACCTATCGGCCAGTCGAGCGGGCGGCGGAAGCTGGAGATCGGGTCGTTATCGACTTCCAGGGCAAGATCGACGGCGAAGCCTTCGCCGGTGGAACCATGGACGATTATCCGGTGCTCGTCGGTACCGGGCGTTTGCTGCCGGAAATGGAGCAGGCCCTGATTGGAATGGTTGCCGGTGAGGAAAAACAGGTTGCCGTTCCTTTCCCTGCCGAATATCAGGCGGCGGAATTGGCCGGCAAAACGGCGGACTTTCTCGTGCGGGTTAAGGAAGTTGCCGCGCCGGAGCTGCCGGCCCTCGACAGCGAATTTGCTCGCTCCCTGGGTATTGAAGACGGTAGTGTAGAAACCCTGCAGGCCGAGGTGCGGGCGAATTTAGAGCGCGAGGCGCAGCGGATTGGGCGCCAACAAATCAAGACGCTACTCATGGCTGCGGTCCTTGAGGCCAATACCGTGGACCTACCCAAGGCCCTGTTGCAGAGCGAAGAAGAGCGCGCAAAGCAAGGTCGGGAAGGGGAGCTTAGCGCCGAGCAGCGTGCAGAAGCGGAGAAGCGGGTACGCTTGGGGCTAGTGCTTTCGGAGATTGCTCGGCAGCAGCAGCTGCGTGCGTCGACCGCAAAGATGGAGCAGGCTCTACTAGAAATGGCGGAACAATACGAGGACCCGCGCGAGTTCATGTCCTGGTATCGCAAGGACCGCGAGCGGATGGAAACGCTGGAATCCATCGTTCTCGAAGACACGGTGGTGGACTGGCTACTCGAGCGTGTTACAGTGGAAGAGCAGAAGGTGGAATTCCAGGATCTCATCGCCGGCCGCGGCGCCGGGGTAGAGCAAAACTGAGGCAAGATGACAGGACGGTGTGCATGAAGCAGGGATTGCAGGACCCGATATTGCAGGAAACCCGCGGCTTGGGCTATGTGCCTATGGTCATCGAACAGACCGGACGCGGCGAGCGAGCCTTCGACATTTATTCGCGCTTGCTCAAGGAACGAGTGATTTTCCTGGTGGGGCCGGTCGAGGATATGATGGCGAACCTGGTTGTCGCACAGCTCCTCTTTCTGGAAGCAGAGAATCCGGAAAAAGATATCGCCCTTTATATCAATAGCCCAGGAGGATCAGTCACCGCCGGGTTGGCTATTTATGACACGATGCAGTTCATCCGTCCTGCCGTCAGTACCGTATGTATAGGACAGGCGGCCAGTATGGGAGCGGTATTGCTGGCTGCCGGCGCCGAGGGCAAACGCTATGCGCTGCCCAACGCGCGGATCATGCTACACCAGCCCTCCGGCGGGTTTCAGGGTGTGGCGCATGATATTGACATCCACGCCAAGGAAATTTTGCGAATTCGCGAGCGCTTGAACGAGATTTTGGTGCATCATACGGGTCAGGACAAGGAGCGCATCGAACGAGATCTCGATCGCGATTTCTTCATGTCCGCGAGCGAAGCAAAGGATTATCGTCTAGTTGATGCCGTGATTACCCATCGGGGTGATGACGAGAGTGCCTGACTGCAGGCAGGAGAGTAGCGATGTCTGGAAAAAATGAGAGCAGTGGTGAGAAGAACCTCTGTTGTTCCTTCTGTGGCAAGACGCAACACGAGGTGCGCAAGCTGATCGCCGGTCCCAATGTCTTTATCTGCGATGAATGCATCGAACTATGCAACGATATCGTCAAGGATGAATTTCTCGACGATAGCGCTGGCAGCGAAAAACAAAAGCTGCCCAAGCCCATGGAGATCCGCAAGACCCTCGATGACTACGTGATTGGTCAGGATGTTGCCAAAAAGGTCCTATCGGTAGCGGTGTACAACCACTATAAGCGCTTGGAGCATGGTGGCAGTCATGCCGATGTAGAGCTCGACAAGAGCAACATCTTGCTCATCGGCCCCACGGGTTCGGGCAAGACGCTGTTGGCGCAGACCCTCGCCCGTCTGCTCAATGTGCCCTTTGCCATGGCCGATGCCACCACCCTGACAGAAGCGGGTTACGTGGGTGAGGACGTCGAAAACATCATTCAGAAATTGCTGCAAAAGTGTGATTATGATGTCGAGAAGGCGCAGACTGGTATTGTCTACATCGATGAAATCGATAAGATTTCACGCAAATCGGAAAACCCATCTATCACCCGCGATGTTTCTGGGGAGGGTGTGCAGCAGGCCCTGCTCAAGCTCATCGAAGGGACGGTAGCGTCGGTTCCGCCCCAGGGCGGCCGGAAGCATCCCCAGCAGGAATTTCTCCAGGTCGACACCCGCAACATTCTCTTCATTTGCGGCGGTGCCTTTGCTGGTCTCGATAAGACGGTGGCCAGCCGGATGGAGAAGGGTGGCATTGGTTTTGGCGCGAAGATCAAGAAAGGCAAGGAAGATCTCGCTACCTCGACGATGATGGAAAACCTCGAGCCAGAGGATCTGGTTCGCTATGGGCTCATTCCTGAGTTTGTGGGGCGCTTGCCGATTTTGGCACTGCTCGAGGAACTCGACGAGGACGCCCTGGTCACCATTCTCACGGAACCGAAGAACGCTTTGGTCAAGCAATATCAAAAATTGTTTGCCCTCGAAGGCATTCAGCTCGAAATCCGTCCCGAGGCCCAGCGCGCCATCGCCAAGAAGGCCCTGACGCGTAAGACGGGAGCACGCGGCCTGCGCTCGATTCTTGAGCACATTCTCCTCGATACCATGTACGAATTGCCCTCCATGACGGGGATTCGCAAGGTAGTGATCGATGCCGGTGTGGTCGAAAACGCGAGCAAACCTCTTCTGGTGTATGACGAGGCAGCGAAAGTGGATGCCTCACATCCTGCCTGAATAAATCCTGTCCGGCGCCGTTGAAAAAAACGGCGTCGATCCCCATCTCCTCCCTAACGGGGTAAGTTTTACCCCCATCTTCCGTGGAGTGAAGCGTGGCTGAAAACAAAACGAGTTCTCTAATGAGCGAAACTACTCTAATCGTCCCCGTCCTTCCCTTGCGGGATGTGGTGGTGTTCCCGTTTATGGTCATCCCTTTATTCGTTGGGCGGCCCAAGTCCATTCGTGCCCTCGAAGATGCCATGGCCGGCGACAAGCAGATTCTTCTTGTTGCCCAGCGGAATGCCGCAGACGATGACCCCGAGCCCGAGCGTATCTTCCGGGTTGGTACCGTAGCTACCATTCTGCAGCTGCTCAAGCTCCCCGACGGCACCGTCAAAGTCCTTGTCGAAGGCACGGATCGCGCTCGTATTCAGGCGTTTTTGCCGGCGGAAGATACCCTGCGGGCGCAGATTGCGCTGATCCAATCGGGTACCGAGAGCGACCGCGAGCTCGAGGCGTTACTGCGTTCGGTGCAGGCGCAATTCGAAGCCTACGTCAAACTGAACAAAAAAATTCCCCCCGAGATCTTACAAACCTTGGCGAGTATTGAGGATCCGGCGCGACTGGCGGATACGGTAGCTGCCCATCTCAATCTCAAGCTCGAAGAAAAGCAGGAAATTCTCGAAAAGGCCGACACTAGGGCTCGGCTCGAGCATCTGCTAGGGATGATGGAGTCGGAGATTGATCTGCTCCAGGTCGAAAAGCGCATCCGGGGTCGCGTCAAGCGGCAAATGGAAAAAAGCCAGCGTGAGTATTACCTGAACGAACAAATGAAGGCCATCCAAAAGGAGTTGGGAGACCTCTCCGAGGACGGTGGTAACGAAACCGACGAGCTAGCGCGCAAGATTCAAAAAGCGGGCATGCCCAAGGATGTGCGTACCAAGGCCGAGGCGGAGCTCAAGAAGTTGCGCATGATGAGCCCGATGTCGGCGGAGGCCACGGTCGTCCGTAATTACATCGACTGGTTAGTTGCGGTGCCTTGGAAAAAGCGCAGCAAGATCGCCCAGGACCTCAAACGCGCCAAGGAAATCCTCGACGCCGACCACTATGGTCTCGAGGACGTCAAAGAGCGCATTCTGGAATACTTGGCGGTGCAGCAGCGCGTGGGTAATAGCCACGGTCCGATCCTCTGCTTGGTGGGACCGCCAGGGGTGGGCAAGACCAGCTTGGGGCGTTCCATTGCCCAGGCGACGGGACGCAAGTTTGTGCGCATGTCTTTGGGTGGCGTGCGCGACGAGGCGGAGATTCGCGGTCATCGTCGCACCTACATCGGTGCCCTGCCGGGCAAGATTGTGCAAAGCCTGTCCAAGGTTGGCACCCGTAACCCCCTCATGTTGCTCGACGAAGTCGACAAGATGGCGATGGATTTCCGTGGCGATCCCGCCTCCGCCTTGCTCGAGGTGCTCGATCCAGAGCAGAACAATACCTTCAATGATCATTACCTGGAGGTGGACTTCAACCTTTCCGAGGTCATGTTTGTGACCACGGCCAACACCTTGAATATTCCCGCACCCTTGATGGACCGTATGGAAGTCATTCGTATTTCTGGGTATACCGAAGACGAGAAAATCCATATCGCCAACCAATATCTGCTGCCCAAGCAGATTGAGAAGGCTGGTTTGCGCAAGGATGAGATTCAGATTTCCACGGCGGTGATTCGCGACATCATTCGCCACTACACTCGGGAAGCAGGTGTCCGTAATCTCGAGCGGGAGTTGGCGCGCTTGTGTCGCAAGGTCGTGAAAGAGCTGCTTCTTGATAAGAGACGACAAAAAGTCCAGATCAGCGAGCGCAATCTCGATAAGTATCTTGGTGTGCATCGTTTTGATTTTGGTAAGGCAGAAAAGGAAAACCGCGTTGGTGAAGTTACCGGACTGGCATGGACGGAAGTCGGTGGTGAACTCCTCAGTATTGAGGCGGTGGTCGTTCCTGGTCGCGGTAAGTTGTTGATTACCGGCAAGCTTGGCGATGTGATGCAGGAGTCGATCCAAGCCGCGATGAGTGTGGTTCGCGCTCGTTCACAGATGCTCGGTATTCCCCACGATTTCTACCAAGTCAAGGATGTGCACATCCATGTGCCAGAAGGGGCGACTCCTAAGGATGGTCCGAGTGCTGGTATTGGCATGGTAACGGCCTTGGTATCGGCACTTACTGGGATCCCGGTGCATGCCAGTGTGGCAATGACCGGAGAAATCACTCTGCGTGGCGAAGTGTTGCCTATTGGTGGTCTCAAGGAAAAGCTCCTTGCAGCGCATCGCGGTGGTATTAGCACGGTATTGATTCCGGCGGAAAATGAAAAAGATCTGCAGGAAATTCCCAAAAATGTGCGCGATGCCTTGACCATTAAACCGGTACGCTGGATTGACGAGGTCTTTGCCATTGCCTTGGAGCGCATGCCCGAGCCGCGTACGGAAGGCGAGGATAGCCCGGTTGCCGCAGGGCCAGTGGCTGCTCCGGAGGAAGGCTCGGAGAAACGTGGAGCTGCCCACTGAGTATGGCTCGAGCCCCGGTAAGTCTTGCCGGGGCTTTTTTAGGCCTTCTTCTTGACAGCGCTTTTTTCGTCCTGTTATAAAACTTTGGCCTCACAAGCTACCCTATACACTTAGGAGATAAAGGATCATGAATAAATCGGAATTGATCGAAAGAATCGCAGAAGAAGCTGATGTTTCTCGTGCCGCTGCCGGGCGTACGCTGGATGCCGCGATCAAGGTTGTCACCGAGGCGCTGCAGGCCGGCGACCAAGTGACCTTGGTGGGTTTCGGCTCCTTCATGGTAGCCGAGCGCGAAGCGCGTAAGGGTCGCAATCCCGCCACTGGTGCAGAAATTGATATCGCCGCTAGTCGCTCCCCCAAGTTCAAGGCTGGAAAAGCGCTGCGGGATGCAGTAAACTAGTGCTTCTGGTCGGGCGGTTAGCTCAGTTGGTAGAGCGTCGGCTTTACACGCCGAATGTCGGGGGTTCGAGCCCCTCATCGCCCACCATTGTCCTTGTGGGGTGGTAGTTCAGTCGGTCAGAATGCCGGCCTGTCACGCCGGAGGTCGCGGGTTCGAGCCCCGTCCACCCCGCCAATAACAAAGGCGACCCCCAAGTGGGGTCGCTTTTTTTTCGGTTAGGTCATTCGAGTGCCCTATGCGCTCTCGAGGTCTGAGGTCTTCGTATGCTGGATGTGTTTCGGGGTATGTCGCAATCGTGGGTTGCGAAAATTGTGATGCTGCTCATCGCCCTATCCTTTGTGTTATGGGGCGTCAGCGGCTATCTTTTTGATCAAAGCGATTCGTCCCAGATCGTTGCTAAGGTGGACGGAGAAAAAATCAGCAGTTCGTTGTTTCAGCATCGTTTACAGCAAGCTACCGAGCAATACACCCACATCTTTGGCGCTGCAACGGCTGAAAAAATTGCGAAGACTCCCGCTTTTACCAAGCAAGTCCTCGATAGCATGATCGATGACCTGCTCCTTGCCCACGAGGCCAGAAAACTGCATTTGCAGGTACCGGATAGCGCTCTGCGTGCCAAGATCGTCTCGATGCCGGTCTTTGCAGTTAAAGGACAGTTCTCCCGCGCTCGTTATGAACAATTACTGAAGGACAATGGTCTTACCCCAGCGCAGTTTGAGGCCCAACTACGCCAAGGCATGTTGTTGGAGCAGCTGCAATCCCTGCCGCAGATTCTTGCCACGGCGTCCCCCACGGAGGCGCAGCAGGTTTGGCAGTGGTCCCAGGAGTACCGTAACGTCTACGTGCTTACCCTGCAAAACCAAGATGTTGCGGGGCAGGTTCAGCAACCCTCGGCCGCAGAGATCAAAAAATATTACGAAGCCCACCAACAACAGTTTCAGCAGGCGGCACAGGTGCAGGTTGCCTACGTGGTGTTTGGCGAGCAGAACGTTGCAGCCGGGAGCACCGCCGCTACGGGGAGTAACTCCGCTGCATTGCAGTTCGAGTCGCAGATCGATGATTTTAAGAATGCGCTTTTCAGTAGCAATGATCTCCAGGCCGTTGCCGCGAAGTATCATCTAACGGTGCAGAAGAGCGCTCTGATGCAAGAGGGAACGCCCGGCACTGGGGTATTCAGCGACCCGAAAGCCCTGGCCCTGGCCTTCAGTAGCGCGGTACTCGCCGGGAAAAATAGTAGTGCGTTGCGTTTGACCAATGGCGATCTGTTGGCAGTGCACCTGCTACATTATCAGCCCGCGCGCGCGCGGAGCTTGGCGCAGGTGGAGGATCAGGTGCGCGCCCAGCTCGTGGCGCAACAGGCGGTGCTGTTGCGTGAGAAAACCGCGAAGCAGCTTTTGGCAGCAGTGCAAAAGCGACAAAATATCCAAGCTCTGCAAGAGAAGTATGCGAGCCAATTGATGCATTTTCCCGAGTTATCGCGCCGGGCTGACAGCGGACTACCGGCCGCTTTGCTGCAGAAAATATTTTTGGAGCCTGCTCCTGCCTTGGGTAAGCTGACGGCGGGAGTAGCAAGTTCCGATAACGCCAGCACGCTGTATGTTGTGGCCGGAGTCGTGCTCCCCAGCCCGAGTCTGTTGAATCCTTCGGTGCGCGACGAAATCCAGAAATCTCTTGCCGAACAGCGGGTACGGCTGCTCAGTCAGGGTTACTTGAAGGCCTTGCGAGATCACGCTAAGGTCAAGATCTATCAAAAGAATGTCGAGCAGGTGAGTGGTTGAAGAGGCGGGTAATCCGCGTGATTTGAGCGGTACAGCAATGTAGGGGCTGCAGATGCATGTCGACCTTCAGAATACCGAGCAAAGCCTGTTCCAGGACCGTTATCGGGTGGCTGCCCAGGCGAAAGTGCGGGGAATCCTGGAACGAGTGCAGCAACAGCATCTGTTTTGCTCCCTCCTCTTCGCGCAGGCAGAGCATAGTTTCAGCAGCGTCCTCCTCCCTGAGGCAGGACCCGAAGAACTGCTTTTTGATTTGCCTATCGATTTCCCAGCAGCGTTAACCTTGCCGGCAGATATGACTGTCCTGGTTCGTTTGGACGGGGTGATGACAGGGTTTCGCAGCCAGTGCTTGCAACGACGTGACGACATGCTGCAGGTTGCTTTTCCCGAGGCAGTGTATCAATTGCAGCGGCGCCAATTATATCGAGTACCGCCGGCAATTTCCGACCCCGACGAGGTGCGCATCCAGCGTCGCAGTGCCGGTACCTTGGTGGGCCGTATGCAGGACATCAGTATTGGCGGTCAACGTATTTTACTCCGCCAAGTTCCTCCCGGTCCGTTGCCGCGAGTGGGAGACGTATTACCCGAGGTTTGTTTTGCTCTGCGTGATAGCCCGCCAATTACCGCATCAGCTTCGGTCTGTTTTGTCAGTGCACCGCAAGCCGATACCCTAGTGCTGGGTGTATGTTTTCTGGATTTACCCAGACCTGCAGCAGATCTTGTCGCGCAATATGTGCAAGCGCGCGACCGCGAAATTCTGCAAGTTTTGGGCATTGGCCTCCCAGGCTCCTCAGGCGTCTTCCAGGAGAAAAAAACATCTCTGTTGCGGCGCTGGTGGCGGGGCGCCTAGCATGATGCTGCTGCTCATGGATGGCTTGCTCCTGCTCGCGCTGGTTCTGTTACTTGCCATGTTTTGGCTTTGGCGACAACAAGGTCGCGACCTTCGCCGTTTGCAAGATCGCGTCGATAGCCTCGAGAATGCGCTGCGCGAGTCCCTCGCCAGCCAGGTCTCCCTCTACCGTCAAGCTGCCCTTGCTCCGGAAAAGGCGTCAGCAACTAAAGACGTACCCGTAGGCACCGCATCGCCGGCTTGGGATCAGCTGCCGGGCCAAACCCAGAAATTGACGGAGCAGGGATTCAGCGAAAAGGAGATTGCCGAGCGCCTTGGTCTCGGGATTGCTGATGTCCAGCTGCTTTTGCGACTGAGAAGATAAATCCCGATGGGCGTCGATACTCTCTCGGCTCTCGGTCCAATTCAGGGCCGCGCTGCCACCGGAGCTGGCGTCGGTAGCAGCGTATCCGATCTTGCTGCGGGCACGCCGGTTTCTGGACAGGTTATGGGCCGCGCCGGCAGCGAGACCGTCGTGCGTATCCAAGGGCAAGATTTCCTTTTCCAACTGCCGCAACGCTGGCCGAGTAACGTTGACCAGCTCTCTCTGGTGTATTTGGGAGGCGATAAGGAAGAGCCAAAATTTCTGCTTTTGCAACCAGGAACAACACAGAGTTCCGCGACGGCCAGTCTATCGGTTCTGGGACGGGTTCTCTTTGGGTCGGGACCGGATGTGGGACCTGCCGTTCTTGCCCTTTCTGGTGTGTATGCCAGCTCTTTACCCGTTGCTTCCACTTTGGCCGCAAAACTACAGGGGGCCGTTGAGGATAGTGGAATCTTTTACGAGGGGCATCTGCAGGCCTGGGCGCAGGGAAACTATCCCTTGCAGCGCCTACTTCAAGAGCCACAGGGGCGTCTAAGCCCCATCCTTGGCCAGGCGACCGATCAGCCACCAAATCCAGTGGCAGCAACGTCGACCTCGGCGCTTGCATCCGTCCCTGCGCTACAAGTCTATGCCCAAGTTGCCGCCCAGTCGGCGAGCGCTCCCTCTATCCCTGCTCCGTTACAAGCCCTGCTGCAGCAGCAAGGCCAGGTTCTGCAGCAACAACAGCTGACCTGGACCTTCTCGCCTTGGCCAGGGCAAAGCGTCTTCTGGACCATTGGCCAACGTCGTGGCGAAGACGAGCAGAAAGAGACGGCAAGAGATGAGCAGGGCGTTGCTACCTGGGATAGTCGAGTACAACTAGACTTACCTGCCCTTGGACATCTCGATGCGCGCTTGCGTCTGCAAGGGGATAGTCTCGGTCTGCGCTTGCGTCTTGATTCCGAGACGCTGAGCATTGCGCAAGAGCACTTGACAGCGCTGTACAAGGCACTCCGAGCGTACGGTCTAGATCCCCAGATTGTGCTGGAATCCGACCAATGAGCGATCAGGAGCAGAAAAAATTGGCGGCTGCCTTGCGGTATCGTCCCGGCGAGGCGGCACCGACCCTAGTGGCCAAGGGGCAAGGCTTGTTGGCCGAACAGATTATAGCGACCGCCGAAGCTGCAGGAGTCTACGTGCATCAGTCGCGAGAGTTGGTCAGTTTGCTCATGCAGCTGGATCTGGATCGGGAGATCCCACCGAAGCTATACCAGGCGGTGGCGGAGTTATTGGCTTGGGTGTACCGCTTGGAGTCGGAGTATGCAGAGCGCTAACGTGCACTAATCGTAATTGCACGCTTTGCGTCGATGAGTGTACGGGAATCTCGCGATATACATAAGTAGATTGTGACGCCACTGTGGAATTCTGTAGCCCTTGGGCAGGGAGTCTATGGATGATGCTCACGGGTACCCCGTAGTGCAGCAGTGTATACAAATGCTTGGCTGCAGCCCTGGGTAATTCGACGCAGCCGGCGCTCTGCGGAAAGCCATATGCGGCGCGCGGATAAAAATGTAATGCCCGTCCGCGGTAAAAATAATTGACCCAGCGAATATCGGAATCGTCGTATTTTTGATATTGCACCCAGTGATGATGGTAGCGTTGGTACGGCATGGGCGGTACCGAGTAGCCGGCAGCTACCGCCGCTTGGTAAAGATGTACAGTCTGATTGGACACGGGGATCGGAAAATTGCCCACCATTTTGGTCTGTAAGGCGCGCGCGTAAATCGGCCAGGTTCCGTTGGGAGTGGCGTGGAGGACCCCCGTATTGCAGACACTTTGATACACCCAGCCGTGTCCAGCAACAAAAACCCGCATGGTCTCTGGCCGCGGAAATTTACTCACCAAGACCCAGATCCATGGGTCGGGATCGGGCTTTTTGGCCGCCAGCAAGGCCTTGACGATGACGGGGGGTAGGCCACGAATACCGTCACTGCCGTGGAGAATCGGCAGATTATGCACTGCCTCAAACTGATACAAGGCACCCATAACCCAAGGATTGAAAGGATCCGACCAGGGATCCCGAGCGCTTAGCCGACGGAGTATGGCGGGCGCCGAAAAATCCCATTGCAGATTTTGATGAATATGTGCCTTGGGGCCAAGATACTCGCGCACCGTGAGCGGCAGATACCTGAGTCGGATGAGGATGTCGCGGGTCTTTGCCGCATCGATCTGGTTGATTGGGGCGGGGGCTGGGCTGGAAACGGCGGGCGCGGTGATCATCAATCCTCCGGTTGGGGCACGGCGATGAGGCGAGCGACAACAGCGCCAGCGGCATTTTGTAACAGAAGCTCGTTTGCCACTACGCGATAGGACGCGGTGCTTTCCAGGGCCGCGGTGAAGGATCGGTCGATTGCCACGCCTGGGCAAGCCATGCGTGTCGATATCAGTGCGCGGAACCGTAGGTGCTGTTGCGGGCCCAAGACGTAGGCAGCACCGATACGATTGCAGCCGTCGTAACCACTCATGCGTTGCTCGGCAGGCAGGAATGTGATGTAGGGAGCCCGACCTTTCTCTGCGATGCTCTTGGCACCGTTGAGAGATTGCAGCTGCCAGCGAAAGCTCGAGAAGAGGACGGCAGCACTGGGTAGATCGCTAATCTTATGCAGCAACCAGTCGTGTTTGCCTCGCGGCGGGATCGCCTTACCGTCGGCGTCGAGGGGCATGAGAGCATTCTCTCGCACCTGATACAGAGATGTGTGTCCTTGACGATCGCGTAGCTCGATATCGCGGTCGTCGTGGAGCCAGGAGAAGGTGCCCATTTCCGTGAAGCTACTCGCTGGGCGATCGGCGTATTGTCGGGAGATTTGGTAGTCGCCGTTGGCATCGAGGCCAATGGTGACGCGAATGAGGGGGGTATCAGCCCCCGGCGCATCGCCAGCGTATGCTCCGGCCCAATCGAGGGAAGTCCGGTTGGTATCTGCTTGCGCCATTACACGCACGCTTGGGCCCGGTTGCGCGGCACAGGCGGCGAGGAAGAGTAGGGGCAGGAAACCGAGGGGGAGAGGCCGTCGCATAGTAGATCTCCGCATGCTGAATTACGGTTTGCCGCCAGGCATAGCCCGACTGAGTAGGAGCAGGGCGATACCATCAAAAAAGAGGTTGATGCCCACAAAAATGCCCACCAGAACGAGAGAGCCCTTGGGCCAGGTGACCAAGAAGAGGAGGGCGATAAATACGTCGACAATGCCGCTAAAAATGAACCAGGGACGGCCAATACCGCCCGAGCGCTGATGAGCGGTGAAATTGCGATAGGCATCAAGAAGAAAGTACAGAATAAATAAGAGACCGAGACTGGCGATGCCAGCGGCGGGTTCCCAGACGATAATAAGGCCGGTGATGAGCAGCAGGAGCGGGCGTAGCCAGTCAGAAAAATGGCGGTCGCTGTCACCCAATAAATGCACGGACCAGAACGCGCCACCGAGAATGAGGAGGGCGGCAATCAGCCCAACGGTGAGGGTAGAGAGGAATACCGGACTGATAAGGCCAATAAGACCGACGATGATGAGTAAAATGGCCACCGGGCGAACATATTTGCCGAGGCGTTTCTGTTCTTCGGAAATCAGGGTAGCAAAATCTGGAGGCATGTTATTCATGGGGCAACTCCTTGCCGTATCTATTGCCTCAGTATATCACATCATTTCTCGTTGCTGACGGACTCCAAAGCCTGCCAATAGACTTCCTCAGGCTGTAAGCGCTGAATCTGTTGGCGCAGCACGGCAGCGCCAACCGGTGCGGAGCGATTTTGATCGTAGCGGATCAGTTCGACAAGCGGACGGGGAGGAAAGTATTGCAATAAGAGTTCACGTACGCCGAGATCGGCAAGGATACGGGCTTCTCGCGTCAATTGCGCAGGATCGATATGGGTGTCGGCTAATACCAGCACGTCGGCGTCGAGGAGCTCGCGCAGGCGCTGCAACCAGCGAGACTGCACCTCTTCCTCGAGCTGGCTATCCCAGTCTGCCCAAGAAAAGGGAGTATCGTTTGCTTCGGCATATAATTCTTGGCGTAATTGATCGCGTTCCAGGATGTTTATGCGTAACTGGGGAAAACGTTCCGCCAGACTTTGTGCCCAGGTGGATTTTCCCGATGCGCTGGTACCAACCGTAAGAATTGCCAAGATTTCTGTATTCATCGCCAGTGTCGTTATGGGTGGAAGTCCGGGGCGTGCCCTGTAGGCACGTGGACAAGTGCCTCGCCTTGAGAGATAGTACCGCAGACGAAGCTGTGAACAGTGAATGAAATGATCAATCAAAATTCTAGGAGAGTGGTACCGAGGACTGGATTCGAACCAGCACAAGCTTTCGCTCACTAGGACCTGAACCTAGCGCGTCTACCAATTCCGCCACCTCGGCAATAGCGCGCATCATCCGATAGTAAGGAGTTTTTGTCAATGCCGGAAAACGAGTCGCCCAGTCTATCCCTACCGGAAAGGGATCCGATGTATGAGCGAGAAAAGGAAAAATACGAGCGGCCCATTGTTAGTCGAGAGTTTATTTTACAGTATCTACAAGGCTTGGGGCAGCCGGCGAGTTTGGAAGATCTGATCGAAGATCTTGGCGTTGTTGAAGACGACCAAGAGGCCCTCCGCCGCCGCTTGCGCGCCATGGAGCGCGATGGGCAATTGCTGCGCAATCGACGCGGCGCCTACGGCATCGCCGAAGCAATGGACATGATTCGTGGTTCTGTCATCGCCCATCCGGATGGTTTTGGCTTTTTGTCGCGCGATGATGGCGGTAAAGACCTTTTCCTTTCGCCACGAGAAATGCGCAAGGTATTTCACGGCGATTTGATTCTTGGTCGGGTAATCGGTGAGGACCGCCGTGGGCGCTTGGAGGGTGCCGTGGTGCGCGTGCTCGAACATGCCCTCACCCAGGTCGTGGGACGCTTCCATGCCGATGAGGGCAGTCGCTATGTCATTCCGGAAGATCGCCGAATCAACCAGGAATTTGTGGTGACCGGCAGCGGCGAACTCGCACCGGTACACGGCCAGATTGTGGTCTTGCAGATCGATACCTATCCCGATGGACGCAACCTGCCCGAAGGGCACATTGTCGAAATTCTTGGCGAACACATGGCGCCGGGAATGGAAGTCGAAATTGCCGTACGCAGTTATGGCTTGCCGTTCCAGTGGCCCGAGGCGGTAGAGCGCGAGGCGGCGGAAATTGCGCCAGAAGTTCCGGAGGCAATGAAAGAGGGGCGGCGCGATTTGCGGGCCCTACCTTTGGTGACCATCGACGGTGCGGACGCCAAAGATTTTGACGATGCCGTCTACGCCGAAGTGCGAGAAGAGGGTGGCTTCCGCCTTTTTGTGGCCATTGCCGATGTAGCAAGCTACGTGCAGCCCGGCTCGGCCCTGGACCAGGAGGCACGGCGGCGCGGAAACTCGGTGTATTTCCCGCGCCGGGTCATTCCCATGCTTCCCGAGGTACTTTCCAACGGGTTGTGCTCCCTCAATCCGCACGTCGATCGCCTCTGTATGGTCTGCGAAATGGAGTTCGATGCTGCGGGCGAATGCCAGCAATTTCGCTTTGCGCGGGGAGTGATGCGGTCTCAGCGTCGCTTTACCTATGAAGAAGTCGCCCAGCTGTTGAGCGGCGAGCGCCTGGCCGAGGGAGACGATGCCAGTCTACTGCCGCATCTGCAGACGCTGCATAGCCTATATCGGTCTCTCGCCAAGGCGCGGGAAGAGCGGGGTACGATCGAGTTCGACAGCCAAGAAAGTCGTATGATTTACAACGATCAAGGCCGCATCGACAGCATCGTTCCCCTGCAACGCAATGTCGCTCATCGCATTATTGAAGAGTGCATGTTGGCCGCCAATGTTTGTGCCGCGCAATATTTCCGCATTCATCAATTTCCGATGCTGTACCGGGTACATCCAGAACCCAACGCCGACAAAATTGAGGATTTACGACGTTTTCTCGGTGAATTGGGGGTGCCGCTGCGCTTGCCGACGCGACCCCGAAGTGTTGATTTGGCGCAGATCATCGAAGTAACGCGGGAGCGCCCGGATGCCAACCTGATCCAAACAATCATTCTGCGGAGCCTTTCCCAGGCCTATTACACCGTCGACACCAGTCTGCATTTTGGCTTGGCCTACCCGGCTTATACGCATTTCACCTCGCCCATTCGGCGCTATCCTGATCTGCTGATTCATCGCGGCATCCAGGAGCTTCTTGACGCCGCGGCAGCAGGACGTGCCCCCAAGTTGCCAGCGCTGACGGAGCTCAAGGAGCTGGGCCAACATTGCTCGATGACCGAGCGCCGCGCCGATGAGGCCTCGCGCGAAGCGGTGCAGTGGCTCAAATGCGAATTTATGCTCGATAAGGTGGGAACGGAGTACACGGGTATCATTACTGGCGTGACCGGTTTTGGTCTTTTTGTGGCACTCCGTGAGGTCTACGTTGAGGGGCTGGTCCATATCAGCACCCTCGGCAGCGATTACTATCATTTCGACGCCAAGCACTATCGCATCGTAGGCGAGCGCAGTGGCGAGATTTTCCAATTGGGTGAGGAAATTCGCGTGCGCTTGGTGCAAGTAAATCTGGACGAACGGAAAATCGAATTTGAACGGGTACTTGCCGAGGGGCAGGTTAGCGGCGAGCGCAAGCGCCGACGCCGTTAACCGATACGCTTAATCGGCAATACTACCGTTTTCGAGGTAGGCCGGATCGAAATCAAAAATAAGGTTTCGATCCGGGCTTACTAAGTCGGTATCTTTTCCTTCGTAATCGAGGCGCAGTAAAATTTCCTTGATGATTTGTAGGCGTGCTGTCTTTTTGTCGTCGGCACGGACAACGGTCCAGGGGCAGAGTACCGTGTGACTGCGCGCAAACATCTCGTTGCGGGCCTGGGAGTAGTCCTTCCAATGTTTTACCGCCTGTAAATCGATAGGGCTGGTTTTCCATTGTTTCAGGGGATCATTCTCGCGAGCACTCAAACGCTTTTTTTGCTCTTTGCGGCTAATGTCGAGATAAAATTTGCGCAAATGAATGCCGGAGCGCATGAGCATACCCTCAAGTACTGGGACTTCCTGAAAGAATTCTTCGAGTTGCTTGGCAGTGCAGAATCCCATAACCCGCTCTACGCCAGCACGATTATACCAGCTGCGATTGAAGAGTACGAATTCGGAAGCCGCCGGTAAATGCGCAATGTAGCGCTGAAAATACCACTCGCTTTGCTCGCGGTCGGAGGGTCTGGGGAGGGCAACGACGCGCACCTCTCGTGGACTCAGGTGCTCGACGATGCGCTTGATACTGCCATCTTTACCAGCGCTATCGCGTCCTTCGAGGAGAATAAGAATCTTATCGCCGCGAGCGATAATATGTCGTTGTAGTTTGACGAGCTCTACCTGGAGGGCGTGCAGCTCCTCCTTATAAGATTCCTGAGTTGCCTTTTCCTTCATTTTTCTCTCCATAAGAGATCGCTATCTCCCGTATTCTGCAATTTTTAGTTAATCTATTGACAGGCCGGTCGCGGTTCCGATGCGTTCATCCAGCACGATACGATTACGTCCCTCGCGTTTGGCGCGGTAGAGGGCCTGATCGGCATCGGCAATGCTGCGTTCTAAGTCAAAGCCGGGTTGCCAGGTTGTGACCCCGGCACTAAAGGTAGGCTGTAACGAAACAGGCCCCACTCTGCATGGCGACGCCTGCAGTCGCGACTGGATGCGTTGGAGAATGTCGATGGTGGCCCGTGCTGAGGTCCCCGGCATGAGAATTACAAATTCTTCGCCACCAAAACGGGCAACGATATCCTCTGCGCGCAACGCGCTGGTAAGGAGTGAGGCGATATGGCAGAGAACGGCATCGCCCGTTTCATGGCCATGCTCGTCGTTGATTTTTTTGAAATGATCAAGGTCGAGCATGGTCAAGCTCAGGGGAATTTGCTGACGCTTGGCGCGCGCGCTTTCGCGTTCAAAAGCCATTTGTAGTCCTCGACGATTCAAGGTTTTGGTAAGCGGGTCTTGATGTACTAAAAGATTGAGCACCGAAATTTCCTGTTCCATGGTGCGTAATCGTGCTTCCGACGATTGTAGCTGTTGTCGGGCACCTTGTAGAGCGTCGCGGGATTTGTTCAGAATTTCTTGTAGGCTACGACTACGCTGTAATACTTTGCCGACAAGCTCACGAATCACTCCAATATCGTCACTTCTCTCGATTTGCGCGCTGAGCTCGGCCAATTCTCGGTAGTTTTCGGTGCTACCTGTATTTAAGGTTTCAATAACAGAAAACGCCAATTGCAGCAGTTCTTGCAGCGCACGGTCGGCGGCCTGTACGGGCTCGCGGCGCTGCTCATGCTGATAGAGGAGAGCGCGGAGAGCCTCGAGCATCTCCTGACTCTTCTCCGCCGATTTCTGGCCCGCAACATAGGCATCGAGATGGCTTAGTTGTTGCGCGAGCCAGGGGTCCTTGGGGAGGAGGGAAGTACCGCCAGAAAACAGTAAATGTAAGGCGGAGTGGATATTTTGTATGGTATTTTGCTGTTTTTGCTCATATAGATCGAGGATTGTCCACAACCCACGAATGTTTTGGAGAAAATCATCTACAGTAAAATTTTCTCTTTGTAATAAGGATTCCGTTTGCTCGAAAAGTTCGCGATTGATCGGTGCCTGATCCAATCCAACAAAAAATCCCTGACGCAAGCTACGTTGCCAAAGAAGACGGATGATGTTCTGTGCGGAAGCGTTTTCAGTGGTATTGGGGGGCTCACTTTCTGCCATGCTCCGACTGGGGCGTTGTTGCCATTGTTGCGTGAGATTCTGTAAGACCTCTGCCGCTTGATCGCTGTTGCTATGGCTCAGTTGTTGGCGTAGTGCCTGCATTTTTTGTAGATGACTAAGACCTTGCTGACTACGCTCCCACTCACCCAGAAATTCCGGAAGGATCCGTGCGAGGGGAGGCGTGCTATCATTTGCGCTGGATACCACGGTACCAAAAAGACGCTCGTAGACCATTTGATAGTTTTGGGGTTGCACAGAGCGCCCCTCGCGCAGCAGGGTTTGCAGCACCTGCAGGGCCTTTTCCTTCTCGGTTGCATCGGACATGCGAAATCCCCAAAGGCTCACATAGATTTAGCGGAAGGATACGGCTTCTTGTGCTTGGGTGAAAGGTGGCAGGGTGGTAAATTCCGCGCGATTGCGTCCTTCGGCTTTGGCTCGATAGAGGGCCTGATCAGCTAATTCCAGATTTGCTTCTGGGCTTTGCCCCGCGTCCAACTGGACAATACCCATGGACATAGTAAGGCGGTAAGGACGTCCGTCATCCAGGCAGAATTCGGTATCGGCAAGGCGGCGACAGAGGCGGTTGGCACTGGGCTCCGCCCACTCTGGGGTCATTCCCGGGAAAAGGATGGCAAACTCCTCGCCACCGAAGCGGTACACCTGGTCGTAGGGGCGTAGAGACTGCTCCAGAAAGCGACAAAGACTGAAGAGGGCATGGTCGCCCCCCAGGTGTCCGTACTGATCGTTGAATGCCTTGAAGTGATCGAGATCGATCATCGCCAAACAAGCCTTTTCACCCCGTTGTACCCGCGCCAACTCGCGCGCGAGTTCTCGCTGGAAGCGACTCCGCCCAGGTACGCGTGTCAGGTTGTCTACCTCACCCTGATATGCTTGTTGCCGTAGAATGCCCTGACGGCATTGGCGCTGGAAACGCGTGGCGCCGGTAACAACCCTGCGATATCGGATCTGCCATGCCTCATCCTGCCGGAAAATTGACGGTCCAAGCGCTTGCAGCTCGTGCATCAGTAAATGACACTGTTCCTGGAGATTGGACCAGTAGTTTTTCTCCACATCAGGAATTTGGGTTTCCGCCGCATGTAGAGCATGGTTGAGTCGCGCTGTAGCCGGGCGGGTATCAT